>CAZQJY010000004.1:3849-117855 GCA_964593465.1 uncultured Candidatus Saccharibacteria bacterium
TGGAAGAGGGGATATTACCCCATGCTCGTGTGTTTGATGGTACGCCGGATGATATCGAAGAAGAGCGGCGACTGTGCTATGTGGGTATGACTCGTGCTCGTGAGGAGTTGTGGCTGAGTTATGCGTCGAGTCGTAGGCTATTTCAGCAGACCAGTTACAATGAGCCATCGCGCTTTTTGCGTGAGGTTGAGGGGCTAGCGGCAGACAATACTCGTCCTTTGGTGAATGCAGCGGCATCAAACTTTGATGATTTTTATAGCGATGAAATGCTCAGCAATGGTGACAGAGTTAAATCGACCCAATTTGGGGTAGGCACAGTAATCGATGTTGATGGTATGGCTGTCACAATTGAATTTGATAGTGGCACACAAAAGAAGCTCAATATCGAATACGCGCGACTCGAAAAGCTATGATGTGGCGTATGTATTATGCTGTACTATGTTTTATAAGTCCATTGGCACAAAACGCATTTCGTCTTTTTAACGCCATTACCCATCAACAGCGTGCCAAGATTATACTTGTCGATGAGGACAACAAGCTACTGCTAGTACAAAACGCACTCGGTGATAGGTGCTGGACGCTACCTGGTGGTGGTATTGAAGAAGGTGAATCAGCAATTGAGGCAGCTATTCGAGAGGTGTACGAAGAGCTCAGTATTGTTCTGGACGCGGAGGATTGCAGACGGATAGGTATGGTGCACGTAACGAAAAACAGCTATGATGCGCAGATTATAGCTTGTTGCCTAAACTCGGCACAAAAAAGACAGATTTGGCCACATAAACTAGAAATATATGCTGTCGAGTGGCATAGTGCATCAAAACTACCGCAAGCAACACAGCCTATTGTTGCAGAAGCATACGCACTCTTGTCTAGAGAAGGGTCTATTGGTACTATAGTATAGGTGGTTTTGTCTCCTTTGGGAGACAAAATACAATCTGACAAGAGACTTATGCAAATCACTACACCACATCAACATCGGAGGATTACATTACGTATTGCGGCTATATTTGCTGTATTGGTGGCAGCACTTTTTGGGTTGGTAACGACTGTACAAGCAGCATCCGAACAGTCTAACGCAGGCGAACACGTGATTACTATCTATGATCAAGGTGAAAAACGTGTGGTTCTTACGAGTGCTCGTACTGTGGGCGATACTCTCAGGCAAGCGGGCATCTCTTTGGCGGAGTCCGACAAAGTTGAGCCAGCGCTTGGGTCTGAATTTGCAACCAAAAACTACACCGTCAACATCTACCGTGCCCACCCTGTCATGATTGTAGATGGCATGAAGCGCCATCAGGTTCTTTCGCCATACACTACGCCGCGCGATATTGCACGCCATGCCAAAGTAGATATTCGTGATGAGGATGAACTCACACTGACAGCATCGGTAGACATACTGAGTGACGGTGTTGGTAGCAAACTTGCCATTAAGCGTGCAACTGGTGTCGCACTCGTACTGTACGGTGAGCGAACTATGGTATATACCCAGTCAAAGACGGTCGGTGAGTTGCTCCGCGAGAAAAAGGTGACACTTGGTGCAGATGATACGCTTTCAGTACCAAAAGATCAGCCAATAGTTGCAGACATGACAGTTGAAATCTGGCGCAACGGTGTCCAGACGATTACCGAACAGCAGTCTGTCGACTTCTCGACAGAGCAGATACAAGACGCAGACCAGCCAGCTGGCTATCGCAAGGTGCAGACACCAGGTATCAAAGGTGAAAAAACTGTTACCTACGAGGTGACTATGAAAAACGGCCAAGAAATCGATCGCAAAGAAATTCAGTCTGTTGTGACAAAGCAGCCAGAAAAAGAAGTGGTTGTAGTAGGTTCAAAATCAAGCTTTAGTGGTGATTTTGCAGCAGCACTTGCCAAGCTGCGTGCATGCGAAGCAGGTGGCAATTATGCCAATAAACGCAATCCATCATATCGTGGCGCGTATCAGTTTGGCTATGGTACATGGGGTAATTATGGTGGATATTATGATCCAGCAGATGCACCACCAGCCGTACAGGATCAAGCAGCTCGTGAGCTCTATGTTCGTCGTGGTTGGCAGCCATGGCCACACTGTGGCGCTAGCTTGCCTGATACATTTCGCTAGTGACAATTTGCACGATTCGTGATATAATTAAAAGATAAGTATGATACATACTCTACGGATGAATGTACTGGTGTGGCGTGTATGGATTGCAGTTGGCGCGATTGTGGTGTTGAGCCTTTTTTTGGGTGTCAATATGGTACGGGCTGATTCTACTGAGGCCGTGGATGATGAGCGACTTGTGACGATTTTTGATCAAGGTAAAAAAAGAGTAGTCTTGACTCGAGCCGAGACTCTTGTCGAAACGTTGCAACAGGCCAATATTACTCTTGCCAAGCATGATCGTATAGAGCCAGCGCTTGATACTAAGTATCGAGCAGCAAACTACACCGTCAACATCTACCGCGCCCACCCCGTCATGATCGTAGATGGCATGAAACGCCATCAGGTTCTTTCGCCATATCGATCCGCAGTGGACATCGCCAAAGATGCTGGTATGGCTGTTCGTAGTGAGGATAAACTAGAGCTGTCACCTGCAACAGATATACTAACCAACGGTGTCGGCACGAAACTAGAGATTACGCGCGCGACACCCATACATTTGATTTTGTACGGCGAAGAAAGTGTTGTATATACTCTCAGTGATACAGTTGCAGATTTACTTCGTGAGAAAAAGGTAGCACTAAGCGATAGTGACACATTGTCCGTCGCTCCTGAAACATCAATCACAAAAGATATGCGCGTTGAAGTGTGGCGTGACGGCGCACAGACAGTGACACACGAGAAAGAAATCGACTTTACGGTGCGCCAGGTGCTTGATGCTGATGTGCCAGTTGGTGAACGCAAGGTGCAATCGCCAGGTGTCAAAGGTAAGAAAAAAGTATCTTATGAAATTGTGATGCAGCAAGGCAAAGAGCTGCGCCGTACGATACTCCAAGAGCTAATTGTCGAAGAGCCAAAAGAGCAGGTAGAGCTTGTGGGCAACAAGCCGACAAACCCACTTACCCCAGGCAAAGGTGCGCATATTTTTGTTGACAGCAAGGGCATATCGCACCGCGAAACATATTATGATCTGCCAATGAATGTCACAATGGGCTCTTGCGGAGGTGGAGACTATACTGTGCGTGGAGATGGCGCCAAAGTCGACAAAGATGGCTACATATTGGTAGCGGCGCACCTTGGTAATTACCCACGCTGCTCTGTTATAGAGACTAGTATGGGACTTGGCAAAGTCTACGATACTGGCGGGTTTGTCGTTCGTCATCCGCATGGCTTTGATCTTGCGACCGACTGGTCGAATAGGAATGGTCGGTAGCTAGGACATGCCAACAAAAAAACACCTTGGCCAGCATTGGCTACGTGATCGATTTGTACTCGACCATATTGCAGATTGTGCTGACGTAGGTGCGGATGACGTGGTGCTTGAAGTTGGACCAGGGCTTGGCACGCTCACCTCTATCCTAGTCAATAGGGCAGAGAAGGTGGTTGCGGTTGAGTTCGACGAAGATTTAGCACGCAAATTGCTAGGCCAGTTTCCTGGCAAAAACCTCGAAGTGGTACATAGTGACATCTTGGCATATGATGTGCGTGAGCTACCTGCTGATTACAAAGTTGTAGCAAATGTTCCCTACTACATTACGAGTAAAATCATTCAGAAATTTATGACAGATGCCAACAAACCAAGTGTTGTCACGCTCCTCATCCAAAAAGAGGTCGCCGAGCGCGTAGCAGCACAACCTGGTGATATGAGCATCTTGGCAGTGAGTGCACAATTGTATGCCGATGTATCACTCGGTGACATCGTGCCAGCCGAACTTTTCACCCCACCGCCAAAAGTCGATAGCCAGGTGGTGACGCTTCGCACAAAACCGTTGGAATTGCCAGCTGGTGTCAGCGAAAAGCAGTTTTTCCGTGTTGTTAAGGCTGGCTTTAGTGCCAAGCGCAAAAAACTCCGCTCATCTTTGAGCGGAGGACTTGCTATAGCTAAAGCCGACGCCGAAAACCTGCTTGTCAGTGCTGACATTTCCCCTGAATCTAGGGCGGAGGATTTGTCGATTGATGAGTGGAAGCGACTTGCAGAGAAGTATCATGCGCGAACTGCATAAAGATATCGAAATCTATCTCTCAACTGTTAGTGACGGCTCGATGCGCACGAGTGCGACGCCCGAACCACTTATTAGTAGTGATGCAGCGGACAAATATATTTCCAGACATGGCATTTCGCTGGAAGACGTTGTGTTATTGCGACTTGCTTATGATACAGATGATTTCTGTACATATCGCGAGGTAGCGGCAAGTGAAGGAGGCGCTGGGTTTACAAAACCGCAAGACAATACGGCCGATGCGCTTGTTACATGCCAGCAGAACATCGCACTATTTTTGCCAATCGCTGACTGTGTCGGTACCGTATTATACCACCCAGCGACACACACTCTCATGCTATCGCATCTGGGACGCCATAATTTAGAACAAAATGGCGGCACGAAGTCCGTAGAGTACCTTGTACAACAAGGGATAGACCCACGCGAAATCTTGGTATACCTTAGCCCTGCAGCGGGCAAAGAGTTTTATCCGCTGTTTGCATTTGCCAATCGTTCGCTCCATGAAGTTACGGTAGAGCAGCTACAGAAAGGCGGTATACTAGCAAATAATATCACGATTGATGCGCGTGATACCGTCACAGACCCAGACTTCTTCTCGCATAGTGCAGCGCTTCGCGGCGAGAGACAACGTGGCCGTCATGGTATTATCTGTTCTATTAAGTAGTCTTCCAATCTGTTATAATAAGCATAAATGAGCAAGAAACTATACATCACAACAGCTATTCCTTATGCCAATGCGAAACCACATATTGGTAACGCACTTGATTATCTGATTGCCGATATTTGGCGGCGGTATCATGTGCAGCAGGGCAAGGATGTACGTATGCAGGTGGGTACGGATGAGCATGGTAATAAAATTGCTGCCAAGGCTGGGGAGGCCGGTAAAGATCCCAAAAGCTATGTTGACGAAACACACGTTGCGTTCAAAGACTTGATGAGTAAAGTTGGTGCAGAATACACCGACTTCATCCGCACTAGTGATGCACATCACGTGGGTGCAGCGCAGTATATTTGGCAAAAAATGTCTCCATACATCTACAAAGGCAGCTACGAAGGTTGGTATAGCGTGGGCGAAGAAGCATTTGTGAGTGACAAAGTTGCCGCAGCAAACAACGGTATCTCGCCAGATCACGGTGTGCCATATGAACGTCTGAGCGAGGAGAATTACTATTTTAAACTGAGTGCATTTGGCGATAAAATTCGCGAGTCTATTGAATCCGGTAAACTAAAAATTGTACCGGAATTCCGCAAAAACGAAGTACTCAACATGATTGGTGAAGGTCTAGAAGATTTAAGTATATCTAGACCGCGTAAAAACCTCAGCTGGGGTATCGGTGTGCCAAACGACCCGGATCAAGTGATGTATGTATGGGTTGATGCGCTGAGCAACTACATTACAGTAATTGGTTATCCTGACAACGAAGATTGGAAGAACTTCTGGCCGGCTGACGTGCAGGTGATTGGCAAAGATATTCTGCGCTTCCACGCTATTATCTGGCCAGCGATGCTGATGGCACTTGACTTGCCGCTACCAAAGAAGCTTTTGGTGCATGGTTTTATTGATAGCGATGGCAAAAAAATGAGCAAAACCGTCGGCAACGTGATTGATCCGAACGAAGTGATCGATAACTATGGGCTTGATGCGTTCCGCTACTATATGGCACGCCATATCCCAACACTCGATGATGGTGATTTCACTTGGGAAAAGCTTGAAAATGCCTACAACAATGAACTTGGTAACGATCTAGGCAATCTTGTACAGCGTGTAGCAAGTATGATTACACGTTATCAGGCGGGTGTAATTGGCGAAGTTGACCGCGGTGAGCACGATATTCAGCTGTATCGCAATGCCATGGACGCACTTAAGTTCAATGAAGCACTCGACGAGGCGTGGGTTCAGGTAAGGGCAATTAATCAATATCTAGACCGCGTAAAACCATGGGAAGTTGCTAAAAACAAAGACACCGATCCTGATGCAGCAGAGCACTTGAATGATATTTTGGCGTCATGTGCAGGCTCACTGTTGCAGATTGCGCAGTTGCTTGTGCCATTTATGCCTGACACTGCACGCAAAATTCGAGATACATTTGAAGGTGGTGTAGTGCGAGATCAGGGTGTGCTTTTCCCAAAAATTCACTTACATACGCCAGATCCACGGGCGACCAAGCCTGTAAAATAAGGAGACGGCGATGCTAATAGACACTCACTGCCATATCCACGACAAGGAATTTTTTGCTCCAGAGTTGGCAGAAGAAGTCTATACAAAAGCTCGCCATCAAGACGTTGCAATGCTGTGTGTCAGCACGAGCCAATCGGATTCGCGGGCGGCTGTGGAATTTGTGATAGCGCACGACAAAACCTGGGCGATTGTCGGCGTGCATCCGCACGAGGCAAAAGATGGAGTAGATGACATCGGAGTATTGCTCAGTGAGAAGCCGCAAAAAGTTATTGGTATTGGCGAGATTGGGTTAGATTATTACTACAATCACTCCTCTCGTGAGGTGCAGTTCACTGCACTGGAACAGCAGCTGCAATGGGCATGTGATTACGATTTACCTGTGAGTTTCCATGTGCGTGAGGCATATGATGATTTTTGGCCACTGTTTGATAATTTCCCTGGTATACGAGGGGTGCTACATAGTTACACCGACACGGTAAAGAATCTCGAAAAAGGTCTCTCCAGGGGACTCTATGTAGCCGTCAATGGTATTAGTACTTTTACTAGAGACGAGGGACAAAAAGCAATGTTTATGGCAATTCCGCTAGAACGACTACTGTTGGAGACAGATGCACCCTTCTTGACACCAATACCTTTTCGTGGTAAAGTGAATGAGCCGGGTATGGTGAGAGAGATTGCGAAGCATGCAGCAACGCAGCGTGGAGTGGATTATGAAACACTCGCTCACCAGACCACTGCCAATGCTCGAGAGCTTTTTGGTCTCAGCTGGTAGAAATAACACTACTTAACATCACCGTGGAGTAATGATATGGACCAAGCGTCAAATATCACGACAGTTCAAATGGGATATGAAGAGACTGCACACCCAGAACAGCCTCGGTCTTCGCGCACATCTCGCGCGAACCAATCAAAACACAAAGAAGTGCAGGATGCATTGTCGCTTGCACAAATGCTGCAACAACTGCGTACGCAGCGCCTCGAAAATGACGTTTCCGAAAATGGGAGCATCGGCGTATGGTAAGCGTGCTGCAAAAAGCACTCAATCTGTTGATTGGCACCGAACCTGTTGGACGTGAAGCGGAGGAGCTTGCTCGTGTGCTTGTCGCACCAGCTCCTCAAAAAGCTCACAAGACCCAAAAACCCATCAAACGGCCATTTAGCAGACTTACTGAGCGTGAGCTTATACAACTCGAAAGCGATATTGGCGCGCAGCTTTTTGGTGGTGTACCAAAGGGTCATCGCCGAGAATTCTTTAACCTCGATTTATCGACGTGGATTTGGTATGACGAATGGACAGACGTGGCTACAGGCGAACGAAAAATGACGACAATTCGGTATGAAGTGCATGAAAACGGCATCTTGAAGGTGCAAGAAGGTGCACGCTACAACTTTATCGCTGGTCAGGAGCTCAACAACTTTATGGCGGCTATCAATATGTACTACGAGCGTGTTGCGCGTGAGTTGTATCATACGGATCCGCAGCGTCACCGCGAGCTACACCTAGCTACTAGGTAAGGTATACTGTAATTATGGAGCAACCTGTCTATTATTTTGACTATGCGGCGGCAACCCCTATGGATTCTAGGGTTATAGAGGCTATGTATCCATATCTGACAGAGAAATTCTATAACCCCTCTAGCCCCTATGTACAGGCTATAGAGGTTCGACGTGAATATGCAGCTGCAAAGCATAGCATCGCACGTGCAATAGGTGCACGTGGTGATGAGTTGGTGATGACTGCCGGCGCAACAGAGTCAATCAATCTTGCGATTGATGGGTTTAGCGGACATAAGGTGATGGCAGCAACGGAGCATGCTAGTGTGAAGCAAGCCATTTCACAGGGTGGTCATACTATCGTAGAAGTTGACACACGTGGGCGAGTGAGTCCGGAAAAAGTTGCCACGGCAATTCGTGATGATACAGAGCTGGTGAGTGTGGCACTGGCAAATCATGAGATTGGTAGTATTCAGCCGATTCGCGAAATCGCACAGATAGTACAGAGTGTACGTAGCGAGCGGCAGCGTGTTGGTAACCTGACTCCCCTAGTGTTACATTGTGATGCATCACAGGGATTCGGTCTGTTGGATATTCATGTTGGTCGACTGGGTATTGACCTTTTAACGCTCAATGCTGCCAAAATATATGGCCCCAAGCAAGTGGGGCTACTTTGGGTTCGACCCGGTGTGTCGGTGCGGCCACAGGTCGTTGGGGGCGGTCAGGAGCTTGGGCTCAGGAGCGGTACGGAGAATGTGGCTGGCGTTATTGGATTTGCTGAGGCGGTGCGTATTGCAGCGGACAAGCGTGTATCAGAGGTTAAACGCCTTAGTATGTTGCGTGATCAGTTGGAGTCTAGTTTGCGCGAGCAATTTCCAAATGCAGTTTTTTCTGGACATCCTAAGCATCGTTTGGCAAACTTCTGCCATGTGTCGTTTCCGGATGTGGATGCAGAGCGGTTGGTTTTTCTGCTTGAAGCTAAAGGAGTGCTAGTGGCAACGGGTAGTGCCTGTGCAGCCAATAGTGGTACGCGCTCGGAGGTATTGATAGCAATTGGACTGGACGATGTAACCGCTGATGGCAGCATTCGTCTTACTCTTGGCCGTGATACGACATCGGAGCACGTGGAGATTGCGGTACGGGTAATTGGCGAAGCCGTGCAGTCTGAGCTTGATAGAACGGGAGTGCAGTTGTGATAAAAATTGCTATCGCTGCTATTTCTGTCGTTGTCTTTGCATTGCTTGTGGGCGCATATCTTTCACCAGATGATCTTGCACGTTGTGAGGTGAATCCTACCACTGGAAAATGTGCACCAGCTGATGCAATTGTAGCGGTGAGTGGTGGAGACACACAGGCTCGTACGCAGGAAGCGGTGAATTTATATAAGCGCGGCTGGGCTCCAAAGCTTGTATTTTCTGGTGCAGCGGCTGACAAGACTGGTCCAAGCAACGCAAGTGTTATGAGGGCGCAAGCGATTGCTGCGGGTGTACCTGAGAGTGCGATTATCACCGAGAGCGATTCGGAAACGACACATGAAAACGCACGATTGTCGGGTGATTTACTAGCGAGTCACAATTTGACTCGTGTAATCCTTGTGACATCATCGTACCATCAGCGTCGAGCGAGTATTGAGTTTCAGCAAAATACCGATGGTAAAACCCAGGTAGTGAATCACCCTGTGTCGGCAGATAGGCAGTGGTCGAGCTGGTGGTGGATTACACCAACAGGTTGGTGGTTAGCGTTAAGTGAGCTGGTGAAAATCATCCTCGTGTACGTGGGGGCACCACGATGACAAAAGTGTATGTAGGTATGAGTGGAGGTGTAGACTCTTCGTTGACGGCTGCACTGCTAGTAGAGCAAGGCCATGAGGTGACGGGTGTATATATGAAAAACTGGAGCCAGGACTTGCCAGGCATGAAGTGTCCGTGGGCAGAGGACTTGGCAGATGCCAAGCGTGTGGCAGTGCAGCTCGGCATTAATTTCAAGGTGTTTGATTTTGAGCAAGAGTATCGTGACAAAGTGGTGGGCTACATGATCGATACATATCGAGAGGGCCGTACGCCGAACCCAGACATTATGTGTAATCAAGAGGTAAAATTCCGATTGTTTCTTGAGGCCTCATTGGCAGACGGGGCGGATATGATTGCGACAGGGCACTACGCACAGACACAAGACGGACAGCTACTGCAAGCCGTCGACGGCAACAAAGACCAAACATATTTCCTCTATCGTGTCACAGCTGAAGCGCTCAAAAAAACCTTGTTTCCACTCGGTGGCTATACCAAACCAGAAGTCCGTAAAATGGCTGAGGAGCGAGGCCTATATACGGCTAGCAAGAAAGAATCTATGGGGATTTGCTTTGTAGGGCAGGTAGGGATCCGCGAGTTCTTGAGCCAGTATATCGATACAGTACCGGGCTATATTATCGACAAAGACTCTGGTAAGAAACTCGGGAGTCACGATGGTGCGATTTTCTATACTATCGGCCAGCGCCATGGGCTCAATCTTGGCGGCGGTTTGCCGTATTATGTTGTCGGCAAAGATATGGACAAAAACGAAGTATATGTCTCTACGAACCTTCAAAATGAAGCACTTTGGCGTAACAAAGTCCAACTCGGCGCGTTGCACTGGATTGGTGAAAATCCTGGTAATGGCGAGTATCAAATTCGTGTGCGGCACCGTGCCCCACTTGTTTCGGCTCAGCTAGTCGGCGATGTGCTCCATCTTGATGATGCGCAGCGTGCAGTTGCATCTGGGCAGTCGGTTGTAATTTATGACAACAAAGCCTGTCTTGGTGGTGGAATTGTTGCGTAGCTGCGAACGCACCACATGAATTGATTATATTCAACTATTATGTTATAATTATACCTATGGAAGAATTGTAAACAGACTACGCGAGGAGCCCTGCCGATGACCAGCTCGTACCGTATACCTTCTTCAATCGTGTCCGTCCGTCTCGTAAGACCTATGTAGAACAGTATCTTGCTGATTTATCTGTGTTTGAAGCGGATCATACCAATGCGATGGCGAAAGATATACAAAAAATAGACACAACGCTTGCGCGTACCACAGCACTTATACCAATCGCTGCACATCAAGAGCTGCATAGTATTGAGCCAGCAATAGAGCAGTACGCCAAGCAGGAGGCACGCGAGCCATTCAGTGTTGTACTGTATCCGAATGCGCCATTTGGTGAGGAGCGTGCAGCGGATCGTACAATAGATAAGATTGATCAAATGATTGAACGCTTTCCTGATCTTGATTTGCGCAGAACAGAGCTTGGTATTCACGAGAAGGAGACAATTGGCTCAATACGTCGAAGCTTATGGAGTGCGGCGTTGCTGCTTGGGTATGTCGAAGGAATGTTTGATAGTAGCGATAACCGCGAGCCTCTGGGTATTAATCATGACATAGATACGAGTTTTATGAGCCCGAGGTATATGCAACATATTCGTAATCATTGGGACAGGCAAGAGCGCCGCTATGCAGAGATAGGTGTGCCATCGTATGTGGCGATGCCTGTCCAAGGGTCTTTAACTTCGCATGCATATGACGTGCGATACCCAAATAGCTCACAAGCAACACTTTGGTATGATTTTGCATTTCGGCAAATGAAAGACCAGGGCTCGTATGAAGCTGGCATAATCACATCTCTCACTCACTATGCTAAGTCAGGTGGGTTTCAGGGGGATGCACAGACACACGAGACGAGTAATCTTGTAAAAGAAGGTGACAGGGCGTCTGTAATTCCTGGAACTATTCTTAAGACATCTTCGCGACGCTTCGTCGAGCGCTTGCATAGTCACACTTTGGCAGATATATGGAGCGATGATAGTTTTGGCGCGAAAGACAAGTGCAGGGATGATATTACACCATATGATATCTCTCAGGACCGAAAAGAAGAGGTGATTGTGGCTTCGTTAGACGAAACGCAGATGCCGTATATCTTTGATCCTGCATATAGGCAGGCTATAAACCATGCTCGACTCAGCAGACTGGTGTCGGGAGGTGATCAATGGAAGCAGGAATTCAAGAGCGAATTAGAGCGACGTAAAAAGATGGCAGTAGCGGTATTAGATTGGTATGTTGAAGCTCCCATTGCAGCTTCGCTAGTAGAGAGCTCATATAATCCGGCACGTATGGTTGCGCAAATAAGTTAGCTGCCTGTCGGTCGTATGGCATCTTGGTGCAATTTTTGCTACACTAAAGAAACATAGATACGTCAAAATAAAAAAAGATATAATGCAAAAAGCACTCAATCGGATATTCTTGCCCAGTTTTCGCGGCTATAAACGACGATTATTAAAGAATGATTTTGTCGCAGCTATTGTAGTGACAGCAATTGCTATTCCAGAGAGTCTAGGTTTTGCGGCGATTGTTGGATTGCCTATTCAGACAGGTCTATATTGTGCGCTTTTGGCCCCAATCGTGTTTGCGGTGCTTACTTCTTCTAAGCGTCTGGTGGTGGGCGCGGATTCTGCCACAGCTGCACTAGTGGCGAGTGGTGCGGCTACTGTAGCTGCAGTTTCTTCATCAGAGTTTGCCGGCGCGGTTGCACTACTCGGTGTACTGACAGGCGTGATTTTACTGGCTATGAGTGTACTACGACTTGGCTTTTTGGCAGATCTTATCTCGCGACCTGTGTTGATTGGCTTTTTGGCGGGTGTGGGTGTACAGCTCGTAGTGGGGCGACTCCCAGAGATGCTGGGTATCGAAGCGCACGGCGGATTATTGGTCAAGCTAGTGACACTGGTGACACATATTGATCATGTGCATTTACTAACATTTGCACTTTCATTGGGCACTTTTTCGATTATTATGCTAGCAGGTCATTTTCGCTTGCCGGGTGCGCTCATTGGCTTAGTAGTGGCAATTGCGGTCACGCAACTTTTCAATCTCACGAGTCATGGCATTGTGGTGATTGGTGATATTCCATCAGGTCTGCCGCATTTTTCTATTCCACACCTGTCTATCCCCGACATGATAGTAATGTTTAGCTCTGCACTTGCCATTGCAATTGTGATTTTGGCACAGAGTTCGGCAGTGATTCGTAGTTTTGCAGCCAAATACGACGAGCCAGTCGACGACAATAAGGATTTGATGGCGCTCGGTTTTGCCAACCTGGCTTCGGCGGTGACACAGGGTTTTGCGATTAACGGCAGTCCACCACGTTCGACAGCGGGCGAGGTAGCTGGCGGCAAATCACAAATGGTGAATGTGTTTATGGCACTGATGATTGGTAGTGTGCTACTTTTTGCTAGCGATGCGTTGGCGATGGTGCCGATGGCGGCGCTGGGTGCAGTAGTGTGTTCGATCGGCTTGCATCTTATCAAGCCTGCGCAGCTGCGGGATATTTGGCGAGCGCACAAAGCAGAGTTTGGTATTGCAATGCTGGCGCTCGGCGCTGTGGCAGTGCTTGGTGTACAGCAAGGTGTGATGCTGGCCGTACTTGGTTCGCTAGTGGAGCGCTTGTGGCGAGAATACAGACCATCGGATGGTGTGTTGCTACGCGATGGCGAAATTAATGAGTGGGCGGCTACGCGCATAGAGGGTAGTCATAAACATACGTCGCGCCCAGATGGCGTACTGATTTATCATTTCGAAAGTGACTTATTTTTTGAAAATGCAACGTATTTCTCGCGGCGTCTCAAGCGGGCAGTGGCAAATGCAAAGTACCCAGTAAAAAGTATCATACTTGATGCGGGTGCGATGAGTGATATCGACTACACAGGTGCAGCAACACTGCGACGAGTGATTGAACAGTTTGCGGCGGATGGTATTCAGTTTAGTATTGCCCACGTCTCCCCTTCTTTTGCCAAAATGCTACGGCAGTACAAGGTGACGAAACTCATTGGATCGCAAAACATCTATGATAGCCTGCGCTCTGCAGTGCAAGCACAGCCGAATACCAAGCGCTCGATTGTTGAGATGGTGCAACGTCTCAACCTGTCTCCGCGAAGTTATGTTGTAATTGGTGGCGGTGTATTGGAGGTCTTAAATTTGCGAGAATCGGTGGTCGCTGATTTGGTAGTGAGTCAGAGAGTCTATAAAGAATTACGTGCGCGTGGCTGGAGCGAAGAAGTGCATGATGACGGTAAGAGGGTACTATCGCATAGAGGCTATAGTATCATGACAACGTTTATGGGGAGGGATCTCAAGCGGCTTGCCAAGGGCGCGTTTATGATGCATGGAGTGCGCTTTATGGGGCTGGATGATTTGATAGCAAGCAAGGAGAAGCTTGGTCGCTCCAAAGATTTAAGTGATGTGAAGTTGATTAAAACGTATCAGAAGCGTATGAAGGCGAAGAAGGACTTGGGTAAAAAAGCAGTAGGGCTGTAGCTCCTTCTGACAAAAATCTGCTATACTATAACAGATATGAATACTCAAGAAATCCGCAATGCTTATTTAAAATTCTTCGAAGACCGAGGACATATAATTGTCAAACGTGCACCACTTATTCTCACGGGCGATCCCACAACGCTATTTACTGGTAGCGGCATGCAGCCGATGATTCCGTATCTACTTGGCGAGCCACACCCGGAGGGTCAGCGGATTGTGGACTCGCAAACGTGCCTGCGCGCACAAGATATCGACGACATTGGCGACAATCGTCATACCACGTTCTTTGAAATGCTCGGCAATTGGAGTATGGGCGATTATTTCAAAGAACAGCAGATTGAGTGGATTGCTGAATTCCTCTTTGATGTCGTAGGTCTCGACCCAGAGAAGGTCTATGTGTCGTGCTACATCGGTAACGAAAAATACGGGATTCCACGTGACGAAGAAGCAATTGCGCTCTGGAGCAAGGTGTTTGAGTCTCGCGGTATCGAGCCAAAAGTTGTCGAGATTGGCTCGGCCGAAAACGGCGACAAAGTCGGTATGCAGGGTGGTCGTATTTTTCTCTACGACGGCCACGAAAACTGGTGGAGTCGTAATGGTAACGAAGAAAATACTCCAATAGGTGACCCATGCGGCCCTGACAGCGAGATGTTTTACGATTTTGGCGAAGTTGCACATGATCCAAGCTTTGGTGAGCCACACCCAGCTAGCGACAGTGGGCGATTTATGGAGATTGGCAATAACGTGTTTATGGCATACAAAAAGGTAGCCGAGGGCAGATTTGAGCTTCTCGACAAACCAAATATTGACCATGGATCTGGTCTAGAGCGTATCGCTGCAGCCAAACTAGGTAATCCAGATGTATTCCGTATTAGCCTCATGTGGCCAATCATTGAAAAGTTGCAGCAACTGAGTCATAAAAACTATGAGAGCCACACTGAAAGTATGCGCGTGATAGCAGACCATTTGCGTGCGGCGACGTTTCTCGCGGTAGATGGCTGTGTGCCAAGTAACAAAGAGCAGGGCTATGTCATGCGCCGTTTGCTCCGCCGCGCCATTCGATTTAGTTTCGACTTAGGTATAGAGCAGAACTTTTTGCAAGAGATTGTACCGGTGATTGCCGACCTCTATGCAAATGATTTTCCAGAGGTAAAAGCCAACCGCGACACAATAATAGCAGTACTAGTAAAGGAAGAGAAAGCCTTTCGCCAAACCTTGCGCAAGGGTCTCAAGCAGCTAGAAAAATTTGCCGAGACAGGTATTACAGGTGCCGAATTATTTACGCTCTATGACACTTACGGGTTTCCAGTGGAACTAAGTACTGAAGAGGCATACAAACAAAGTATTGATCTGCCAGACGACTGGCGTAATCAGTTTGAAGCCAAGATGGCTGAGCAGCGCGCTCGCAGCCAAACAGCTGCCAAAGGTACATTCAAAGGCGGCCTGGGCGGTAGTACCATGGAGCACCGCAAGCTTCATACTGCTAATCACCTGATGTATGCGGCACTCAAGCAAGTGGTGGGTGAGCACGTGACCCAGCATGGCAGCAATATCACCGAAGAACGCCTGCGTTTTGACTTCAACAACGACGGTAAAGTATCTCGTGAACAGCTCGATGAAGTCGAAAGGCTTGTCAATCAGTGGATACAATGGGATTTACCGGTAAGCTACAAAGAGTATCCTACAGAAGAAGCATTTAAAATGGGTGCGATAGGTGCATTTGGTGATCGCTACGGTGATACTGTCAAGGTATATCAAATGGGTGAAGGTGACCACCGAGTGTCGTTTGAAATCTGCGGCGGCCCCCATGCTGATCATACTGGTCAACTCGCCGAGAACGGCAAAAAATTCAAAATTGTCAAAGAAGAAGCATCGAGTGCGGGGATTCGACGAGTCAAAGGCGTCCTTGCGTAAGTAGCTCGTAGCCTCAAAGTAGCTTCGCGGCTGCCTTATTCGATAGGATGAAGTGCCTTGATGGCGTCATTGAGCGATATATAGGCAAGCTCGGGATCAATTCTCGTCATTTGCAGTACTTCTTGCTCTGTGACGTGCCCACTGCCACGAGACGAAATCTCATGCGTTGTAGTGGCAATCGGGGAGTTATTGATGCTATTGATTGTCACATCGTAGGTAAGTGCACGCGAGATTCCGGAGTCAGTCGAGCTGCCTGTTGCAGTAGAGACGTCCACTACGTAGCGCATTGTATGTGTATTGATGTCCTGTGCGATAAATTCAACAGATGCTTCCTGGCTTGTTGTGTAGCGATAGCGTTCTTCTGAGAAATGGGTTGCATCAGGTGTGTCAGCAGCCTTGAAGCGAAGGAGCTCTGCAATTTGCCAGATATACTCCGAAGTAACAGGTCTATCTAGGTAATGGGATAGATCAAGGTCCGTGTTACTGGCAATGATACCAAATGCATCTAGTAGGTTGCGAGTATAGACATTGGAGGTGTACTGGTAGGCGACATTGAAGTCCATAAAGGCAGGCTTGTAGGATAAGCTGATAGGGCTATTGTTGTCGTTACCTCCGTAGAAGGTGGTTTCAAAACGCTCGATGCTACCCTTGGCATCCTGATATAGCTCAAGGTCGAATTGTCGACCTGTTACTTGGTCTGCTAAAGCATGTTCATATATGGCTATATGTCGATCCGGAGAAGTGTTATGTCGTCTTAAGCTATCTTTGAGCTCAACAATACTACTTGTGAGGAGGTAGTGTTGCTCAGCATCCATTGTAACTGGAGCAGAGCGACGAATGTCCTTACGTGATGGAATTGCCTCTGGTGTTGAATACTCACTCATACTATTTTTATTATAGCATAAATATCATAAAAACACAACCTTTGCCACCATAAGCACAACTGGTATATAATAAATACAACTATGGTTTTCAGTAAAATACGTAAAAAAGCAAATGAGTCTATTGATCGCAACTATATTGTGGCGGTAGATATTGGTACAGAATTTGTCAAAGCAATGATTGCCCGTGTTGAGGGAGACACCCTTGAAGTAGTAGGCGTGGGAAGGGTTCGCCAGGACGTGAGCGACATGCACTCTGGTGCTATAGCAGATATATCTGGCGTGGTACGTAACTGCGAGGAGGCACTAGCCGAAGCCGAAGATCAGGCTGGCCTGCAGGCAAAGCGTGCAGTGATTGGTATTGCTGGTGAGCTCGTCAAAGGTACGACAAATACCATTCGCTATCGCAGGCCACAGCCAGATCGTCCACTTGACGAAGCCGAGATGGAGTTTATTATCGACAAAGTGCAAGAGCGAGCACAGGTTAAGGCGCAGCGGCAAATAGCTATCGAGACTGGTAACGAGGATGTTGAGATTAAGCTTGTCAACAGTGCGCTTGTAGGTATACATATCGATGGCTACAAGGTGTCAAATCCGCTTGGATTCCAGGGCAAGGACGTCTCAGTGCAGATATATACTGCTTTTGCGCCAATGGTGCACATCGGTGCCTTAGAACGTGTGGCGGATGAACTGGCATTAGAGCTTGTAGCAGTTGCGGCAGAGCCATTTGCGGTGAGTCGTAGCGTACTTGGTACCGATGCAAGCAGCAATTTTACTGCAATCCTTGCCGATGTAGGTGGTGGTACGACCGACATTGCGGTTGTTAATGACGGAGGTGTCGAGGGTACCAAGATGTTTGGTATCGGTGGCCGCAGCTTTACGCGCACGATCGCAAACGAGCTTGATCTTACGTATGATCAAGCCGAAAAACTCAAACTCAACATCGACAACGAAAACATCAAGCCGGCTATTAAGAAGCATCTAGAGTCAGCAATCGACAAGACGTTGGATGTATGGCTCGCTGGCGTTGAGCTGGCGCTTAGCGAATTTGACTCAGTAGACCATCTGCCAAATCGTATTTTGCTGTGTGGCGGCGGCTCAAGCCTAACAGAGCTTGTTGATGCATTGAGCGAGCAAGAGTGGTACAAAGAACTGCCATTTACCCGCAAGCCAACCGTACATCATATTCAGCCATCTGAAGTGCTAGGCATCAAAGACAAGACCGGCACAATTAAAGATCATACGTTCATTACTGCCATGGGGTTGCTCCGTGTTGGATATGATACAATATTAGGCAGTAGCGAAAGCGACAATATAAAAGAAAAACTAAATCGGATCCTCAGGATATAAATGAATAAAGACGTAATCTATATCGATGTTGAAGATGACATTACCGCGATAATTGGTAAGGTTAAGGACAGCAAGCAGAAAATTGTTGCGCTAGTGCCCCCAAAGCGCACAGGAGTGCTGCAGAGTGCTGTCAACCTGCGTCTTTTGCAGCGTACCGCTAAGGGTGCTGACAAGCGTCTTGTGCTGATTACTAACGACCAGTCTCTAATACCGCTTGCAGCAGGAGCGGGTATACCAGTGGCCAAAAACCTGCAGAGCAAACCCGAGATTCCAGAGATTGCTGCACTCAAGGTAGACGACGAAGACGATATCATCGATGGCTCCCAGCTTCCCGTGGGTGATCATGCGTCTAGTGTTGAGTCGCCTGCCACACGTGCTGCCAGCAAACACATCCCAATTACAGATAGTGAAAAGCCGCGTACAGCGTCACCAAAAGAGCCAGCCTCTCCACGCAAGGCAGCTGCTACCGGCAAGGTTCCAAATTTTAACGCGTTTCGTAAAAAGCTTATCATTATTATCGTCGCAATACTTGCGCTTATAGGGTTCTTGGTATGGGCAATTGTGTTTGCACCTAAGGCGACTATCCAAGTGACAACCAAAACAAGTGGTGTCAGTGTATCGACTTCTGCCGAAGTTGGCTCATCTAAGCAGACCGATGCTACGAAAGGCACGCTACGTTCGGTACGTGTGGAGGAGAAGCAAGAGGCGAGTGTTGAGTTCGCTGCGACTGGTACGGAGGAGCAAGGTGAAGCCGCTGCTGGCACAATGACACTTTCAAAATCGTCACCAGGATCAAAGACTATCCCTGTCGGTACGGGCTTTAGCAACGGAGATTGTACGTTTGTTACTCGTACTGAGGCAACTGTACCAGGCGCCTCGCCTTCATGGAATGGCTCCGGCTTTAGTACAATTGCTGGTACGGTTGATGTGCGGGTTAGAGCAACTGCTATTGGCGAGCAGTGCAATCTCTCTTCTCGCGCATATGAGTCAACTGTAGATGGTATAGCTGCGTCTGGCGGTGATATGTCCGGTGGTGTGAAAAAGACCCTCAAGATCGTCACTCAGTCAGATGTACAAAAAGCATCCGAAAAGCTGACCAAGCAAAACGACTCTGGTATTAAGTCAAAGCTGCAACAAAAGTTCGGTAGTGACGTAAAGGCAGTCGAATCAAGCTTCCAGTTACTTAAATCTGACACAGAAGCCTCACCAAAGGTAGGCGAGGAAGCGGCCGACGGCAAAGCAAAGCTAACTGCAACTATGGTGCATAGTATGGATGGTGTAGCCAATGCAGATCTAGAAGACTTCATTGAGGGTGCGGTAAAAGCAAAACTGTCCAAAGAAAATGATCAGCGACTCTATGATGCGGGACTTTCAACGGTACAGCTGGCGGATTTTGCAGCCACAGATGCTGGCGGCACCTTACAGATTCGTGCAACAGCTCAGGTTGGCCCACAGATATCGGATGAAGAAGTGAAAAACCGAGTTCGTGCCAAGCGTGTTGGTGAAATTCAAACAGACCTTGAGTCGATCCAGGGTGTCGATAGTGTAGACGTGAAGCTCTCGCCGTTTTGGGTGAGTAAAGTACCAGATAATGATAGCAAGATTAAAGTTGAGTTCAAACTTATAAACACCGCCAGCGATGACTCGAAAAACTAATCTCATCTGCCTGGATGTAGGCGAACGACGTATCGGGGTGGCCATAGCCGACACAAACGTGCGAATCGCTATTCCCTACGACACGATAGAAGTCGACGGTACGGAAATACGTCAGATTGCCGAATTGGCGGTACGCGAAGATGCGGGCGAGATTGTTGTAGGTTATCCACGCAATCAGCAGGGCGAAGCTACCGCACAGTCCGAATACGTCCAGGAGTTTGCCGAGCAGCTAGAGGATATCGCCAAGGTGGTGTTTCAGGATGAATCATTGACAAGCGTGTTGGCCGAAAACCGCCTCAAATCTCGTGGCAAGCCATACCAAAGAGGTGATATCGACAAAGAAGCAGCAGCTATTATACTGCAAGATTACGTAGAGCAGCACTATGCAGGATAATCCACAGCCAACTCAGGCGCCATCTTCGGCCACCAAATCACCTGTGCCGGCTCCAGAGAAGCCACCCACCACAGATCCGAGCCCTCCGGCGCCGCTTACGGTCAAAAAACAGCGTCATACTTGGCGATGGATTATTGGTACGCTGGCGGCGCTTCTAGTTGCTGCCCTTGTGGCGGTCGGAGGTGCGTGGTATTGGTATCAGCAACAGCTCACTTCACCAAATCCACAGTCGCAGGAAGCGGTGCGGTTTAATGTAAAATCTGGCTATACAGGTACAGATGTTGCCGCAGGTCTTGCAGAGGCTGGACTCATCAAAAATCAACGTGCATTTGAAATTTACTATCGATTTAATCATCAAGCAGGCCTCAAGGCCGGTGTCTACCTGCTGTCAAAAGATATGAGTGTAGAGGAGATTGTGACGCATCTCGAAAAGGGTAAGCCAGATGAGTTTGCACTAACGTTTTTGCCGGGAGGTACTATATCCGATGCAAAAAAGGTGCTTACAGATGCAGGCTATGCAGTGGCAGATGTAGATGCTGCATTTAGGAAAACGTACGATCATCCGTTATTTACAGATAAGCCTGTCGATATTGGGCTTGAGGGGTATATCTATGGGGACACCTATAATTTCTACACTGGCGCCAAAGTAGAAGAGGTTCTGAATATACTTTTTGATCATATGTATCAGGCAATTACTACCAATAAACTCATCGACGCATACAAAGCACAAGGGATGAATCTCTACCAAGGTATTACCCTCGCTTCAATCATCCAAAAAGAAGTCGCGCATCCAGATGATATGGCCATTGTGTCACAGATATTCCACAAGAGGTTGCGCGAAGATGTGTCGCTTGGTGCTGACGCGACATTTGTCTATGCAGCTCGCCAGATGGGCGTTGCACCAGATGTTGGACTCGATTCACCTTACAATACGCGCATCCATAAGGGACTGCCGCCGACACCAATATCTTCGCCAGGCAAGACTGCACTTATAGCAGCCGGCAACCCAGCTGATACTGACTATCTCTACTTTGTATCTGGTGATGATGGTAAAAACTATTATTCCAAGACGAATGAAGAGCACGAGCGTTTGACGCGTGAACACTGTATACAAAACTGTATTTTGCCACAACAATAAGGTAGTACAGAATTTGTAAGCGCAAGCAATAAGTATTGACTTTTCGCGTCATCCTTGCTATCATAAGAGACAGCACATTTGTGAAACGGACTTTGGTGGGTATATAAAAACAAAAAGTTTTCGGATACACAAATGGGCCTACCAGAACTGTCGCACGGGTACAGGAGATTTATTCTCTACGCACTTTTTACACTAATATCACTAATATTTGGTCGACAAGTGCCCTGTTCTATAAAGTAAATGCGAGAAGAAAGACAAAGTACGGTAGAAGTGTTCGCAGCAATGCGGTCACAGGAGAATGACTATTACAACTCAAGAATCGAACAAACGTTCTATTAAGAGAGCATTTGCCCGTCCTCAAGCAGCACGGGTGGAAGCGATTTCTACAAAACAATCTGTATTACGCCAAGGCGTAATTTACGGAAGTATTTTCGTACTACTCACATCATTTATTGCTTATACATACTATCGCCCCTCTTTTGATAAGTCTGCGGGCGTTTCTTCTGTAGCAGCGCAGACCGTGGCAGCAAACGAGGTAGCTGTTGCTATCGATCAAAAAGTCGCAACCGATGTTGCGGCTAATTTTGCTATCAGAACTCAGATGTCTGTGGCACCAAATGTCGCCAACCTATCGACATCATTAGAAACAAAGAAAGACATGGCCCAAGAAGATGACACAATCATCTCAAAGCCTGCGATTGTACAGCCAGCTGCCGATGATCGTGCAGTCATCACCTACAAGGCAAAAACTGGAGACACTGCACAATCTGTTGCAGGAGCTCACGGTATATCTGTTCAGACGCTCAAATGGGCTAATAACCTTGAATCAGATAGCATTGAAGACGGTCGTGAGCTTACCGTGCCGCCTGTAGATGGTGTCGTGTACACTGTCCAGGAGGGTGACACCGTACAGTCTCTTGCGGAGCGTTACAAGGCGCCGGTTGAGCGAATCGTAAGCTTCAATGATCTCGAAATGCAGGGTGTTGCCAAAGACATGCGAATTGTTATTCCCGGTGGAGTAAAACCAGCTGAACCTGCACCAACACCAGTGCCACAGCCGGGCCGTACATCAAATGGCCAGCGTACAGGCTCGTTCTCTAGTACAGCAAACATTGCTCGTGCTCGTGCATCGGCTGGTAACGCATATGCGCCAGGCAACTGCACATGGTATGCGTTCGAACGCCGTGCTCAGCTCGGTCGTCCTATCGGTAGTTTCTGGGGTAATGCCTCTACGTGGGCGGCTAACGGTACAGCTGCAGGTTTCGCTGTGAATCGTACACCTGCGCCAGGCGCGATTATGCAAAATGGTGGTGGCTATGCTGGTTACGGCCACGTAGCAATTGTTGAGACACTTAACCCAGACGGCTCCATTACTGTAAGTGAGATGAACTACGCAGGTTTCAATGTGGTGTCTAGTCGTACAATTCCTGCCGGCCAAATTGGCAACTACCGCTACATTCACTAGAAATACTTTTGACAAAAAAGCAAATTACCCCTATCTATATAGGGGTAATTTTGATATAATAGACTCTAAATGTTTGTCGATACAGCAAAAGTACTAATTCAAGCAGGCAAAGGCGGTGATGGCGTCGTTTCTTGGCGTCATGAAATCTATGTCGACAAAGGTGGTCCAGATGGCGGCGACGGTGGCAAAGGAGGTAATGTGGTGTTTGAGGCGACCAACAACCTCAATACACTGATAGACTTTCGTTTCAAGCCAGAGCTACGGGCAGAGTCGGGTCAAAGCGGTAGTAAGCAAAAAAAGCGCGGCCGTAGCGGTGAAGATAAGATTGTCAAAGTGCCTGTAGGTACACTCGTCAAGCGTGACGGCGTGGTATTGGCGGATTTTACTGAGCATGGACAACAAGTCGTAATTGCCATGGGTGGTGATGGTGGATTTGGTAATGCGCATTTCAAGTCATCGACCCGTCAAGCACCAAAAATCGCCGAGCGTGGTGAGATGGGTGATGAGTTTGAAGCCGAGCTAGAGCTGAAGCTACTGGCGGATGTAGGGTTGGTAGGCTTTCCAAATGCGGGTAAATCAACGTTTCTTAGTGTAGTGAGTAATGCACGTCCAGAGATAGCAAACTATGCATTTACAACTCTGACGCCAAATCTGGGCGTGGCAGATATTGATAGCAGCAGTCTTCTAATTGCAGATATTCCAGGGCTCATAGAAGGTGCCAGCGAGGGCAAAGGGCTAGGTGATACATTCCTGCGCCATGTAGAGCGTACTGCAGTGCTACTGCACCTGATAGATGTGTACAGTGATGATGTAGCCGAAGCATACCAAACCATCCGCATGGAGCTGGCGCAATACTCTAGTGATCTTGCAGAGCGCCCAGAAGTGATAGCACTTACTAAGTGCGAAGGGCTCGACCAAGATATTGTCGATATGCAAGTGCAAGCTGTGCAAGCAGCAGCGGGCAACAGTACTACGGTATTTGCTATTTCGTCTGCCGCACACACAGGCGTACAGGATCTGCTACGTGAGTTGGTGAAGGTAGTAGCTGAGGCACGAGCTGTTGTGGCTGAGATTGAGGCCGAAGACGACGAAGACCTGCCAGTAATATCGCTCAGTGCCGAGGCGCAGGCTGAAGCTTGGACAGTGTACCATGACGAAGACGAAGGTGTGTATGTAGTGACAGGTGATAAAATCGAAAAATTTGCTCGTCGTACAAACTTCGATGGCTTCGAAAATGTCAATCGTCTGCGTGATATCATGAAAAAGATGGGCATCACCCATGAACTCACGCGCAAAGGTGCATCAGGCAGCAGTGTAGTTCGTATCGGTGATGATGAATTAACATTGCTCGAACAAGTAAATCACGAATAAAACTATAGAATATTATTGACATACTATAAATAGTATGCTAATATTAAATTATTGCTAAAGTTGAGGTAATTTACCTTCTTTGGCTGAGAACATTGACAGAATATTATGATTTTACCGATTGGTAGAGGTGTGTCAGGCTTGGCTGGTAGCTGCTCGTGGGAGTAGGTGGTCGCCAAGCCTGGCACAATCTTGTCTGGCTTCCGGTTCTTCGTCTCGTCAACTTCCTTGGAAGGGGGTGTCGTCATGGAATACATCACCGTATTCTTGTGGGTTGCGAACTTGTTCGTGACCTACGTGCTGCCGCTGTTCGGCTGACCATCGTTCATCGGCTACCTTTTGAAAGGGGGTGTTGTCATGCGACTGGCGGCTCGCGCTTCGCCGTAAGGCGACTGCGTCGTTAGCCGGGAGTGACGCCCCGAAATCAGTGAAATCATAAAAAGCCTACCAGTAGGACGAGAACGCCGAGCGCGACCATCGCAACGCTTTGTTGATGCCCCGATTCTCGTTCTACTGGTAGGCGCCTGTCACAACACTCACCCGAGCCTGTTTCTCACTGCAGAAACGGGCTCTTATTCATTTTTGGGTCATGATATAGTGGAGTGTATGACCACTTTTTTCTTCTACGACCTTGAAACAACCGGGCTCAACCCGCGCGACGACCGTATTATGCAGTTTGCAGGCCAGCGTACAGATATGGAATTCAATCCGATTGGCGAGCCGTATAATCTCCTGGTGGCGGTCAATGACGATACGTTGCCCAGTCCAGGGGCACTGATGGTGACAGGAGTGACACCGCAGCAGACTCTAGCAGATGGCTATACCGAAGCACAATTTGCACGGATATTTGCCGAGGAAATCGCTACGCCAGATACTATCATACTGGGCTACAATAGTATTCGGTTTGACGATGAATTTATGCGTGCGCTTCTCTGGCGTAATTACTACGACCCCTACGAATGGACATGGAAAGACGGACGCTCACGCTGGGATATGCTCGACGTAGTGCGTATGACGCGCGCTTTGCGGCCAGATGGCATTAATTGGCCAGAGGTAGATGGCAAGCCTGTCAACAAGCTAGAGTTACTGAGCAAAGAAAATGGATTGGAACACACCAAGGCGCATGATGCGCTGAGCGACGTGGTGGCACTCATAGGTGTCGCCAAGCTAATTGCCAAGCAGCAGCCGCAACTTTTTAGTTATTTGCTCAAACTTCGCGACAAAAACGAGGTCAAAAAACTGGTAAATCTGAGTGATAAGGCGCCGTTTGTGTATAGCTCTGGTCGTTATGATACCGAATACAATAAAACGACAGTAGCGATGCCACTGGTTGAGGCGGATTATGGCAATGTGTTTGTATATGACCTGCGCTATGATCCGACCAATTGGTTAGACAAAAGTGAGCAAGAGCTGGCGGATATCGTATTTACTCCGTACAAAGAGCGCGGTGATGATTACCAGAAACTGCCAATTAAGAAGCTGCAATACAATCGTGCGCCAGCTGTAGCGCCGTTAGGTGTACTAGAGCAAGAAGATGGCTGGGTGAGACTAGGGCTACATTACGAATTAGTAGAAAAACACCGTAAATTATTGCTTGCGCAGCCAGAGTTTGCTGAACGTGTAGCAAAGGTGTTGCTCAAAAGGCCAGACTGGCCAGCTGCGCAGGATGCCGAAGCACAGCTCTATGATGGATTTGTGAGTGACCGTGACAAGCTGCGCAGTGAGGTACTGCGTAACACCGATGAAAAGGATTTGAAACTCTACAAGCCAGAGTTTGCCGACGTACGCCTGACGGAGCTGTTTCCTCGCTATAAGGCCCGTAACTTCCCGCGCGTGGCGACTGAGGAAGAGCTAGGGCAGTATGAGGCATGGCGTGTAGCACGTTTAAAGGCCAAAGCGCCAAAGTTTATGCAGGAATTGCAAGCGACAGCCGTGCGCGGTAGCTTATCGGACCATCAACTATATGTACTTGAAGAGCTCAAGCTGTGGTGTGAGTCTATTATGCCTGAGGGTGAGTAATCTGGCCAAAGCGCTTTTTTGGCATACGTTCACGATAAGCGACAT
This sequence comes from uncultured Candidatus Saccharibacteria bacterium, assembly GCA_964593465.1. Lineage (GTDB taxonomy): Bacteria > Patescibacteriota > Saccharimonadia > Saccharimonadales > Saccharimonadaceae > Mycosynbacter. Next base: position 30,232 of record CAZQJY010000004.1, read on the forward strand.
GCTTGCGAGTGAGCCGACGGAGATCTAACGCATCGAGGAATGAAATTGCAGTGTAGCGAAATGTTGTGATAAGTAGTGCTGCGACACAAGCTGTAAGCATTAGACCAGATGGTACGGAAAGTGCTGTGCCAGGAACGGCACCTACGAGTAAAAAGATCATCAGTGCGTCGAATACCCCAGATTTACTCAGTACTAATAGCGTTAGTACAATTCCTCCAATTACCATTGTGCGCTTCTTCATCTCACCGTCACTCCACCAGATTATTTACTTATTAACAATGTAGCATTATGGTCAAGTATATGCAACGATAAGCGTTTTGAAATGCGGATAGTCAATTAGAGGAAGGAGAGACCTGGCTACTTTGTGTAGTTTTGTGGTATAATTATACGGATATGCCAGAGGTGATACGGGTAACAGGTGCCAAGGAGCACAATCTCAAAAATGTGAGCGTGGAGATTCCGCGTGATAAGCTTGTGGTGATTACTGGGCTCTCTGGATCGGGTAAGTCGAGCTTGGCGTTTGATACTATTTACGCCGAGGGGCAACGTCGCTACGTAGAGAGTCTGAGCAGCTATGCGCGTCAATTCCTGGGAATTATGGACAAGCCAGATGTCGAAAGTATCGATGGCCTGAGTCCTGCTATCTCTATCGACCAAAAATCTACTAGTCGCAATCCGCGCAGTACCGTTGCGACTGTCACAGAAATCTATGACTACTTGCGCCTACTCTTTGCACGCATCGGCGTACCGCACGACCCTATCACCGGCAGGGAAGTGACCAGGCGTACCAAAGACGACATTATCGACGAAGTGATGAGTATTCCAGAAGGTACGCGCATCATGCTGCTGGCGCCGATCGCCAAAGACAAAAAAGGCGAGTTCGCGCATGTATCCGAACAATATACGCGAGCTGGCTTTGCGCGTGCGCGCGTCGATGGTGTGGTGTATGCGCTGGACGAATTCCCAACGCTCAAGAAAAACGAACGCCACAATATCGAAATTGTGGTCGACCGACTAGTGATGGCTACGGATATGCGCGGTCGTGTGGCGCAGAGTGTAGAGCAGGCACTCGATGTGGGCGGCGGTATTGTGGGGATTTACTACGCCGATACCGACGAAGTACATTGGCTGAGCCAGCGCTATGCGTCGCTCGACAATCCTGATATTGAAATCCCCGAGCTCGAGCCGCGCCTGTTTAGTTACAATACGCCGCAAGGTGCCTGCCCTGTGTGTACGGGTCTCGGTACGCGGCTCGAAGTCGACCCAGAGCTAGTGTTTAATCCCAACCTCACGATTGCCGAAGGTGCAATCCGCCCCTACAATCGTGTCAATCAAGATGCGTGGTGGATGAAACGGCTCAAAGAAGTGGCCGATGCGCATGGGTTTAGCTTGCAAGTGCCAGTGCGCGACCTCTCGGATGATGCGCTCCAAAAAGTGCTGTATGGTACCGACAAGCAAAAATACCGCGTGGAGCTGGGTAGTGGGCGGCATTATGATTCAACCTACGAAGGTGTGATCCCTAATCTCGAACGCCGCCACAAAGAGACAGATAGTGAGTTTATGCGCAAAGACATCGAGCGGTTTATGCGCGAACGCAAATGCCATGCCTGCAAAGGCGCGCGACTCAAGCCTGTGGTGCTAGCGGTGACGGTGCATGGCTACAACATTATGGATATTTGTAATCTTGGCATCGACGAAGCTTTGGATTTGTTCCAAAATAGCTTCGATCTCACCGAGCAAGAGCAGTTTATTGCGCGTCAGATTATGAAAGAGATTACTTCTCGCCTGAGCTTTATGAGTAACGTGGGGTTGAATTATTTGGAACTAGGCAGGGCGGCCAATACGCTCAGCGGCGGCGAGGCGCAGCGTATTCGTCTCGCGACGCAGATTGGCTCGGGGCTGCAAGGTGTGCTGTATGTGCTCGATGAGCCGTCTATCGGCTTGCACCAGCGCGACAATGATAGGTTGATCGCGACACTCAAGCGTCTGCGTGATCTTGGCAATACTGTACTGGTGGTAGAGCACGACGAAGATACGATTCGAGAGGCAGACTACTTGCTCGACATCGGCCCTGGCGCGGGTGTCAAAGGCGGCGAAGTGGTGGCAGCTGGTACGCCTGCCGAAGTAGCGGCAAATCCAGATAGCATTACTGGTCGCTACTTGAGCGGCGCAGAGAAAATTGACGTACCAAAAACGCGCCGCAAAATAGCTAAAGACCGTATGCTTGTGGTGCGAGGTGCGCGCGAAAACAACCTCAAAAATGTCGATGTAGAATTTCCGCTAGGACTTATGACTGTCGTCAGCGGTGTGAGTGGCAGCGGCAAATCTACGCTTGTCAACAGCATCTTGGCCAAAGAGCTTTCTGCTCGCTTGCACCGCGCGCAGACTGTGCCAGGCGCGCATGAAGCTATCGAAGGTATCGACCAGCTCGACAAAGCTATCGTCATCGACCAGTCGGCGATTGGCCGCACTCCCCGCTCCAATCCTGCTACCTATACTGGTATTTTTACGCCAATTCGCGAACTCTACGCCAGCACACCAGAGGCAAATATTCGTGGCTACAAGGCAGGGCGTTTTAGCTTTAATGTCAAAGGCGGCCGCTGTGAAAACTGCCAGGGTGATGGCATGATCAAGATAGAAATGCACTTTTTGCCAGATGTGTATGTGACGTGTGATGTGTGTGGTGGCAAGCGCTATAACCAAGAGGCGCTCGAGATTAAATACAAAGACAAGACGATTAGCGATGTGCTGGAAATGACCGTCGAGACAGCGGCAGAGTTCTTCGCCAATGTGCCCGCTGTGCAGCGCAAGCTCGAAACGCTGGTCGAAGTTGGCCTTGGCTATATTCGGCTTGGCCAGCCAGCCACGACATTTAGTGGTGGCGAAGCACAGCGTATCAAGCTGGCAACGGAGCTGAGCCGACGCAGTACTGGCAAGACAATGTATATTCTCGATGAGCCGACAACAGGCTTGCACAGTGCGGACGTCAAACGCCTAGTGGGGATTTTGCAAAAGCTTGTCGATGGCGGCAATAGCATGGTGATTATCGAGCACAATCTCGACGTAATCAAGACAGCCGATTATCTGATAGACATGGGCCCAGAAGGCGGCGCAGGCGGCGGACAAGTTGTGGCGACAGGTACACCAGAGCAGGTTGTCAAAGAGCCGAAGTCGTTTACGGGCAAATATCTTAAATCGCTACTTTAGAGTGGTTTAGTAAAATTGTTGTCGAACACGTTTGTGTGTAAAAAATCTCAGCAATGCAAGATCGACAATAAACCCAACAAGTATATAGGCTGACAACATGGGTAGTCCGCCCATCGCTTCGAGTACACTTCGCATCATCGGATCATTATTCATCTGGATGAGCTGTATGATTTGCCAAATACCGCCAAGAAGTCCAAGGCAAAGAAGAAAGATGAATATTTGTCGCACAAGCTCTTTGCGGATAATGATTCCATAGCCAAGGGCTGCAGCGATAGCAAACGGCACGATATTATGAATGATGCCGCCAACTAGCAGCTGTGCCGTGGGCGGCTTTGTCGCCATTGTACTCATCATGACTATTGAGTAGATTATATAGATTGGAATAGGCAGGACAGCGATTCCTAGTCCGACGTATTGTATGGTGCGTTGGATTTTCATATCGCTTGTTTTGCTGTCGAGTTCGGGTAGTTTTGGTGGTATTTCCGGGGTTGCACTAGGATTAGGTTGTGCAGCCGATGAGCTAGCTGGAGTGGGATAAATTTGACTGACGTCTAGCTTTTCAGCAGGGCTAGGTGTTGTGTCGGGGGGGGTGATAGTAAGATTTTCATTGAGTGGCTCGATGACTTTTTTGTTTGGCGGATTATCCATACGCTACAGTATAGCGGACTATCTATTTTTTTGTGTCGTCAAAAAAGGCTCGCAACTGCTGCTTGACGCCATGATACACTGCATCACGATTTTTCTTTTCTTTAAACACATGGATAAATGGCGGCAAGACAGAGATAAGAATGATACCGATGATGACGTATTCGATATTGATGCCAGCGGCGGTAATCCACGAACCAGCAAAGTAGCCAAGGTAGGTGACGCCAACTGCCCACAAAAGCGCACCGACGATATTGAACATCAGGAAGCGGCGATATTCCATCTTGCTAACGCCCGCAATTATCGGGGCAAAGGTACGGATAACAGGCATGAAGCGTGCAATGATGATAGCTTTACCTCCGTGTCGTTCGTAGAATTGTTCGGCACGATGGAGGTTTTCTTTGTGAAATAGTACTGAGTCTTTGCGCTGAAATAATTTACGACCAACACGGTGTCCGAATGCATAGCCCACGCTATCCCCTAGTACAGCAGCGAGGAAAAATATGAGCACCGTCAGGTGGATATCGGCTTGAATAATACCTTGATGAATGAGAAATCCAACGGTAAAAAGTAAGCTGTCACCAGGTAAGAAAAAACCGACGAGCAGGCCAGATTCGGCAAAGATTATACCAGCTACGCCCCACAGGCTAATGAGCGAGATAAACTTTTGCAAACCGTAGTGCTCAATGGTGATGTAGCCGTAGGCGCCAAGCGCAAAAACTACAGCAATAATGATTAGCGGCAAGAAGCGACGAAGTTTCATTCTCTTAAGTGTAGCACGATTTTGCACGACGAAGTAGAACAGTGATATAATGAGGTTACGGTTATTTCCGAACAAGTATCCTAAACGAAAGGAGAGATATGGGAAATAAAATCGAACTTAAACTCGATGAGCGTGAGGTGCATGGCAAAAAAGTTGCCCAGCTTCGCAAAGAATCAATCGTGCCAGCGGTAGTATATGGCCCGGGCATGAAACCGGTGAGCGTACAGGCGCATCATAATGTGCTCGAAAAAGTAATTCGTCAGGCTGGTTCACACTCGCCAGTGCATATCACAGTTGGTAGCAAAAAGCGCATTGCGATGGTCAAAGACGTAGAATACAACGTCGTGAAGCATACTATCAATCACGTGTCGTTTCATGCGGTGAAGGCCAACGAGCCTGTGGTGGCAGAAATCCCGATTCATCTGATAGGTAGTGGTGAGAACGAAGCTGAGCGAGCTGGCTTGATCGTGCTCCAGGCACTAGAAAAGATCGAAGTAAAAGCTCTGCCGATGGACTTGCCAGAAGCGCTCGAAGTATCAACAGCAAGTCTCAAAGAAGCGGGTGACAAGCTAACCGTTGCAGACATCGCAGTGCCAGAAAATGTTGAAATTGTCGATAACGACGATGGTCGCGAAGGTACAGCCGACGACGATGTGACGATTATGGACCTTACTATTGCAACTGTCTACGAGCCAAGCGCACTCCAAGCGGCTAACGAAGCAGCTGGCGGTGATGCTGAGGACGCGTCTGCCGATGAAGTAGAGGCGGAGAATGGTAGTGAAGAAGCCACTACAGTTGAAGAAAAGGCTGAATAGAGTTAACGAGTAGTAAGGAGATAGAGTCTGCAATAAATTGTGCAGACTCTATTTTTTACATGAAACTCTGATAACATATGTGTTATTGCAATACTGTGTACCACACAGTATACTAACGACATGAGGCATGAAAGCGTATTTGCTACACAAATTCTTGAGCTGCGGCGTGGCACGATTGTGCTGGCGATTTTGTCGCAACTTACTACTCCGCGCTATGGCTACGGTTTGTTGCAGCAGCTCGAATCTGCCAAAATCCCGATTGACGCTGGCACATTGTACCCGCTGTTGCGCCGCCTCGAAAAGCATGGTGTGCTCGAAAGCTCGTGGGGAGAAGGCGAGACGCGGCCGCGCAAATATTATCAGCTGAGTGCGGAGGGACAGCAGCTTTACACTGCGCTGCTCGAAGAATGGAGCGTCATGAGTGATACAATTACGCAGATGACAAAGGAGGACACAAGATGAAACTAATCGAACGCTATGTCTACGACGTGGTGCGGCGGTTGCCAAAAAACCAGCGCCACGATGTGTCGCGCGAGTTGCTGGCTGAGATTCATGACATGGCCGAAAGCAAGGCAAAGGGTAAAAAGCCGACGCAAAAACAAACCTACAGTGTGCTCGTCGAGCTCGGTAGCCCCAGCCGCCTGGCCGACCGCTACCGCGACACACCGCGCTATCTCATCTCGCCAGAGTATTATGAGTCGTACGTGTCGCTGTTAAAAACGATATTTGTGGTGGTGCTACCGCTGCTGGCATTTATCATGTGGATGACCGAGATGATGACAATGCAGCATACAATTGGCTCGCTGCTGCTCAAAATTTGTGGAACGCTGCTCGAAGTTTCGGTGCATCTTTTCTTTTGGACAACGCTCTGTTTTTGGGTAGTGCAAAAAGTCGCGGGCAAAGCACGGCCAGACGACGACTGGAAACCCGAAGATTTGCCTGCACTGCCACCCGAACAAGAAATTACCCGCGGTGAGTCGTATTTTGCTATCGCGTGGTCGGTGTTTGCGGTGCTTGCAACGCTGTTTCAGATTCCTGCGATATATAATTTCCTCGGCCCCGATAACGTGCCGCAATTTTTTGCGCCCGGCATGTGGCCAGCCTGGACGCTTGGGTTGCTTGCGCTGTCACTGCTTGGTCTTGTGGCCGAGCTTGTCAAATTGTCTGTCGGTGGCTGGACGCGCCTGACGGTCGGGCTGATTATCCTTGTCAATCTCATCACAGTGAGTTTCTTTGTGGCCGTGATTTCGCTGGTCAACCCTATTGCTAATCCCGACATGATGCAGCTGGTGTCACAGTCGCTCGGCAACCCCAACATGGCGCAGTCTGTTGAGCGTGGCATCGAAATTTTTGTGATAGTTGTTGTCGTTATCTGCGTCTGGGAAATTGCCGAGGCGGTGTATAAGTATAAAAAAGGAGGAGCAAAATGAGTAATATAGTAGAGGTGCGAGACCTCACCAAACGCTACGGCAAAAAAACGACCGTGCATGGCGTGAGTTTCGCGGTCAAAAAAGGCGAGGTGTTTGGTATTCTCGGGCCGAATGGCGCGGGCAAGACCACCACGCTTGAAATGATAGAAACACTGCGTCCGATTGATAGTGGCTCGGCAGTAGTCGACGACATTGACGTGGCAGAAGACCCCAAAGCCGTGCGCAAACTCATCGGCGTGCAAACCCAAAGCTCGGCGTTTTATGACAAAGTAAGCCTGCGTGAGCAGTTGCAATTACTTGTGTCGATTTACGGCACAGATACCGATGTTGACGAGCTGCTCGCGGACGTTGACTTGAGTGAAAAAGCCAAAGAATATCCAGAGAAGTTGTCTGGTGGGCAAAAGCAGCGCTTTAGCATTGCCAGCGCACTGGTCAACCAGCCAAAAGTGCTCTTTCTCGACGAACCGACGACTGGGCTTGATCCACAGGCGCGCCGCAACATGTGGGACTTAATCGAAAAAATCAAGGAACGCGGCATCACGGTGATTTTGACGACACACTACATGGAAGAAGCTCAGGTGCTTTGCGACCGCGTGGCGATTATGGATAGCGGCAAAATCATCGCGCTCGATGTACCCAAGAAATTGATTCAGAACTTGCTCGATACAGGGTTTAAGAAAAAGCAAGAGGTGATGCTCGCCGATCTCGAAGATGTGTTCATCAACCTAACCGGAAAGGCACTACGGGACTAATATGAAAACAACTCTCCAATACGCAAAAATCCAATTCCTGCGCGTGCTGCGCGATCCTGTCACGCTTATCGTGCTGTTTGCTATCCCAGTGCTTTTGCTCGTACTGTTCGGTGCGTTTATCAATGGTGGCGATAGCAATATCAAGCTCAAGGTTGCGGTGGTCAATAATTCGAGCGAAGCGTTTGCTGATGATTTTTATGGGCAACTCGACAAGGTTGAAGTGCTTGATATCGACGAGTCGATTACCAAGCTCGACGACGCAGCCACCAAGCTCAAAGAGGGCGAAGTCGACGGCGTGATAGAGCTGCCCGCTGGGTTTGGTAAAATCGAAAACGAGCGGCCGACAGGCACAGTCAAACTGTCTGCCAACGCACGCGACCAGTCGTCTGGTGATATTTTGGCGAGTGTGATGTCGAGTGTTGCCGAGGGTAACAATACGGTGATTACTGGTGCGGAGGCGCCGATTCAGGTAAAACGCTCGACTATCGAAGGCACTGCCTCAAAACCTGTCGATATCTTGTATCCGATGTTTACCGCCATGGGTATCATGATGGTTGGTATTTTCGGTGTTGGTTCGGTGATTCCAAGCGACAAAAAGTCGGGGATTTTGCGCCGAATGCGCGTGACACCGCTCAAAACCAGTCAGTTTGTGGGCGGTATGGTGTTGGCGTATATTGGCATCGTGCTGATGGTAGTGGCACTGATGACGGCGATTGCTATGGTGTGGTTCAAGATGGAAATGCATGGCGACTGGCTGAGTTTTGGCGCGTTGATTGTATTGAGTTCGATATTGATGATTGCGATTGGTGTGCTTATCGGCGGCTGGGCAAAAAACACGACGCAGTCGGATATTTATGGGCAAATTATATTCATTGCATCGCTGGCATTTAGCGGCCTGTGGCTGCCACGTGCCATGATGCCTGATTGGCTGCGCGACATCACATCGTTTTTGCCGCTGACGCCAATTATCGAAGGCATGGGACGAATCATTGTCGAGGGCGTAGCTATTACCAGTCTTGGTTTCCAGCTGGCAGTTATCGCGGGTTGGCTGGTAGTTGTAACGCTACTGAGCATCAAGACGTTTCGCTGGGAGTAGAGCTCCTCGCAACTATAAAGTTCTTGTGAGTGCATAGTAGTCTCTTTATAGTGATAAATATAAAACTACTATGGGGAGATGCTATGGAATTTGCTAAAAACATCAAACAGCTACGCACTAAGCATAATATTTCGCAGGAGCAGCTGGCCGATAAGCTGCATATCGCCAGACAATCCATCTCGAAATGGGAGCGTGGCGAAGCGTATCCAAACATCGGCATGCTTATCAAGCTCAGTGATATGTTTGATGTGTCGGTCGATGAGCTGCTCAAAAACGATGAGCAGCTCAAGACGCGAATCGTCAAAGATGGGGAGCGGATTGCTCATCCACGTCTCAAAGCGTTGTTTGACTGGATATTCGTAGTTGGACTTACGCTGATTGTCGTGCGGCTTTCAATATACGCATGGAGCAAGTGGGCGGATGTCGACGTGCCGTTGATGTCGGGCGGGCTACCGTCGCTTATTCCGCTTGCTTTGATGCTGATTGGCGGCATAGGCTCGGATACTCTGAAAAAAGATATCAAATCGTAGCGACTATTCTTCGATAAATCCGCCGCTTTGGTGATTCCAAAGTTTGGCGTAAGGGCCTTTCTTTTTTAGCAGCTCAGCATGCGAGCCGTCTTCGATGATACGGCCTTGGTCGAGTACGATAATTCGGTCGAGTTTGGCGATGGTGGATAGGCGGTGGGCGATGACGATGCTAGTGCGGCCTTTCATGAGTGTTTCGAGCGATTGCTGGATTAGCTTTTCGGATTCGCTATCGAGTGCGCTGGTAGCTTCGTCGAGCACTAGTATGGGCGCGTCTTTTAGGATAGCGCGTGCAATCGCGATGCGCTGGCGTTGGCCACCGCTGAGTTTGACTCCCCGCTCGCCCACTGTGGTATCCAGTCCATCGGGTAGCTGTTCGATAAACTCTAGCGCATGGGCTTGTTTGGCGGCACGTAGTATTTCCTCGTCGGTGGCATTTGGTTTGCCGTAGGCAATGTTTTCGCGCAGGCTGCGGTGGAATAGCATTGGCTCCTGCGGGACATAGGCAATACTGCTGCGCAAACTTTCTTGGGTGACTGTCGCAATGTCTTGTGAATCAATTTTCACAGTACCTTTTGTTGGATCATAAAAGCGAAGTAGTAATTGTACAAGCGTTGATTTGCCAGCACCAGAGTGCCCCACGAGCCCAACTTTTCGACCAGCGGGAATCGTAATCTGTAGGTCGTCAACGACATCAACAGTACCGTCGCTGTAGCGAAACGATACGTCGTCGAAGACGATAGCCGGTTTGGATATTGTGAGCTGTTCTGCAGCGGGTGATTCTACCACCTGATTATTTGTGAGGAGCATTTCTGTCATGGGTTGCGCGTCAAGCAAGGCTTGGTCGTAACCGTTTAGCATCTCACCAAGAATAAACAGCTGTGACCCGATTCGTTGCATATAGGCAAGGATGAATATGCCGATAGCAAGAGAGAGTTGTCCTTGCTGTATCATGATCGCAGCAATACCTACTGCGATGATTTGTACGATAATCATGACGGCAACACGTGTTGACCCTTCGGCGGCAACAAATCCGATATCTTTAATATAGATTTTCTTAAATCGATCGGTGAGTTTTTTGAGGGTTTTGATTTCTTCTTTTTCACCGGCAAAGGTGCGTACGGTTAGGTTGTTTGTCAGGTCGTCGGCGACAAGACCATGAATTTCGCTGACAAGTGTCTTGCGCTCATGGCGCATGGGTGCCCGTCTGCGGATACTCCAGCGTACTTGCAGCAGTAGCGCGACAATCAGGGCTAGGATGATTCCGGCCACAAGTAGTGAGTGAAATCCAAGTATGATGATTCCGCTTCCTACACTCAATATGAAGCCGAGTGTGCGGATAATGATTAAATCTTGCAACGTTACTTCTGCACGTACAAAGTCGATGAAACGACTTGTCATGGCACCAACTTTTTGATCGACAAAAAATGCGTGATCCTTGCGAATCAGCGATTCGAAAGTTGACTGGCGCAAATCTGCAATGACGTTTGCCTCATGACGCGACATAGACTGAAAGCCAATAAAATTCAACAGAGCGCCGATAAGGCCGACTGCACCTGCTACGATGAGTGTTGGCATGAGACTATTGCTATCTTGAATCGCTTGGATAGCCTGGCTCAAAACATAGGGCAAAAGCGTATCAATTGTGAGTGCTCCGAGTGGAATGCAGAAAAGCATCGCAAAAAATGTACGCTTGTGATTTCGGACGTGTTTCCAGTATAGTTTGAGGGTTTGTTTATTGATATTCAAAAATATATCCTTTCAGTTATTTATTTATGCTATTTATGTCGCTAGCGGTTTGGCTCGTCCAAACGTGTGCGAGTAGAGGAATCACGAATGATTCATAGTGTTTACTATTGTAACACAGTCTATCTTTTTATTGTAGCATATTTAGTTAATAATTGCAAGTTTTTGTCTAGACGCGCAGGAAAATGAGGCGTATACTAGTGAGATGATGAAAAATTTCTATCAAGTTGTTGCCAATACATTGATTGCCAATGTGACAACAAGCTATCTGTGGTTTGCGCTGACATTTTGGGCCTATCTTGAAACTAAGTCGGTGCTCGCAACGGGTATCATCGGTGGATCATACATGCTTCTGGTGGCGGTGTGTAGCTTGTGGTTTGGTACAATCGTCGACCAGCACAAGAAAAAGAGTGTCATGATGTTTGCAGCGGTGTTTACGATGATTGCGTTTTTGATTGGTGCGGCTATTTATGTACTGGTACCGTACGAGACGATTTCGGCGCTGGGGCAGCCGTGGTTTTGGGTGTTTGCTGGAATCATTTTGATTGGTGCGGTGGTCGAAAATATGCGCAATATCGCCATGGGAACGGTCGTGACGCTGATGGTGCCAAAAGATAAGCGGGCAAATGCAAATGGTTTGGTGGGCACGGTCGGCGGCATTGGCTTTATTGTGACAAGTGTATTTAGTGGGTTATCGGTAGGGCTGCTGGGGATGGGCTGGACGTTGGTGATTGCTTGCGTACTAACAGCTATCGCGGCAGCGCATCTATATTTTATCGCAATTCCTGAAAAAGGTGTCGCGCATGATCCTGAGTTGAAAAATAAAAAAGTGGATTTTAAGGGCAGTATGGCTGCAGTGCATGCGATTCCAGGACTACTGGGGTTGTTGTTTTTCTCGATGTACAACAACTTTATCGGCGGGTCGTATATGGCGCTGCTCGACCCGTATGGTTTGACGATGTTTTCAGTAGAAGTGTGGGGAGCTATCTTTGGTGTGGCAGGCACGGGTTTTGTGATTGGCGGTTTGCTCATTGCCAAATTTGGCATGGGTAAAAATCCGATTCGCACGATGCTGCTGGCGATTATAGCTATGGGTATCATCGGCGCAGTGTTTACGATTCGTGAATGGCCGATTCTGTTTATCGCGGGTATGTGGCTCTATATGGTGATTATTCCGCTTATCGAGGCAGCCGAGCAGACGGTGATTCAGCGTGTGGTGCCGTTTGAGAAGCAGGGACGCGTGTTTGGATTTGCGCAGATGATGGAGGCTGCGGCTGCACCAGTGACGGCGTTTATCGTGGCGCCAATTGCTGAGTTTTGGGTGATTCCGTGGGTGCAGTCCGATACAGGCGCGCAGGTGACGCAAGGCTTGCTTGGTACGGGTGATGCGCGTGGTATCGCATTAGTGTTCTTGGTATCGGGGCTCTTGTTGGCACTATCTGGTGCACTAGCATTTATGACCAAGACGTATCGGATTCTTTCGGCTTTTTACGCTAAATCATAAGATGTGACAACAGGGGTAGAATGTGCTATAATGAAAGTATATGCAAAAGATTCTGCTCTACTACAAATTCACCCCTATCAAAGACCCAGAGGCGGTGAAGCTATGGCAAAAGACACTGTGTGATAGTTTGAATTTGCGTGGGCGGATTTTGGTGAGTGTGCAGGGGCTCAACGGCACTGTTGGCGGCGAGATGGAAGATCTCAAAAAATATATCAAAGAAACCAAAAAATTTGCAGGTTTCAAAAATACAGTGTTCAAATGGAGCGATGGCGGACGCGAGGATTTTCCGCGCATGAGTGTAAAACACCGCCGCGAGCTCGTTGGATTTCAAAACAGTGATGATGAGTTTGATGTCGACGAAAGTGGTGTAATCGGTGGTGGTAAACACATCAAGCCGGCACAGGTGCATGAGCTGGTTGAAAAATACGGCGACGACGTGATATTTTTTGACGGCCGCAACGCGCACGAAGCCAAGATTGGTAAATTCAAAAATGCGATTGTGCCAAATACCAACACGTCGCGCGACTTCATTGCCGAGCTGGAGAGCGACAAATACGACGACATCAAAGACAAAAAAGTTATCACGTATTGCACAGGCGGCATTCGCTGCGAAGCTATCTCGGCCATGATGAAAAAACGCGGGTTCAAAGACGTCTACCAAATCGACGGCGGTATCGTAAAATATGGTGAAGCCTATGGAGATGATGGTCTATGGGAGGGATCTTTACGCGTGTTTGATAATCGTATGACGGTCGACTTTAGTGATCATGCTAAGACAATTGGTGAATGTACACACTGCGCTGGTCCAACAAATAATTTTGAAAACTGCGCACATATGGAATGTAATGACCTTGTGCTCATTTGCTTGCACTGTAAGCAAAATCCAGACCTGCTTTTCCATACAGAAGAGTGCAAACAAGAACACAAAGCGAAGCTCATAGCAGCAGTGAGCGTATAGGCGGGTCGCTATGAATAATTTTATTGAAATCAGCGAGGCCTTGCATAACTCTTGGAGTGCCGAGACGAGCCGTGGCGGCAAGGCAACAGCAGATAATCCGGCGCGTGGGCAGTGTGTTGTATCGTCGCTTGTTGTGCAGGATTTTTTTGGCGGTGAATTGCGGCGCGTAAGGGTTACGGGCGATGGGATTGATGAAAAGCATTATTTTAATGTATTGAAGGATGGTACACGAATCGATACGACCGGCTCGCAATATGATGATATGGTGGTGCGCTTTGAACCACTGCCGATTAATTTTAATAGTGTGACAACAGTTCGAGACAAAGTGCTCGATGAAGATACAAGTCGACGGTATGCGTTGTTGCGTGCGCGTGTAGATGATTATCTGCAGAAGTAAGCTCATATCTATACATAGTCTCTATCAAGATTGAGTCTGGCTCGAGGTGCATAGCTCACACAAAAGGGGTATAATAAAAGTATAGACAGGAGGGTGTGAGCTATGGATAATATATGCAATATTTGTAATATTCGACCAGCAACTCGGCGTGTACAAGTGACGCAAAATGGGCGTACACAGCAACTAGACGTGTGTGATGTGGACTATGCCAAGCTGCGCAATCAGGCGGGTATAACATCCCCGTTTGAGTCACTGTTTTCTAGCGGCGGTGATCCTTTTGCAGCGTTCGATCAAATTGGTAAGCAATATACCGTGCCGCGCCAATCTCGCGGTATTCAAGATATTATCTCTGACACGGCAAAAGAGCTGATACAGCAAGCAGGTAGTGTAGCGCATGAATTTGGGCGCAACGAGGTAGACACCGAGCATTTACTGTATGCGTTGGCAGATAGTGATGTAGTGGGCGAAATCCTCAAACAGTACAAACTCAAGCCAGCTGACGTGAAGGGCTATATCGATGCCAATGCGCCGAAAGGCAGCGCTAAAGACGTGAGTAATCAGCAGGAGATGGATGTGAGTCCACGTGTGAAGAGTGTACTCACCGACGCGTATCGTACCGCACAGGAGCTAAGGCATAGTTATGTGGGGCCAGAGCATTTGCTCATCGCACTCGCCAATGAGGAAGATGGTTTGGCGCATGATGTGCTAGAGAAGTACGGACTAACGCCAGAGAGTTTGCGCGCCAAGACGACCAAGGTGGTTGGCAAAGGTGCCGAAAGTGGCAAAGTGGAATCGCAAAGCACCACTCCAGAAATCGATAAGTATGCGCGCGATCTAACAGCCGAAGCGCGCCAAGGTAAGCTCGACCCAGTAATCGGTCGTACTGATGAAATCCAGACGACAATCGAGATCCTTGCGCGACGTACTAAGAATAACCCAGTACTGATTGGCGAGCCGGGCGTTGGTAAGACTGCTATTGTCGAAGGTTTGGCGCAACGTATTGAAAACGGTGAGGTACCAGAAGTGCTCGAGGGTAAACGTGTGGTAGAGTTAAGCCTGATGAGTGTTATTGCAGGCGCAAAGTATAAAGGTGAATTTGAAGAGCGCATTAAGGCAGTGATTGATGAGATTGTGGAGCATAGCGATGAGTTGATTGTGTTTGTCGACGAAATTCACACTATGGTTGGCGCGGGGCAAGGTGGCGGCGAAGGTGGCATGGATGTGGCGAACATTATGAAGCCGGCTCTGGCGCGCGGGCAACTGCACCTGATTGGTGCAACGACGCTTAATGAATATCAAAAATATATCGAAAAAGATTCTGCCCTAGAGCGACGTTTCCAGCCTGTGATGGTGCCAGAGCCAACACTTGACCAAGCAATCGAGATTATTCGCGGGCTACGCGATAGCTACGAGGCGCATCATAAAGTGAAGATTTCAGATGACGCAATTTCTGCAGCAGTGACGTTGAGTGATCGTTACGTTACGCAGCGCTTTTTACCAGACAAAGCGATCGACCTCATCGATCAAGCAGCAGCTCGCGTGCGTATAGCTACAGATACTCGCACGACCGAAATTGCTAAGCTCGACGACGAAATTGCTCGCGTCAAACGCGAGCAAGAGTCCGCTGAAAACCACAAAAAGGCAGATGACGCCAAGAAGTTTGACACTGAAGCGAAAAGACTCACTAGGCAAAAAGACGAGTTAATGAGTAAGTGGAAGCGAGAAAAAGGTGTTAGCACTTCTGTAGTGGCAGCATCCGACATTGCGCAAATTGTCAGTAACCTCACAGGTGTGCCAATTAACGAAATGACAAGTGAAGAAAAAGCCAAACTGCTTAAGCTTGAAGATAAGATTCATGGCCGCGTGGTCGGTCAAGACCAAGCAGTCATGGCAGTGGCCGATGCAATTCGCTTGAGTCGTGCAGGGTTGAACCAAGGCTCACGCCCGATTGCCAATTTTTTGTTTCTTGGCCCAACAGGTGTCGGTAAGACAGAGCTTGCCAAGGCACTCGCATGGAGTGTATTTGGCGATGAATCGGCTATGATTCGTATCGACATGAGCGAATATATGGAGCGACACGCTGTGGCGCGACTGGTGGGGGCGCCTCCAGGATATGTAGGCTATGACGAAGGCGGTCAGCTCACAGAGGCAGTACGTCGTCGCCCCTACAGCGTGATTTTGCTCGACGAAATCGAAAAGGCGCACCCAGATGTTTACAATATTTTGCTGCAAGTATTTGACGATGGTCGTCTGACAGACGGCAAGGGCCGAGTGGTTGATTTTACCAACACGGTTATCATAGCTACGAGCAATCTCGGTAGCGATTTGATTATCGCCAACAAGGACAGCAAAAAGTCTGCGGCCGAGCTAAAGAGTGAATTGATGGACGTGCTGCGTGGACATTTCCGCCCGGAATTTATCAACCGCATCGACGATATCATTGTGTTTGATAGCCTCAATCAAGAGCAAATCAAAAACATTGTCCTCTTCCAGCTCGAAAAAATTACCCAGCTGATGAAGGGGCAAGATATCGCAATTACATTTGATGATGTGGTCGTTGACGAGTTGGCACGTGAGGGTTACAGGCCCGAATTTGGTGCGCGTGAACTACGTCGACTTATCAAGACAAACATCGAGAACCTCTTGGCACGAAAACTGCTAGGCGGCGAGCTGGTAGAAGGCGGATCAGCGCAAGTGACATTTAGCGAAAAAGACGGCTTCGGCGTCGATATCAAGAAAAAATAAGCCAACTAGCAATGCCACTTATGCACCAAGGATACCGACGGCGCGAGCAACAACAAGCGCGAGCGTGAAAATACTGATAATTGCTTGTGTCGCCATGAGTAGCTTGGCTTGGCGTGTGAGTACCTGTGCGCCTGTGTTCGCGCCATTGAGCGAGTTGATGATCGAGATGAAAAGGTAGTCGATAAACTCTGGTTTCCAGCTAGGAAATTCTTTAGGCAGATTTTGCTGTGTAAACTGGAAATCTTTATCGCTACTTGTCCAGCGACGATTGGTGAGGCCGGGGCTATCAATTTCCCAATACCACAGTGCGTAGACGATGACATTGGTGAAGAAGATAGCAATGGCTGACCCGAGTAGTGCTACACCATCGGTGAGTTCACCGGATAGCAGCGCGTAGATAACTACCGCAAGCGACGCAAAGTTGGCAACCGAGATAGTGCCAATGAGCGCCGTCGCAGTATTGTGGTGAAATGTACGTACGCGCACATTTTTGGCACCGATAGTTCCACCCAAAAACACGACCAGTGCAAGTTCGACCAGCACGACTAGATACTGAAAATCTGAAAATACACCGTGATTGACGCGCCAGACGACAATCTGCAGTAGGACTGCCACGGCAAGGGCGATTTGGGCTTGGAGGATTTCGCGACGGAGAAGTTTCATAGGCATATATTAATATATTATTTGAGTAGCGACTGCATTTGCCTCGTAATCATTTTTGTGGCAGATACAGGATTGAGTCGATACAATTTGTTCATCATGCTCGAATCTTTGCCAGTGAAAATCTGTGGCTTATCACGCTCCATTCCGTCGACGATAATACGCGCAGCTTCGTCTGGCTCAAGCATTTTGATAGGAGATTTTCTGGCTGCTTCATCATCCATTTTTGGTGCATTATCACCAATATTTGAGTTACCCGTGATATTGGTTTTGGTTGCACCGGGAAACACTACAGACACCTGTACATTAGTGTCGAGTAGTTCGGCGTAGAGGCCTTCAGTAAGTAGTTTAACGGCCGCTTTAGATGCGCCGTAGATACTCTGCCCGGGCACAGGCAAAAACCCACCCATGCTCGATACATTCACAATATGGGCTTCATCACGCTTGAGAAGATGAGGCAAAAACTCCTTGGTCATATAGAGTGTGCCGTAGAAGTTGATATTCATGACACGTTCAATGGCATCGTAGTCAAGATCGTTGACTTTTACAAATGGCTGAATGATACCTGCACAGTTGATGAGTCCATCGACGCCACCTTGTTCGGCAATCACACTCTCTGGTAATGTGGCTACTGTCTCGCGGTCGCTGATACTGAGCGCATGTGTAGTGAGTTTGCCGGCCGTTTCACCAACTGACTGCTTAAGTTCTTGGAGTGATTCGTCGCGTAAGTCGACAGCTGAAACATGTGCGCCGCGACTGAGCAGTTCACGCACCAGTGCACCGCCAATGCCGCCACCTGCGCCTGTAACTACGATGATTTTATCTTGTACTTTCATAGCTCTAGTGTACAACGCTTGCGGTAAAAATACACTAGGCAAGTAGTTTGAGTGTTTGCGGGTGGATTTTGTAGCTGAGCGGTGGAGTAATTCGTGACACTTCGCCGTCACGTGAGACACTCACGGTTTTGCGTTTGATTTCGATAGTTACTTCTTGCGAGTGGCATTCATCGAATTCTGGAGCGTGGCGGACTTGACCAATCAGTGCGAGGCAGGCAATTTTGAGTAGCGCGAATCGAGATTCTGTCTTGGCGATGTAAATTGTGAGTATAGCTTCGTTGAGCTTAGTGCGTTTAGCTCCGTCAGATTCATTCAGCAAATAACGATTGTTACCAACAAAGACAAAGGGTGTCGTAAATGTTTTGTCATCTATGGTTGCGCGATAGGTTTTGAGCGATACGAGAGCACGCAATGATGCGACAACGGCAGCTGGCCATTTGCCGAGTGCAGGCTCTATTTCTTTGCGTGTGCGTAGCGATGCTGGATAGATGCCAATGCTAGAATTATTGATAAAGTAAATATCGTTGACGCTGGCTATGTCGACACGTCGTGGTGTAAGTTTTGCAGCTCGCGCGAGTGCTTCGTCGATGTTTTGTGGCACACCAAGGTCGCGCGTGAAGTGATTGAGTGTACCACCGGGAAGCGGCAATAGTGTTGCTTTGGTAGTTGCGACAATTCCGGCGACAGCACTCACCGTACCATCGCCACCGATGACGGCAATGGTATAGCCCTGTGTGGTATAGGGTGAAAGTTTGCTTGCGAGTGTGTTGTCTATGGCGATAAATTTCTCCACAGTAATCCCTACTTTTTGGCATTTTTTGTGAAGTGCGACCTTACTCAGTGACGAGCCGGATTTGGGATTGTATACCATCACAATATTCATGCTGGCAGTATAGCACGGCTGCATCTCTAGTGTTAAACTAGAAGGTATGAATATTGCAGGGAGATATATCCGGTACAGAATTTTTTTGTGGGCTTTTTTGGCGGCATTGTTAACATTGCCTGTTAAATACGCTATGCATCACTTTGGGTTTGAATTTATTGCACAGACGTCGCTACACAATAGTGTGATTTCGAGCGTAATTTTTGTACTTGGTTTTGTGCTGTCTGCAACGATTGCTGACTACAAAGAGAGTGAACGCATACCAGCGGAATTTGCGGCAAATATCGAGGATATGTACAATGATGCTAAACAGACGCACGTAGCTTATCCTAAATTTGACCTTAAGCAGTTTCGACTCAATCTCATAGGCGTGCTGAAGATGTTTCGTGAGGGTGCACGTGTCAATCGTCGAGGTGTACGCCGTGAAATAGCTCAGCTACAGGAATGTTTTGCTGATATGGAACGTGCGGGTGTACCGCCAAATTTTGTGACAAAACTCAAGACACAAGAAACTCAGTTGATGCGCAGTATATTTCGCATTAATTATATCCAGAAGATTCAGTTTATCCCGTCGGCCTTTCGTCTTATCAAGACGATTTCTGTGATGGCTATCGGACTTTTGCTGTGTACCGATATCGATCCATTTTATGGCGGGTTGTTTATTGTGAGTGCGATTACATTTATCTTTGTCTATATGATTATCCTTATTCATCATATTGCCACACCGTTTCATAGTTCAGGCAAATCACAAGATGATGTGAGCTTGTTTTTGCTGCGAGAAACACGTTCGTATTTGGAGTCGGAAGGTAAAACCACTTCACAAGAATAGCCAGTACTAGTCACGAGGCGTATAATAAAATATATAACCTCGGGAGGTGTATATGGATACAGTGAAGAAAATCGGACAGCTCATCGTCAGTATTGGCGTATCATTTGCTGCGGGCGCACTAGGATCGCTGGCAACGGTGCAAAACATCCTGACCTGGTATGCAGGGCTCGACAAGCCACCGCTGCTGCCGCCAAACGAAGTCTTTGGACCTGTCTGGAGTGTATTGTACCTGATCATGGGTGTGGCGCTTTTTCTAGTGTGGACCTCTGATAGCAAGCATAAAACCAAAGCCTATGCGGCGTTTTTTGCGCAGTTAGTGCTTAATACAATGTGGAGTTTTGCGTTCTTTGGCTTGCATTTACCGTGGCTAGGATTTGTGGTGATCATATTGCTCATCGGCACTATCATTTGGACGATGTATGAATTTCGTAAGATATCCCGGCCAGCGATGTGGTTATTTGTACCTTATTTGGCGTGGGTATCGTTTGCGACATATCTCACTGTTGGCGTGGCGGTTTTGAATTGATGACTGGGGGCAAAATGAACGATATCGTCAACTATCTCGAATCAAAAACTGGCAATTACCGCGACGTATGCGAATTGCTGCAATCTGAGCTTGGCGAGGCGTTGCCCGATGCCGAAAACAAAGTCTGGCATGCGCACCCTGTGTGGTTTCTCGATGGTAATCCGATTGTCGGCTATAGCGTGCAAAAGCCTGGTGTGCGGCTAATGTTTTGGAGTGGTGCAGATTTTGATGAGCCACTACTAAGCCTAGGAACAGGCAAGTTCAAAGACGCATCGATTTTTTATCAAACTACCAAACAAGTTACTGCCGAAGATATCGCGCGCTGGTGCGAAAAAGCACGACGGATTCAGTGGGATTACAAAAATCTTATCAAAAATAAGGGTAAGTTGGAGCGGATTGTATGAGTGAAACAGTCGAAGGGTATATTAATCAATTTGATGGCGAGGTGAAGGCGCGATTGTTGCAACTACGTGAGATCGTGCGTGCCGAAGCGCCAGATGCTATCGAGAGCTTGAGCTATGGATTAGTGGGGTATAAACTCAACAAAAAACCACTGGTGTATTTTGGTGGATTTGCACATCACGTGGGATTTTACGCTACGCCAAATGGGCACGAAGCTTTTCGTGATGAGTTTGCCAAATATAAGCAAGGTAAGGGTTCGGTACAGTTTCCAAATGACCAGCCGCTCCCTGTTGAGCTTGTCAAAAAGGTAGTGCAGTATCGCAAGGGGCAGGTATGAAAGTAGCGGGTGCAATCGAAAAAACACCAGGTGATGGCGGCTGGTGTTTTGTGCGACTTCCAGGCGATATTCGCGAAGAGTTAGAAGCGCAGAGCGGCAAAAAAAGGGCCAGTACCAGTGACGGTCAGAATTGGCAAAACGCCATATAACACGACGACGATGAGTATGGGTGAGGGGCAATGGTTTGTTGCGGTGAAGGCGGCGGTGCGCAACGTAGAGTCACTTAATGAAGGTGACACGGTGACGTTGTCGATCGAACCAGACCTGGCGCGGCTTTTGCAAAAAGATACACTACCATATATTGGCCGCCCAGCGGCAGACGCATTAGCCGCAATTGGTGTGACAAAAGCCAGCCGGCTAAAAGACTTTACCGAAAAAGATTTGCTGGCTATTCATGGTATTGGGCCGAAGGCAATTCGGATGTTGCGTGAGGCAAACGTAAAATTAAAGGAGGGGTGATATGCAAAAAATAGTTCCAAATTTATGGTTTGACGGTAATGCGCAAGAAGCGGTGGTTTTTTACGTATCGGTGTTTTCAGACAGTAAGATTATTAATACGGAATATTATCCAGCCAGTACCGAAGAGGGCTTGGCGGATTTTCAGCAGAACTTGGCAGGCAAAGTGCTGACGGTTGAATTTGAGATTCTTGGTACACGATTTGTGGCGATAAACGCAGGACCTGAGTTTATATTCAGTGAGGCAGTATCGTTTACGGTGCCCTGCAAAGACCAAGACGAGATTGATGATTATTGGAGTAAACTTTCGCACGTGCCAGAGAGTGAACAATGCGGCTGGTGCAAAGACAAATATGGCCTAAGCTGGCAAATTGTACCAGAAAATATGGATGAGTTGATGAAAAAGCCTGGTGCATTCAAGACGTTGATGGCGCAGCATAAAATTGTGCTTGAGGAATATTAGCATGCGATATGTTGCGCTCCTCCGTGGCGTAAATGCGGGCGGCAATAGGCGTGTACCAAAGGCTGATTTTCAGGCTGTGCTAGAAAGTCTTGGTTTTCAAGATGTACTAGTGTATATCAATTCTGGCAATGCAGTGTTTACGAGTGACGATACGGTAAACACAGGCGACGTACAAAGGGCGCTCGAAGTGCATTTTGGTTTTGCAATTCCAACACTGATTTTATCGGGCGAGCAAGTAAAAGCTATCGCTGCGGCTATCCCGCCGGACTGGACAAATGACGCACCACGGCCCGACAAGTCTGGCCAAAAGTCCGATGTATTGTATCTTTTTGATGAAGCAAATTCACCAGACGTCATAGACAAGCTTGGCCACAAACCCGATATTGAAACAATGGTATATGTGGATGGTGCGGTGCTGGCAAACACCACTCGCCGCAATCAAATGAAAGGTAGCTTACAAAAAGTTATCGGTACCAAACTCTATAACCAGATGACGGTTCGCAATGTAAATACGGCACGTAAGCTAGCTGAGTTAATAGACGCGTGATGCGAAAAGATAATTTTGACTGGCTCGACACCTCGGCCGAAGACGCAGCGCGGCGACTGCTTGGCTGCGAGTTGGTACGCGAGATTGACGGGCAAGAGGTTCGTGTGAGGATTGTGGAAACGGAAGCGTACGATCAGGCCGACGAAGCGAGTCACGCATTCAATGGCCGCACGGCGCGTAATGATGCGATGTTCAAAAGTGCTGGGCATATGTATGTATATTTTACGTATGGTATGCACTATTGTCTGAATGTTGTGTGTGGGCCAGAAGGCTTTGGTTCGGGTGCGTTGATCCGCGCGGTGGAGCCGATTGACGGTTTGGATATTATCGAAGCACGGCGAGGTATGACGGGAGTGAATACTACCAACGGGCCAGCCAAATTAGCACAAGCACTTAGTGTAGACACCACACTAAGTGGACATGATTTGGCCGAACCACCGATACGGCTTATCAAAAAACCAGCACTGCCAGATAGTGAAATTACTGTCGGTACGCGCATCGGTATTTCAAAAGCGGTGCATGAGTTGCGGCGATTTTATATCACTGACAACTCATATGTGTCCAAAAAGTAGGAGTATACTATAACTATGACTCAGTTTGCCACTAAACGAATCTACGAACCGGCCGACCCCGACGACGACTACCGTGTGCTCGTCGACAGGCTCTGGCCGCGTGGCGTGAGCAAAGAGCGAGCTGCGCTCGACGAATGGGCAAAGGATATTGCGCCGAGTACAGAGCTACGCAAATGGTTTGCGC
Organism: uncultured Candidatus Saccharibacteria bacterium; assembly: GCA_964593465.1. GTDB lineage: Bacteria > Patescibacteriota > Saccharimonadia > Saccharimonadales > Saccharimonadaceae > Mycosynbacter. The sequence goes on from CAZQJY010000004.1 coordinate 53,512, forward strand.
ACGACCCTGCAAAATATGCAGAGTTTACCGCAAAGTATATTGATGAAATAAAGCAAAATCCCGATGCGGCAGCCATGATAAAAAGCTGGCGTACGCACGACAAAGTGACACTGTTGTATGGCGCGCGTGATGAAACGCATAATGAAGCGGCTGTACTGCAACAGTACCTCGCAAAATAATCACAAAACAAAACGCCCGAGATATATCGGGCGTTTTGTTGCTAGAAAATCTGAGCGATAATCCAAGCGGCAGCGGCTATTTCGACGAAAAATAGACCAAGACCGACAGGCGATCCCCAGCTAAACCAGATGCCCCATGCACGCCAGTTTTTGTGTGATCGCTCGTACCAATCGAGCTGCTCTTCTTTTGTCATTTTTACATGATTCATGAGAGACTCCTGTAAGGGTTAGTATAATCCCTTTGTGGCAGTGCCGGAAGCGAGTTGTCCTTTGGGGTCGGGCTCACGGGAGTACGGACTTATGTGCTAGCTGTAGTATAGCATATTGTGCTAGATATACTGCGCGGTGAGCGAGCTCTTTGTCTGCTTCAGTTCGGCGGGTGTGCCGGTAAATAGCACTTATCCACCCTTGTAGCCGCCTTCGGGACCCATGTTGATAATCCAGTCGCTGGCACGAATCACGTCGAGATTGTGTTCGATGACGATGATGGTATTGCCGGCATCAACCAAGCAGTCAATATATACTGCGCAGACGGCGGAAGCAGAAGAAAAAGGTGTATCAAATTGTTCGTATTGTGCCATCGGACACGATGCCAATCAGACGCGAATCTGGGTGCTCAAGGATATGGATGCCGACCACGTGAGTGCATGGAGTAAGGGCGGCACGACGAGTGCGGAAAATTGCGAGATGTTGTGCAAGTCGCATAATCGGGCTAAGGGGAATCGATAGGATACTCAGGACTCTTTAGAGGAAGTGCTGCTACTTACTTTGAGCTAATGGGCTTTATTAGGCTAGGTGTATCAATCTTCTTGCCATTTACCTCAGCAGATACGCGGTCAATGATCAAATCATTCCCTACGTATGGCTTGGTAATGGTATACACCGTCGTCATATCGCTACGCGTTGGGTCGAGCCACGCGGATTCGTCGGCTTGGGTGACGATGACGGGTGCGCGGTCGCTGATTGGTGTCAGCGATGCGCTAGATTCTACGTTGAGCACGGCAAAAGTACCTTGCTCGGTGCCATCTGGCATAGTCCAGCTGCTATAAATTCCTGCGAGGCCAAACGGCGCGTAGTCTGCGAGGTGGACAAAATGGGGCTGCGCATCGTGCCACACATAAAATCCGTTGACAGGCACAAGGCACCGCTGCATGCGGACGGCTTGTTCGGTGGAGTTCTTTTTGAACACATCTTGCTCGGCGACGGTGTAGGTTTTGTAGCGAAACACGCCGTTTTGGTCGCGGGCGTTTTTGGGCACCAAGCCCCATGTTTTGAACTCGATTTTACGCTCGCCATCACGCTGCACGATGACGGGCATGTTTTGGGTAGGGCGCACGTTGTAGCGCTTTTTGAAATTGCCAAGGATGGTGTTACTGGTGGCAAAGCGGGTGGCGATGTCTGTCGCAGCAAATAGAGCGTAGCGCTCCATTACGATGCTACTTTGACGGCTTTTTTCTTTTTGACTTCTTTGCGCTTGTTCTGGCCTTTTGTCATGACGGTGTGCCTTTCGGGTTAGGGTGTTGTGCTTAGTATACTAGAGAGTAGTATGACACACTTAGTTGCAATCTATGGCATGGGCAGCGCGGGTAAAGAGAGGGCGCAACTCGTCACCATACGCAAAGCATAGATTTCATGGTATAATTAATATAGCTAAACTATTCTAGTAATCATCTCTTGGCAATTTGCGAGCTCTTATCCTTTGGCTGATAAAAGTAAAGGAGTTTTTGTGATTTCATTTGTATGGCCATCTCGTGAGGTAATGCTGGCGGGCACTGGTGGATCAGAGGCATTTACGGCCGGGCATGTCCGTGAGCTGACGAGAAGGGGTATCGACACACAGGTGGTAATAATCGGGTCCGCCAAAAGTAGTCGACGAGACTTTCCCGACATCGCGTTTTTGGAGCTTGCCAATGAGAGCGGCATCAGTGATTTGCCGGGTGTAGTGGTCTTTGTCAATCAAGCGTATGATGTCCCTACGCGACACAAGGCAATGATTATACTGCACTGCGCGGTCCCCTCTATCGTTGAGCAGCATCTCAGAAAGAAAGACATCGAAGGCAAAGTTATCGTCGCGACGAGTGTCTACAACGCACAGCAATGGGCATTGTATTTGGGGATTCCGAATCACAAAATCAATGTCGTGATGCCATTTGCCGACCCCATGTATTGCAATGTACGGCGCTCGAAACCAGGCAAGAAAGTCAGGGTGCTCTACGCCGGGCGACTTCATCCGGAAAAAGGAATTTATACGATACTCGAGATGATGCACCAGTACGAGATGAGTATTTTGGACGTGCAGATGAGTATCGTCATGGCCGGTCAGCATGTTAAGGAAGGTCAGGCGATTGCAAAGATGTTGAGAGGATATAGATCTGCAGTGCTGCTGGAGCCGAGAAAATCGGTGAATGCAATGGCGGCGCTACTGGCGAAAACCGACATTTTGCTGATGCCGTCTGTGTTTGCAGAGCCATTTGGCATGCTTTCGGTCGAAGCACAACATAGCGGCTGTCGTGTGATTGCGAGTAGTCTGGGCGGACTGCCAGAAACGAATTGTGGACTACTGACCCTCGTGGCAGAACGCAATCCGCAGGCGCTCATCACCGCGATAGGTGAAGCGATCGCGCTTGGTATGTCGACAAAACAGGAGCGTGTGGCTGCTGCAGCTGAGTTCACGCTTGCAAAATCAGTCGATGCATTTCTGAGATATGTACCGGGTTCTGCATATCTGGCGGTAGAATAGGTTGTATAATAACCCTATGAAATGCCTCGGCCTGATTTACAATCCGCATTTTCGAGCAAAGTGACGGCACTAACCTAGGAAGGGTATAATAGATACATAACCAAGGAGGATATATGGCCAAGCAAGTCTTCATCAATCTACCAGTGACGAATCTCGAAAAGTCGAAGGAGTTTTACGAAAAACTGGGATTTACCAACAACCCTACATTTACTGACGAAAACGGCGTGGCCATGATGTGGTCGGATGAGATTATCGTGATGTTGCTGACGCGTGATTTTTATCAGAAGTTTATTGGTAGTAAAACGGTTGCTTTTCCAAAAACGCAGTCGGGTGTGCTACTGGCGCTTTCGATGGACTCGCGCGAGGCGGTGCAGCAATTCGCCGACACTGCCAAGGCAAATGGTGGCGATTACTATCAGGTGGATATGGGCGTGCCCGAAGACCAGATGTTTGGTCTAGAAGTGACTGATCCAGATGGCAATCACTGGGAGCCGGTGTGGATGAATTTCGGCTCGTGATTTCTGGGCAATATAAGGCGAAAAGAAATGGCATTTAACCACTACGCAAAGCTAAAACGGATTCTGGCCGACGAGCCAGTCGGCTGGTATATTCGGTGCATTGACCAGCCGACAACGGCCAAGAATTTTCGCGGCGAAGTGGTGCAATATGATCACTACTATCGGTTGTATGCGGCAAGCGGTACAATGATTAAATACGGCAAGTTTCAAAAGATCGACGCACTCGCCCAGATATTGGATATGCCTATCGAAAGTTTATCTGTGGTTGACTAAAAGCATGACGTATTATATTTATATTCCTGGATTTGGTGGTCATTTTGACACACTACGGCGTGCAGCGCTACGTCGATGGGAAAAAGATGGTGCGAAAGCAACGCTTGTACCGATGCACTGGTCTGACAAAACGGAAATATATGAGCAGAAGTGCAGGCGGATCGAGCAGGTGATGGATGAATCGGGCGATGACGAGGTAGTCTTGGTTGGCGAGAGCGCGGGCGGTGCAATGGCATTGTATATGTATGCGCTGAATCATACGCATATCAAGCATGTCGTCACAGTATGTGGGTATAATCACGGGGCAGAGGACATCATACAGTTTCAGCGCCGTCGCCACCCCGCGTTTTATCCGTTGCTTGTTGAGCTGGATAAGAAACTGTCAACGCTATCGCCAGATATGCGGCAACGTATCACGACGATGTACTCACGTCGCGATCGTGTTGTCGAGGCACAATATAGCTATATCGAAGGTGCACATGCGATCGAACTACCGACACCAGGTCATTTTTTGAGTATTGGTTATGTGCTTGCGAAGAGAATTCAGCCAATACTCAGCTCTGCACGCTATACTAAGAATACAAACAACCAGTAACGAAAGGAATATTCCATGAGTGGACTAGGTGATAAGCTAAAAGGTACTGCCGAAGAAATGGCAGGTAAAGTGACAGGCGATCAAGAGCGCGAAGCGAAAGGCAAAGCGCAGCAGATTGCTGGCAATGCGAAAGACCATATCGAAAACGCCAAGGAGGAGATCGGCGCAAAAGTTAATGAAGCGCTCGATACAGTCAAGGATAAGACCGAAGGTGACAAAAAGTAGTCGATCGGTGAGCGCATGACAACGTATACGCTTGCGGGCGGTTGTTTTTGGTGCCTCGACGCAGTATTCCGGCGGCTACGAGGTGTCGAGTCGGTGATGTCTGGCTATGTGGGCGGCGCGGCGAGTGATGCGAAGTATTATGCCGTCGCGACTGGCAAGACAGGCCACGTGGAAGCGGTGCAGGTGACGTTTGATGATACAGCGATCCCGTCCGCGACAATTCTCGATATATTCTTTTTGATTCATGACCCGACGACAAAAGATCGCCAGGGCGCCGATGTGGGTTCGCAATATCGCAGTGCGATGTTTTATGCCGATGACACGCAAAAACGCGAGTTTGAAGTGGCTATAGTGCGAGCACAAGCACATTGGGATAATCCTATTGTGACAGAGCTCACGCCGCTCGAAGCGTTTTATGAAGCTGAGGCAGAACATCAAGATTATTTTGCCAACAACCCCAGCAATGGCTACTGTAGCGTTGTGATTGAGCCAAAGATCGTAAAAGCGCGCCAGGCATATAGTAAGTGGTTTCGAGAGGATGTGAACGATGAGTAAGCTCACCGCCGAAGAAAAGCGCGTCATCATTGATAAAGGCACCGAGCTGCCGTATAGCGGTAAATTACTCAATGAAAATCGTCAAGGCACGTTCGTCTGTCGACAATGTGACGCACCGCTCTATCGTTCGGGCGACAAATTTGATTCGCATTGTGGCTGGCCGAGTTTTGATGACGAGATTGAAAGCGCAGTCAATCGTACGGTCGATGCTGATGGCGCACGAACAGAAATCACCTGTGCCAACTGCGGTGGACACCTTGGCCATGTGTTTGAGGGCGAATATCTGACGCCAAAAAACGTGCGGCACTGTGTGAATTCTGTGTCGCTGAAGTTTGTCGCGCAATAGGTGCGATTATTTTTCGATCTTAGGTACGAGTTCGCGAGGAATTTTGCGCACGGTGACGGTTTGCTTGCCTGCATCGACAGATTTCATGAGGCGATGTAAACCATCAAGGATGAGCCAGCGGCCTTTGTTGAACATGATATCAATCGGGTAGCTTGTGTCTGATTGCATAGTGCGTACATATTCTTCGGGGTGACGATTCTGATGTGTCATGACATCAGTCGGTTTTAGGTCGAATCTTCCGTTTGGGGTGTGTAGCCATGGTATATCAAAATGCCAGATAAGCTCATCGACATTCATTTTCTCGGTAGGTACTTCAAGCTGCCACAATAGCTCGTTGCTCCAGCGGAAATCAAACGCGTAGAGCGCGATATGTGCAGGAAGAGGTTGCAAAGAGGGTGTCTGCTTCATGGTTTTATGATAGATATTGTAGCATAGGCTATAATAAGTCATGATTATGACGAGCAATAAGACGGTTCCTACTCCAGCGGATGTCGAAGCCTTTATCGACAGTCTTGATGACGTACAGCAAGCTAGTGATAGCCGTGAGCTGGTGGCGATGATGGCCGAGATTTCTGGCCAACCGCCAATGATGTGGGGGAGTGCGATTATTGGTTTTGGGTCGTATCATTACAAATATGCCAGCGGTCGCGAGGGCGATTGGGCGCAGATTGGGTTTAGTCCGCGAAAAGGCAAGATTTCGCTGTATGTGACGTTTGATGCGGCGGGGCTGACGAGTGAATTTCCAGAGCTTGGCACGTACAAAATCAGCAAAGGTTGCATTTACATCAAGCGGCTGGCAGATGTAGATATGAGCGAGTTGAAAAAACTAATTACCAAGGCGTATGTCGATGATTTCGAGTATCCAGAGCGCACCGACGGCAAGGAGCAGCCAGCATGACAAAACATCGCATCTATACTATGACTTTTGCAAGCGTATATCCGCACTACATCACCAAAGCAGAGAAAAAAGGGCGGACGAAAGACGAAGTAGATGAGATTATTCGTTGGCTGACAGGCTATAGTCAGGCGGATTTACGAGCGACGCTTGATAGCGAGATAAGCCTTGAAGACTTTTGGGCAAAGGCGCCAAAACTTAACCCAGCTCGCGCCCAGATTACTGGTGTGATTTGTGGTGTGCGAATAGAAAATATCGAAGACTCACTGATGCGGGAGGTGCGTTATCTTGATAAGCTAATTGACGAATTGGCCAGAGGGCGGCCAATGGATAAAATTCTGCGTACATTATAAAAAAGGGGGTATGATGAGTAGTGCAAATAAACAGGCAAATTATAATACCATGCAGTTATTTGTAGGTGCATTGGGCGTGGTGACGTTAGTATTGGCAGCGGCAGTGGTGATACTGCTACTAAGGCCAGTTGTCGTGGTGACTAATTTCGAGCAATGCAAGGAGGCGGGCGGCACGTTGCTCGAAAGCTATCCGGAGCAATGCCAGATAAACGGAGCGACATTTGTAGATACAGGTGCTGACGATGAGGTGACTGGCAACGATGGCTATATTGGCCTGAGTGAAAAAGCTGCGCTTGAAAAAGCCGAACAAGCAAATGTGCCAGCACGAGTGGTCGAGCGTGACGGTAAGGCTTTGCCTGCGACAATGGATCTTCGTCACGGACGACATAATTTCTTTGTGAGAGACGGCAAAGTCTATAAAGTTAATGTCGAAGATATATATAGGTAAGGTTGTGATACAATAAACACTGAAAGCGAAATCTTATGTCCGCAAAAAACCAACAGATTATTTTTATAAAAAAACTTACCAAAACATTTGGTGCAAGCAAGGCGCTGGATGAGTTTGACATGTCTGTTTTGGCTGGCGAAGTACATGGATTCCTTGGGCCAAATGGCGCAGGCAAATCAACAACGATTCGTGTGCTGCTCGGGTTGTTAAAAAAGACAAGTGGCAGCGCTGAATTGTTTGGCAAAGATCCGTGGAAAGACGCTGTAGGACTACACAAGCAACTCGCATATGTACCTGGCGATGTAAATTTCTGGCCAAATCTCACAGGTGGCGAAATTATTGACGTATTAGGTAGTCTGCGTGGGGGCCTCGATGAAGAGCGACATACGCACTTACTTAAGCGTTTTGAACTTGATCCAACCAAAAAGTTTCGTACGTATTCCAAGGGTAATCGCCAAAAAGTTGCACTTGTTGCAGCACTTGCGTGCAATGTTGATCTGTACATTCTCGACGAGCCGACAAGCGGGCTTGATCCACTTATGGAGCAAGTGTTTCAAGAAGAAATTCGCGCACTCAAAAAACAAGGTAAAACCGTACTGCTTTCGAGTCATATTTTGAGTGAAGTCGAGGCACTATGCGACCGCGTGACAATTATCCGTGAAGGTCGGACAGCGTCTGTTTATACGCTCGCCGAGCTCAAAAAAGAGCATGAAAATCTTGAAGCACTGTTTTTGAGTAAATACGGAGACGAATAGTGGCGGGTCTGGGTACGCTTATTCAGCTGATTTTCAGACGAGATCGCGTGAAGCTACCTATGTGGATTGTGGCTATTGTGGCGTCACTTCTCGCGATGGTACCGCTACTCAAAGAGACTTACGGCGCAGGCGATGAACTAGAGACGATATATCAAACATTTGGTACTAACCCTGCAGGATTGTTTTTAACAGGTCCGATGGACTCACCGACGCTTGCGGCATTTATGACGCTCGAGACATTGTTGTGGTGGGGGTTGGCAATTGCATTTATGAACGTACTGCTGGTGGTGCGGCATACACGTCAAAATGAAGAAATGGGTGCGCAGGAATTGCTACTCGCTGGGCAGGTGCACCGTGTGACAAACTTGATGGCTGCATTACTTGTGGCTGTAGGAGTAAATACGTTACTTGCGGTTAGTATTGGTGCAGGTATGGTGGTCGTCGCGGGCGGCGAGTGGGGTTCGGAAAATGCATGGTTGTACGGTGTTGCATTTGGTGTATTTGGATTTGTCTGGGCGGGCATAGCGGCGTTCGCGGTGCAGCTGTTTGAAAACACACGCTCAGCCACGGGCGCGCTTGCCGGCTTAATCGGTGCGAGTTTTGTCGTGCGGGGTGTCGGTGACTTTATGGGTGCAAAAAATGCCGATGGGCTGCTAGAGCCGACGTGGGTGAGTAGTCTGAGTCCGTTTGGCTGGCTGCAGGCAACGCGTGGTTTAACTGCACCAGATTGGTGGCCGCTACTCATTCCTTTGGTGTGTGCGATGGTGATAATTCCACTGGCAATACTTCTCCAGGTTCGGCGAGATGTTGGTGCTGGCATACTCCCCTCTCGGCGGGGTAGGGCGCGCGCAACGAGCTTTTTGCGAACATCGTTCGGGCTCACATGGTATCTGCAGAAAAACATTTTTATTGGCTGGCTCTGCGCTGTGATTGCGATGGTGGTGACTATTGGCGTGCTGGTACCAGAAATGAGCCATATTTACGAAAGCTCTGAATCGCTCAAACAGATGATTGAGGCAATGGGCGGAAGTGGCCAGATGATTCCAGCTTTTCTATCAGCTATGTTATCTATCATTGCTCTTATGGTGGTGGCCTATGTATTGCAGGGGCTTGGGCGTTTGCGCGGCGAAGAATCGAGCGGACATCTTGAGAATTTGCTTGCAGCACGCCTTGCGCGCGACAGCTGGCTGATGTTGCATGTGAGTGTTGTGCTGCTCGGAGGGTTAGTAATGCTTGTGTTGACAGGGCTACTGCTTGCTGCGAGCGTCAATCTTACTGCTGACTTCGAAGTTGATACATGGAGTTATATTGTGGGCGTGATGTCGTATTGGCCGATGTTGCTGCTATTTACGGGAATTTATGTGTGTTTGTTTGGCGTGTTGCCGCGGGCAGCAGGATTAATTACTTGGATATATTTTGGTCTTGTGCTGTTTTTGTCGTGGCTGGCTCCTTTGCTGCAGCTCGACAAATGGCTTATGAATCTCTCCCCGCTCGAACATATGGCTGCTGCTCCAGCCGAAGAAGTTGAGCGATTGCCACTACTATATATCGTAACAATAGGACTTGTGCTGTGTGCAATTGGTTTTGCGGCATGGCAAAGACGTAATCTCCTAGAGCGCTAAAACAGTGCTATATATTGTCATGCCGCTATATATAGCGTGTTATTTCTTGGCCTTTTTCTGGAGAATCCCGCGTATTGATGGTGCTATTTCTTTGTCAGTACGATGAATACAGCCCATCCAGCAGCATGGTCGGCGCTTACCTTCGGCAAGCTCAGTATGTGTGCGTTTGATACGTTTTATACGAGTTTCATTGAGTTTGGCATTTTCTACCCAGCAGAGCCACTCGTTGCGTGCCAGCGGTGTGATGCTTTGCCAGGCTGCAAGCGCGTCTTTGTTCTCGTGCAGTGCCTTCGCAAGGTCTGCGGGGACTTTATTATGAATCGTACCAGCAAGGAGGTTTGTCATACCACTATTTTACTGCAAAAACGTTTCAAGTTGAACCTGCCAATCAAACACCCCTTGCTCAACCAGCCATGCAAGTAATAGTTTGTCGAGACCTGTAAGAATCATGACACCGATAAAAACCAGCACGACACCCATAACCCTATGAAATAAGCTATATGGATTAATACCCCATTTGAGCTTAGAAAGAAGCGTGCGTCCCGCAAATACAATAGCCCATGTGGTGGCCGCAAGCCCGACAAGATAGGTGATGAGATACATGATGCCGTGGAGCGGTTTGGCAGGTAAGATTGTCGCAACAATTAACAGGTAAGTAGGGCTACAGGCACTAAAAACTGGTCCAAGGCTCGCGCCGAGCACCATGTCACCAACTCGTCCTTCTTTGCCGCTTGACTTTGCCATGAGCTGCTGTGATTTGGTGGCCAGACCGAGCTTGAGCGTGAACACTTCCCAGAGTGATGGCCATAGCATAAACATGCCAAACCCAATAACGATGCTGCCACTCATACTTTTCCAGACAGCATCTGGTATATCAATGAGTAGCGTTGTACTTTTGAGCAAGATGCTAAATATAAAGATCGACCCAACTAGACCGCAGATAACCCATAGTGGGCTGCGTATCCTTTTGCCGCCAGCCCCACGTGCCATGAGTACGGGTAGCATGCCAACCACGCATGGTGCGAGCACAGACAGCATGCCAGCAATAAGCGAGACAAAGAGGAGGCTAGTGCTCATCTAGTATTCTCGATAATAGCATCGATTGATTTATCTTTGCCATAACCAATCCACTTTGCTTGCTGCATACCCGAATCGTCGACACGCACAAAGGTCGTTTGTGTGGTGACACCGTGTTGTTTTCGCAGCTCTTTGGCGGAGTCGTAATCCACCTTGAGGAATTGTATGCCATTTGGGATAGTGCTATCCTGAATCGCTGTTTCAAATGCGCGACATTCCGGGCACCAGGGGGCGTGGAAGAACAGAATGTGCGTGGTGTAGTCAGTGTCACTCAATTTTGCGGCATCGTATTCAGTATAACGACCACTGGATGCGGCAGGTAAACCCTCTGAGGTCTTCGACCCCTCTTCTGCATGATTTTTGCTTTGAGCGGTCGAGTTGATTGTTGGTTGCTCGGAGATGTCGGGCCCAGGGCTACTGTCATTATTTTGGAGTAGTTGCCAGCTCACGATTCCTACGCCGATAGCGACCACGAGTACTATGACCCATAGGTATTTTTTCATACTTATGATTATAGCATATTGCTATCGGGCGCGAGGTGCGTGACTGTCAAAAAGTGCAATCCAGTCTTCTGTTCGGAGTTCACTCGGGCGTTTGGTCTGGCCAAGCTCAGCGAAATATTTTTGACGCGAGAAACATTGCTCGATAAATTCACGGTACGCAGGCATTCTTGCTGATGTGATAAGTGGCTCATCTCGCAACTTGATTTCTAGAAGTACCGTATCGACAGCGGGCGGCGGCGAAAAGTCGGTGTGCTGGAGTTTGTAGCGAATGCGGGTGGAAAAAAGTGGCGTGATTGCAGCACCGATTTGCCCGGTAAAACTTGTCGTATCCATGAGGAGTTTTTGGGCAAATTGTTTTTGGACGATGAGATAGATAGATTTTGGTGGATTGTCTCTCTCGGTGAGTTTACGTACGATGGGCGAACTGAGATGAAATGGGATATTGGCAAAGATTTTGTAGGGAGTGGTAGGGAAATTGTAGGTGAGTATATCAGTCTGCACTATCGCTGTATTATCGTAGCGACTCAGATTTTCGCGTAGCGTCGCAATAAGCCGGGTGTCATACTCAATAGCAATCACTTGTTTGCATCGTCCCGCGAGCGCTGCCGAGATAATACCACTCCCCGCTCCGATGTCGTACACTGTGTCAGACTTTTTGATATTTGAGTGGCCAATTAGTGTATGGACAAGCTTGGGGCTGCGCAGGAAGTTCTGAGATTTGGTATGGAGGCGTTTCATCTTCCTATAGTATACACTGCGGCAAAGGTGTACTATAAGTTTATGAAACCATCCTTCACACGAATCGCAACAGGAATTATCATCGCAGCGCTTGGCCTTGGCATGTTGGCTGCAAATTTGGGTGTGCTCGATATGAGCTTGCAGGAGCTGTGGCGGACATGGTGGCCTATGCTTGTCGTTGTGGGCGCTGTGCTGATATTTATCAATGATATCAAAAGCTATCTATGGGCACTTGTGGTGGCAACAATGGGTGTCTTGTGGCAACTGCAGAATCTCGATATTCTCACGGTCAACCCTTGGCAGGTGTTTTGGCCATTGGTGATTGTGGCCGTAGGTCTGTCTATTGTATTACGACCCAATAGTCGTGCGAAATATGAAGTGAGCAAGAAAGATCAAGACGATGTAACGGCGGTGCTCGGTGGCAGCGACAAAAAATACACGTCGGACAACTATCTTGGCACTACGACAACCGTCATTATGGGCGGCAATAAGCTGGATCTTCGCAAAGTGACAATCAAAAAGCAGGCAGTGATATCTGCAACTGTGATTATGGGTGGACTTGAGATTGTTGTGCCACGCAATGTGACAATCCGGAACGAAACTAATGCAGTCTTAGGCGGCGTGGAAGACAAATCTGAGCAAGAAGTAGGCAAAAACGCCCCAGTGCTGGTGATTTCGGGTGATGTGATACTTGGTGGGATTGAGATCAAGAACTAGTAAGCTTGCACCACGCGCAGGAAGTTTGTATACTGATGTAAAGGATATCTATGAAGTTAGTAACCGAACAAAATGATACACAGATTGTTGATTACCTAGCTTCTACTCTTGTGTCTCATCTTGAGGCAGACGAATCAGTGTTATGGCTGGTGCCCGGTGGTTCGGCCATGAAAGTCGCTACACGGGTGCTGGAGCAGCTTGAAGATGTAGATACGTCCAAACTTTGTGTGACACTGACGGATGAGCGCTATGGTCGCCCTGGTCATAAAGACGAAAACTGGTCCCAGCTGGAACAGATGGGGTTTGTAGTGAATTCTATCAATGCCTACCGTGTGTTGCGTGGTGAAGATATCGAAACGACCGCGCAGGATTTTAGCGATAAACTTGAGCAGCTGTTTGCAACGTATAAATACAAAATTGGACTATTTGGTGTGGGTGCTGACGGACACACTGCGGGCATCAAGCCGCACACAGAGGCAGTGACGAGTGACGACTATGCGTCGCAGTTCGAGGGCGAGGACTTTGCACGCGTTACTATGACGCCAAAGGCAGTTGCTGAGCTCGACGAAGTGGTGATATATGCGCATGGAGCTGACAAGCACCCAGTGCTGGCGGATTTGCTGGGTGATGAACCTGTTGATTTAATCGATCAGCCTGCGCAGGCGCTCAAATCTGCGGGGCACGCCACATTATTTAGCGATTATACGCGCTGATTTTACCGATAAACAAAGGAGGGATTATATGAAGATTATTATTGATGGCCTCGGCCGCATGGGCGGACAAATTGCCGAGAAGCTACTTGCTGGCGGACATGAAGTAGTCGCGCACAATCGCAGCCCAGAGCCGATAGATGCAATGACGGAAAAGGGCGCAATCCCCGCCTATACCAAAGAAGAGGCGGTAGCGGCATTTGATGGCGAGCCGATACTTGTGTGGGTGATGATTCCTGCGGGCGTGATTAGTGCGGCTATTAATGAATGGGCGGAACTTGCGCCTAAAGAGAGCATTATTATCGATGGCGGTAATAGTGATTACCGTGATGATGGCTGGCGGGCAAAACGTGTAGCTGCTGCAGGCGGTAACTTACTTGATATAGGTACAAGTGGCGGTGTACATGGTATGAAGCGGGGTTTTTGTATGATGGTGGGCGGTAATCGTTCGGTTTATGAGAGCGTATCGCCTATACTCGACACATTATCGGCTCCATCTGGCGCACACGATTTCTTTGGCTATAACGGTGCGGGGCATTATGTAAAAATGGTACACAATGCGATCGAATACGGTATGATGCAGAGCCTGGCCGAGGGCTACCGTATGCTACGTGAAGGTCCGATTGAAGATATTGACCTCGCCAAAGCGGGTAACACATGGCAACATAGCAGTGTGATTACTTCTTGGCTCAACGAATTATGCGAAGAATCACTGCGCGAATCACCAAATCTCGAGGGTATCGAAGGAGTTGTGGCGGAATCTGGCGAAGCACGCTGGACGCTCGAAACTGCCAAAGATAAGGGTATTCCATTGCCCGCTATTCAGGCTGCATTTGATGTGCGTTTAGCCTCACAGCAAGGTGAAGTAGATTTTTCGACCAAGCTACTTGCAGCGATGCGCAACAAGTTTGGCGGCCACGATATTAACGGCAAGCAGTAGTGCGAGTCGTTTTCTCGGCCTATTCCACATGTAAACTGGTATGACTTATGTGGGGTATACCAGTGCTATAATTGGACTAGTGAATGAGCAATTAGAAGCCAAACTTAAAACTCTCCCACGCTCCCCTGGTGTGTATTTTCATAAAGATGCCAGCGGAGAGGTAATTTATGTTGGCAAAGCAGCGGTGCTGAAGAATCGCGTGCGACAGTATTTTCAGGACTCACGCGACAAAGACATTAAGACGCAAGCTTTGGTGGCGGAGATTGTTGATACGGATTGGATTGAGGTCGAAAGCGAAATCGACGCGCTGTTTCTCGAAAGCGAGATGGTCAAGCGCTACATGCCACGCTATAATATCTTGCTGCGAGATGATAGGTCGCAGACATTTGTACGAATAGATATGAAAAGTGAGTGGCCGACAGTGAGTTTTACACGCAATCCGGCCGACGATGGGGCGGAATATTTTGGCCCATTTTATAATGGCTATGCGCTCAAAAAAGCTCTGCGGTATCTGCGCAAAGTGTTTCCGTACTACACGCGCGAACCCAAACCTGGGCAGTCGCGACTAGACGAAGATTTGGGGTTGAGTCCGCGGCGAGATGATGGTAGCGAGGCATATAAAGCCAACCTCCGTAAATTGGTTAGCTACATCAAAGGCAATCGTGTGCAGCTGGCCAACGAAATCGAACGTGAGATGAAAATGGCAGCTGGATTGCATGAGTTTGAACGAGCAGCCAGCTTGCGCAATAAGCTTGGGCATATGCGCGAGTTGCAGCGCCGGGTAATGTTTGGCGATAGGGAGTTTCTGGATATTTCCAAAGACAAGGCGCTGCGTGATATCGCGACGCTTTTCAGGCTGGATAAACTCCCCGCGCGCATCGAAGGCTACGATGTGAGCCACATGGGCGGCACAAATGTGGTGGCGAGCATGGTGGCGTTTACCAATGGTGTAAGTGACCGCGCGGAGTATCGCAAATTTAAGGCAAAATTGCAGCAAAACGACGACTACGCCAATATGTACGACACGTTGCTACGGCGATTTAGTCCCAAAAACGTGCAAAGCTGGGGTATGCCAAACTTGGTGCTGATTGACGGCGGCAAGGGGCAACTAGAAGTAGCAATCAAAGCACTCGAAGAGCGCGAAATCACCTGCCCAATCATCAGTATTGCCAAACGCGAAGAGGAAATCATCGTGCATCGCACGCGTTCGCATATCGACGTGTCGTATCTGGACGAGCTGGCACGAAACCCTAGCGAGGATGTTGCTGTGACACCAAGCGGCGAGTTTTATATCGTGAATTTGCACCCAGGCCAGCGCAACGCCAGTTCGCATTCCAAAAACCTGCGAGCGAGCAGCAAAACATATCAATATATCGACATCATGAAGCTGTTTCAGCGTATTCGCGACGAATCGCACAGGTTTGCGGTGAGCTACCATACTGTGCTCAAACGACAGAAACAAACCGAAAGCGTGCTCGAAGATATCCCTGGTATCGGCCCCGCCACGCGCAAAAAGCTGATGAAGACGTTTGGGAGTGTACGGGGCGTGAAAGAAGCTGATGATAGCGCGGTTGTCGACACAGTGGGCGAGCGGAAAGCGGCGATAATAAAAAAATATCTATAGTTGTATTATCAATATGAATAGCATAAAACAAGAAGTATATTTGCGAAAATGATGTGTGCGTACGGGCACGCATGTATAGACTGTTGACTGCAAAAAGAATTTAAAATATACTCAGTAGGTCCTGTACGACTGACTATCAAAGAAGAGAGTTGGCAATGAAATTGCGGACACGAATTGGAATGGCAGTAGCCGCCCTGACTGTCGCGGCGACGGCACAAGTGGCCGATAGTGCGACGGGCGAGGCTAATGCCGCGTACAACTGTACAACGTGGTACGCCTCGACTGGCTTCGCTCACGCCAAGTGCCTGACTGGTGAGCCTGGAGGCAACCGCTACAGAGTCGGGGTGTGGTGTCAGCACAACATCACGAAGGCATCTCGTGCTGTCTACGGTGACATCAAGCACGTGAACGATTCACCTCCGTCGACCGTCACTGGCTGCGGCTTTCTCGAGTCCTACTACGGCAGCCCCTGGGCTCAGACCGTGTGGGACTAGGTAAGAAAGTCTCGTAAACAGGATACCCCCGCCAGCTTTAGCTGCGCGGGGGTGTTTACATTTTAGCCTTATTTTTATATTATTAAATTATGAAAAAGCAACAAAAACAAACAAGTATCTCTACATTAAAAGTTATCGGGATTCTCGCAGCCATAAGCGGTCTCGCATCTGGTGCATTTTATATGTATCATCAACAGGTTATGCTCTACAGGCCAAACGATGTGTCCGACGGATTCGGTGCAGCTGCCTTCTTGCTTTCGGTAGTGGCATGGTTGGTTTTTGCTACACTCTACATGGTAAAATCTCGATAAATCTACGATCTAATGGCGTAAAGACTCCGTCCTTTTGCAGTAGCAAAAACTCCGCATCTACAATGTGGGGCGGTGTGTGCTACGCTAGTAGTATGAAAAAACTCCTTACTTCCGAATTTTTTACTGGCAATCGCCAGCGGGTGATGGAGCTGCTAGAAGGCGGTGTGTTGGTGGCGAGTGCGTATAGTGTGATGCAGCGGAGCAATGATGTGGCGTCTAGTCTAGAGCAAGAGGCAAACTTTTGGTATCTCACGGGGATAGAGCGGGCAGACTGGTGGCTGGTGCTCGACTCGTCGCGGGGCAAATCGTGGCTGGTGATCCCAGATGTCGACCCGATGCACGCGCTGTTTGACGGGCAACTTTCCTCAGAGCAGGCGAAGGAAATAAGTGGTGTAGATGAAGTGATTTCTCGCACCGCGGCAGATGATTTACTCGCACAAACTGCGCGGCAGCACAGACTTGTCTATACTATCGACCAGCCGGAACGAGCCGATACGTTTGATTTTGTGCTGAATCCTGCGGCGCGTGAAATGCGCGAGCGACTAGCGCGCAAATTTACCGATGTGCAGGATTTTCGGCCCAAGCTTGCACAGCTTCGCGCCATCAAACAGCCACTAGAAATCAAGGCGATGGAATCTGCTATCGACATTACCGCCCGTACGCTCGATGAGGTGTATGCAAAGCTGGCCAACTACAAATATGAATATGAGATCGAGGCCGACATTACCCGCGGTTTTCGCGCCAGCGGTGCGGCGGGTCACGCCTACGACCCTATCGTGGCGGCGGGCGGCAATGCCTGTACGTTGCACTATATAGAAAACAACGCGAAGCTAGCAAAGAAATCGCTGGTGCTGCTCGATGTGGGTGCACAGGTCGAACATTATGCAGCCGATATCACGCGCACGTATGCGTACGGCGAGCCAACCAAGCGCCAGCGCACAGTGCATACGGCAGTGCAGGCTGCACATCGTGATATCATCGACATGCTTGCGCCAGGGCTAGACGTGCGCGAATATAGCGAAAAAGTTGACGCGCGTATGCAGCAAGCACTCATAGGGCTGGGTCTGATTGATGTTCCGAATGACGACAACTACCGCACGTATTTCCCACATGCGATTAGCCACGGTCTGGGGCTGGATGTGCACGACAGTCTCGGCGCGCCCAAAGAATTTGCGCCCGGTATGGTGCTGACAGTCGAGCCGGGCATCTATATTCCCGAAGAAAACATTGGCGTGCGCATAGAAGACGATATTTTGATCACCGAAAAAGGCCATCGCAACTTGAGCGCTAAAATCCCGACGGATTTGTGATATAATCATAAGTAATAATGAGACGGCAATTTGCAGTTTTTATAGTCCGATGGATCCTCAACTCGTTTGGCTTGTGGATAGCAGTGCGCTTGCTTGGTACGGGTGAGGCGGTGTCGCATGTCGATGAAAGCGTCGGTATATTCTTGTTGGCTGGATTTGTATTTTCACTGCTCAATACTGTCGTACGTCCGATTATTGTGATTTTATCACTGCCAGCAATCTTGCTTTCGCTCGGACTATTTATTGTCATCATCAACGGCTTAATGGTGTGGATGGCGCTGCAGATGACACCGGGGCTTTCGATGACATTTCTCAACTCAATTTTTGCCGGAATGCTCCTAAGTCTGATAAACTATATAGTAAGTAGTGCACTTGAGTTGCAAGTGATCAAGGAGAAAGAGTAAGTATGGATATTTTTTTGCAGGTAGTGACGGTAGGTTCAGGTGTGCTGATGATAGCAGCGATTTTGCTGCAGCAGCGCGGTGCGAGTCTTGGCGCTGGGTTTGGTAGCTCTGGTGAGCTGTTTACGTCGCGTCGAGGCGTTGACAAGAGCTTGTTTGAGTTCACTATTATTGTCGCTGTTGTATTTGTCTTGTCTATTTTGGCCTCGTTGATTCTTCCTTCGCTAGGAGCATAGTACCTCGTGGCAGAGTCGGAAAAAAAATGGAATAAGTTTCAGCGTTTACGCGTGAAGCCGGGTAAGTTTTCTGAGCGTGCCAAAAAGGCTGAAAGTGCGACTGTTGCGCATGCCCGCAAGTTTATCATTAGTCGTGCGCACAGCGCTCGTGATGTGCGAAGGCATATTGCACTTTGGCTCCTGGGTATGGGCGCACTGATTGGCCTTGCTACACTACAATTTTTCTTATTTCAGTCGTCCTACACAACAGTAACGGGTGCGTATGGAGGTACCTATGCCGAGGCAGTGCAGGGAGAAATACATACACTTAATCCGCTATTTGCCTCTACGGAGGGAGAGCAGGCGGCAGCACGATTGATTTTTTCTAGTTTGTTGACATATGACAGTAGCGGTAGGCTTCGTGGAGATTTAGCGCAGGATTTTTCAACACTAGATGAAGGTAAGCGTTATAGGGTAACACTCAAGCCTGCTGTATTGTGGCATGATGGCAAAAGGCTAACGGCTGATGATGTTATTTTTACGGTTAATCTACTGAAAGATCCGGCGACAAATATTGCTTCTGGTGCCAATTGGAAGGGTATTGAAGTCAAAAAAGTGAATAACACTACGATTGATTTTGTACTTTCGGCAAGTTATGCTCCGTTTTTGCATGCATTGACATTTCCGGTCGTGCCGAAACATTTACTTGCTAACGTAGAAGTGGCAAAGATACGTGAGTCGCAGCTGTCTTCGCATCCAGTTGGGACGGGTCCTTTTAGCTTCAAAATGACGCAGCGTTTACAGGATGAAAATGGCCGAGTGGTCGTGCACATGAATAGCAATAGTAAGTATTATGCGGGCGTACCAAAAGTTGATCGTTTTCAGATACATAGTTACAAAGATAGAGCTTCGCTCTATAATGCACTTAAGAGTCATTCTGTAAATGCTGTCAGTAATGTGTCTTTTGCGGATTATAATAGTCTCAAAGACAATAGTGAGTATGACACATCTATACATTCGGTGAATTCAGGTATATTTGCGCTGTTTAATACAACCCTAGGTGCGCTCAGTGACGTACGAGTTCGACAGGCATTACAAGCGGGAACAGATGTTGCAAAGGCAATAGATACGCTACCTGTGGACGTACCTATATTGGATGCGCCACTTCTTGACTCACAGGCGCCTTTGGGCGGAGTGAATAAGCCAAAGTACGAGGTTGAGCATGCTAAAAAGCTGCTAGAAGAAGCGGGTTGGAAGCTCGAAGGTACACAGCGCTCCAAAGACGGCGAGCCACTAATGCTAAAGGTTGCGTACATCAAGAATGCTGACTACCAAAGTGTCGTAGAGAGCCTTACGAAGCAGTGGCGAGAGCTGGGCGTGCGAATTGAAACTCAGCCGGTAGATGTCAATGATTCGACACAAAATATACTAAGTGACATTCTGAAGCCACGTGACTATGACGTATTGGTGCATGAATTGAATCTCGGATCTGATCCAGACGTTTACGCTTATTGGCACTCATCGCAAGCTACTCAAAAGGGTTTAAATTTTTCAAATTACAATAGTGGCATTAGTGATGACACGCTGTCGAGTGCGCGACTCAGGATTGAAGGTAATCTAAGAGACGCTAAGTATCGTGCTTTTGTGACGCAGTGGTACAAAGACGCGCCTGCAATCGGATTGTATCAGTCTCAAGCGACTTATGCACATACTAAGACGTCTTCTTCATTTGACGTAGATCGACAGCTAGTGACATCGATAGATAGGTTTGGTGATGTTACTCGCTGGTCAACACAGCAGCAGACTGTTTACAAAACTCCCTGAAACAGATATACTAATCTAAGTTTGCGGAGTATTCTGTAAACAGTCTATTGGGGTACGAGGCGTTAGCTGAGCTTCAGCAATAAGGAGTTCTTGCCCTATGATGACATCAAAAGATACCACTATGCGGTGGTGGCGGAATTGGTAGACGCGCTAGCTTGAGGGGCTAGTGAGCATTGCGCTCGTGGAGGTTCAAGTCCTCTTCACCGCACCAAATAAAATAGAGACCATTTGGTCTCTATTTTATTTGACTCTGAGGTTTGGATTAGGCCCCGAATTTATCGTTATGTTGCAGTAAAGTTTGACAGCTTTATACTTTTTCCCGCATACTACTTTTATGACAGAGTTTTCGCCAGACCTACCCCAGGTCAATCATAATCACATGATAGGCAGGGTTGCGTTTTATGCGAGCGACGAACTTCGAAAGGCTGTAGAGCCTTTACGCGAACTCACTGCACCAGTTGATCCGCCGCAGACATATGAAAGGAATGATACGAGCTACTTTAGTTATCCTCCGCTAGAGTACAGGGCGGGCCATGGCGTGTCTCGAGAAACCGGGCCACCCACACAGGCAACAATTGAGTATGCGATAGGTAAGGCTGCGCAGAGACTTTGGGGTTCGCGTAAGACTATACCGGTGCGTAAGGTTGATGTGGGGATTCATGGTCATATGTTGGCAGTGTATCCAGTTATGACTAAGGAAGATACGGAGTACAGGGTGGGGTTTCCTGAGCTAAGCAAGGTATTACCTTCGGAGGACAGGTTAGCTATGTGGCGACATTTAAAGAAGCCTCCCGAAGAGAAAGAAAAACAGGAGGAGTATCTATATAATTTGCGCGTAGCACGAGATAAGGTAAATAGTACTCTGGCTTTGGGTAAGCTCGCCTCTAATAATGAGTACTGTCTGAAACTGCCACCATATTTTCGCCTAGATCGTTCGGTATAGAGTAATTACAGACGTAGCTTCTTGTATTCTATGTCAGACTACGCTATAATATTTCGAAGTGCGGGCGCTTAGCTCAGTTGGCTAGAGCACTTCGTTTACACCGAAGGGGTCGGGGGTTCGAGCCCCTCAGCGCCCACCATAGAAAATACCAGTCCTAGGACTGGTATTTTCTATGGTGAGAACTCCGTAGGAGTTCAGGACCCCCAAAGGGAGTACGGTATAGCGAGTGAAATACAGAAAAGCAGCGTAAGCTATTTTCTGTATGAAAGAGCGAAACGCAGTGAAGCGATACCTCAGCATCCATTATGACAGTTACTGAATCAAGTTCAGAATGACAGTCCCGCGAGGTTTTGAGACCCTGTGCGGGGTGAATTGATTAAGAGGGCGTTATCTGTTAAAATAGTGACAAAGGAAGCTCGTCAGAAACGAGCACATTTTTATGAAAGACGCTAAAAACATCCGCAACATCGCCATCATTGCGCACGTCGACCATGGTAAGACAACAATGGTAGATGGCTTGCTTAAGCAATCCAATACTTTTCGTGACAACCAAGCCGAGATGAGCCAAGAGCTCATCATGGACAGTGGTGACCAAGAGCACGAGCGTGGCATCACCATCACTGCCAAGCAGACGTCAATTTATCACGATGACTACAAAATCAATATCATCGACACGCCAGGCCACGCCGATTTTTCTGGTGAAGTAGAGCGCACGCTCAATATGGCGGACGGTGTGCTGCTGATTGTCGACGCGCAAGAAGGCCCAATGCCACAGACGAAATTTGTACTGAGTAAGGCGCTCGAACTTGGCCTCAAGCCTGTCGTCATCATCAATAAAATCGACAAGCCATCGCGCCGTATCGACGAAGTGATCGACGAAGTATCAGACCTCTTCCTTGAGCTGGCGATTAGTGACGACCAGCTGCACTATCCTGTGTACTATGCGATTGGCCGCGAAGGCAAAGCATGGAAAGAAATGCCAGATAACCCAAGCGAGCATGCGGATTTATCACCTATTTTTGATGCGATTACAAATGATATTCCTGCACCAACTGTGGACGCGGATAGTGCGTTTCAGCTGCTCGTGACGAGCCTCCAGTACGATTCATTCCTCGGCAAATACGCGATTGGTCGCGTCTCTCGCGGTAGCGTCAAAAAAGGCTTGTCTATCATGCTTATGAAGCGCGATGACGTGCAAATCAGTGGGCGCATCGACAAGGTGTTTAGCTATCGCGGTTTGCAACGTGAAGAGATCGAAGAAGCGGGTGCGGGCGATATTGTTGCACTCACAGGTATTGCTGACGCACACATCGGTGACACAATTGCCGACAAAGAAAATCCCGAAGCATTGCCAGTAATCGATATCGAAGCACCAACGCTCAGCATGTATCTCGGCCCCAACACCAGCCCGCTCAAAGGCAAAGAAGGCGAGTTTAATACTTCGCGCCAGATTAGTGATCGCCTAAATCGTGAGCTGGAGACAAACGTGAGCCTGCGTGTTGAAGAAAACGGCATTGGCTTTACGGTATCTGGTCGTGGTGAGCTGCACCTCAGCGTGCTAATCGAGACGATGCGCCGCGAAGGGTTTGAATTTGAAGTCGGTCGTCCACAAGTGGTAACGACGACAATCGATGGCGTAGAGCAAGAACCTGTCGAAGAATTGCTGATCGAAGTTGGTGCGGAGTTTGTGGGTGCGGTGAGCCAAGAGCTTGGTACGCGTCGCGCCGAAATGCGTGGCCAGGAGCAAACAAGTAGTGGTACGACACGTATGACCTATATTATCCCAACGCGTGCGCTGATTGGATTGCGCAATATTTTGCTAACAGCGACTAAAGGCACGGTAATTATGAATAGCCTCCCTCATGGTTATCAGCCTATTGGTAGTAAATTGCCACAATCTCGCAATGGCGTGCTCATTGCGTTTGAAGCGGGAACTACTACACCATACGCGCTGCAGGCTGCCGAAGCACGTGGTGAACTATATGTTGGTCCAAGTACAACTGTGTATCCAGGTATGATCATCGGTCTTAACCGTCGCCAAGACGATTTGGAAATCAACGTTTGTAAGGCAAAGCACCTGACAAATATGCGCTCAAGCAGTAGTGACGGCGTAGTACAGCTGACGCCATTTACCGACCTTAGCCTTGAGCAGAGTATCGATTTCATCGAAGACGATGAATTGCTAGAAGTGACGCCAAAGAGTCTCCGCCTTCGCAAACGCTATCTTGATCCAAATGAGCGTAAACGAGCTGCAAAAGGGTAAAATTGACAAATAGACGTAGACTTGCTACTATAAAAAGATAGACACACTTACTCCTCGTTCTCAAAAAGAGCGAGGAGTCTCTTTTTGAGAAAGGTTATAACAACATGAAAAATACAAAAGGCAACTATCCGAATACGTTTTATCGGGTGTCGCTCAAGGCAATTATTCGCGATAATGCGAATAGAGTGCTGTGCGTGAAGGAAAAGGGTAGCGATTGGAGTCTACCAGGTGGCGGTATTGATCACGGGGAGTCGGATACGGATGCGCTTCAAAGAGAGCTGTACGAGGAGGCCGGTATTGAGTCATCGTATAAGTCTCGTATCCTCGGTGTAGACAGCTGGTTTGTTGAGCAGAAGCAGGCATACCTGATGTGGGTTGTGTATGAGCTATCTTTTGATGGCGAGCTAAACTTTAGGCTTGGCGAAGATGCTGACGAGGTGCGGTTTATTGATCCGCATCAGCTAAAAGATAGTCCGCATAGGAGTGAGCGTTTGGTGTATAAATGGTGCGTTGACCATAGCTACGACGCGCTTATCGACCCAGTTTCTGCAAAATCGTAGTATTTTGCGACAAATTTGCAGACGGCTCGGCATGAGAGTACACTAATTGCATATGAATGAATGGCTGCTTTTGATTATAGCTGCGCTGTTTGGCAGTGTAGTGTCGCTTATCGGCGGCGTGTATTTGCTGTATGGAAAATGGGGGGCGGCCAAGCTCCAGAAAATTGCGGTGCCGTTTGCGGCGGGCGCGCTACTGGCGGCGGCGTTTGTCGATTTGTTACCAGAGGCGATGGAGGGCGGTGATGCGCATACGGTCTCGCTGGTAGTGCTTGGCGCCTTTCTCGTGTTTTTCTTACTGGAGCGTACATTAACATGGTTTCATCACCATCATGAACATGAGCACAAAAATCAGCAGCATCGTCGTAATGCATCGCTCATTATCGTGGGTGATACACTGCATAATTTTATCGATGGATTGGCGATTGGTGCAGCGTTTCTCGTGAGTCCTGTGACAGGTGTAATTACGACAATTGCTGTTGCGGCACATGAGATTCCACAAGAAATTGGCGACTTTGGCCTATTGCTTTCCAAAGGAATGAAGAAGGGTCGAGTACTGCTGGTAAATCTTTTGAGCGCCCTTGCGACACTTGTCGCGGCTGTCTTGGTATTTGGATTTGGCGGAAGTCTACCGGTGTCGGAGTCGGTACTGCTTGCTATTACGGCTGGGTTCTTTATTTATATCGCGGCGAGCGACATCATCCCGACGATTCACGCAGAGCCAAAACGACGAACTGCCAATGCACAAGCTGGTATTTTGCTGGTGGGCGTGGCGTTTGTCGGTATGACGACGACACTGGTGCACGAGTATATGGGCGGACATGATCATGGACATCACCACAAGGTGCATGAGTCTATAGAGGAGCGCCACAATCATCACGAGGATGACCATAGTAGCCACGACCATCATCACGACGAAGATCACGCACACTAGTCATTGAGCAGGGTAGGCATAAACGCTATAATAGTGTCTATATGCCTATGAAGCCGACATCGCACAAGCTAAAAACTGCGCTCGTGAAGACCACGGGCCGTTTACTTTCTCCATCAAAGAGTCCAGATGAAGCATTTGGGGATTTTTTTCACCAAGTACAGCAACAGCAAGTGTATGATGACGGCAAGACGTTTGTCGATTTGATACCGAAAAAACGAGCTAATCAAATCATCAAAGAATACAAGTTGGCACAAAAAGACCCAGATTTTGATTTGCGAGATTTTGTGAGTCGTCACTTTTATGAATTTTCACCGATTAATCAATCAGAAAAATATACTTATTCGCCAAATATCTCTCCGCGGGAGCATGTGCGAAATTTGTGGCAGCAGCTAGAGCGCCGCAATCGTAAAGACCGCGGTTCGCTTATTGCGTTACCGCACGAATACGTAGTGCCTGGCGGTAGGTTTAGTGAGCAATTTTATTGGGATACATACTTTATTATGCTTGGCCTTGCAGCGGACGGTGAATGGGAACGAATCCACGGCATGCTGCAAAACTACCAATACATGATTCGTAAATTTGGGTTTATACCTACGGCGAATCGGACGTATTTTTTGAGTCGTTCGCAGCCGCCTTTTTTCTCGCACATGGTGAAATTGCTAGGGCGACATCGTGGTCGTACGCGCACTTATGCGGAATTCTTACCTTCGCTAATTGCGGAGTACCGTTTTTGGATGAAAGGTCGTCGTTCGGTTAATGAGCATGTCGATCATCGGGCGTATGCGCGTGTGGTGCAAATGCCAAATGGTATTGTACTCAATCGCTACTATGATAATAAAGCCACACCACGACCAGAGTCACTACGTGAAGACGTAGAGACGGCTAAACGCGCCGAAAATGCTAACAAAGAAAAGCTCTTTCTCGATTTGCGAGCTGGTGCTGAAAGTGGGTGGGATTTTAGCTCGCGCTGGTTTCGCAATGTGCGCGATATAGAATCGATTCACACTACTGACATCGTGGCTATTGACCTAAATAGCTTACTGTATCAACTTGAAGTAACGCTGGCTGAAACATATGGCTTATTGCGGCAGCCTGTATTGCGGCGCAAGTTCCAAGCCTTGGCTGACAAGCGTGCGCAAACGATTCTCAAATATTGCTGGGATGAAAAGGAGCAGTTTTTTTGTGATTATGATTTTCGAGAAGGTAAGTCAACGGGGCGTATTACGCTTGCGGGCGTGTTTCCGTTGTATGCCAAAATTGCCACGAGCAAACAGGCTAAAACTATGGCCGAGCGTCTAGAAAAAGATTTTCTCAAAGACGGAGGATTGGTGACAACGCTTGTTGACAACGGGCAACAGTGGGATTCGCCAAATGGCTGGGCGCCGTTGCAGTGGGTGGCAATTCAGGGGCTACGCGAATATGGCTACCATGCACTTGCTAATGAGATTAAGAGGCGTTGGCTGCATTCGACAGAAACAGTATTCTCTACCAAGCACAAGATGATTGAAAAGTATGATGTGGTGCACGAGTCACGCGTTGGCGGTGGCGGAGAATATCCACTGCAAGATGGATTTGGCTGGACGAATGGTGTCTATGCTGCACTTAAAGACGAATAATGTAGTACAATAAGAAGTAAGCATAAGCAACACAAAAAGGACAGTTCTCATCTCGCCCGACACGCAAACGAACGCCAGAGCCGAAAGTACATGGAAAAACGCCGTAATCTACCAGGTGTATCCTTGGACATTTGCTGAAGATACTGAGCGTATGCCACAGCTAGGTCATGGTAGTATCAAGGGTATCGAGGAGCGATTACCGTATTTAGAATCGTTGGGTGTGAATGCAATTTGGTTGTCCCCTTTTTACCCATCACCGATGGTAGACGGTGGATATGACATTGCTGATTTCAAAAATATTCATCCCGAACTCGGCACGCTTGATAATTTTGATTCGCTGGTGCGCACGGCGCATGAGTATCATATTCGCTTGATGGTAGATTTCATCCCCAATCACTCATCAGACAAGCACGAGTGGTTTGAAAAGTCGCGTCGTCGCGAAGAAGGCTTTGAGGATTGGTATATTTGGCATCCTGGGTCGCAGGATGAGCACGGCAATCGCCGACCGCCAAATAATTGGGCAAGTGTGTTTTCTATCCCGCAACGCAAATCACGTGAGCGTGGTGAGATGAATTGGTTGCGGCCAGAAGAATGGACGCCGCCCATCTCGGCATGGAAATGGGATGATGTGCGACAGGAATTTTATATGCATAGCTTTGCGGTTGAGCAGCCAGATTTGAATTGGAGTAATCCGCGTGTGCGTGAGGCAATGAAAGATGTAATGCGGTTTTGGCTGGATCGTGGTGTTGACGGCTTTCGTATCGACGCAGTCAATCACATTGGTAAAAACATGGAGCTGCACGATGAAGAAGTAAATACTGCATACAATGAAGAGTGGTTTGAAAACCCCTACGATCAATTATTGCGCTATCAAAGTTGTAACTATCCACAGAAATTACATGAATACATTTGGGAGATGTGCCAGGTGCTCAAAGATGAGGCTTATGAGCATCGGGATTTACGCATTATTCTTGAGGCGTATATGGGTGAGTCGGACTTGCGTGATATCGACGCGATTGCGCCAGAGGTTGCCAGTACGTTTAATTTTGGTGGGCTGCTGGCAAATTGGGACGCGAATAGCCGCAAAATTCAAATGGATTATTATTATGAGCGCTTGCAGCCGGCTGCTGTTGCTAATCAGGTAAACGGCAATCATGACAAGCCGCGACTGGCATCTCGACTGGGCGATGCAGGCGCGCGAGCCGCAGCGGTCATCAATCTTTTTTTGCCCGGGATGCGATTTATTTATAACGGCGAAGAGCTAGGGCTTGTAGATGCCGACGTGCCAGCCTGGCGACTCAAAGATTCAAATGGTTTACGCGATCCAGAACGCACGCCAATTCCGTGGGACGACAGGGCGCCGAATGCTGGATTTTCGCGCGCTGACCCTGCTGATTTATGGCTACCTGTTAATGTAGCTGACGAGCACAAGGCGGTGATGCGTCAGAAGCAGCATGTCACTTCGTCGCTCAATCTCTACCGTGCGGCGATTCGCTTGTCACATGAGCTACCTGCGGCGCGTGAGGGAAAATATGTCCAGCTTCATGCCGATCACGACCAGGTGATGGCATATGGGCGTGAGAACGAATTACCAGACGAGCAGCTGGTGGTACTGGCGAATTTTAGCCGCGACAAACATGGTGCGGTGCGCGTGACGGACAGTCGATTCGTGATTGGCGAGATCGTTCTTTCGAGCGTGCACGCCGAAGAAAACAATCGTCGCGTCGATCTACGTGCTGGCGTGACGCTTGAGCCAGACGAAGTAGTGGTGATTAAGAAGATTTAGTGATTTCTTCTGGCAGAAACCCTTTCTTGTGTTTGAAATCTGCCTCCCATTTATAATCTTTGGCGTAGCCGAGGTCTTTCATGAGTTTGGTCGGTGCGTTGCGCAGATGAATGGGCACGGGTGAGTCGGGGTATTTTCTGGCGAGCGCCCGGGCGTCGTACATCAGGCTGGTCGACTCGCGGGATTTTTTGCTGCGTGCTAGGGCTGTCGCAACATGATACAAAACATAACTACTTTCGGGCATACCAATGCGCTCGACAGCCTCGAACGCGTTGAGCGCGAGGCCAAGCGCGCCGTTGCCTGCCAGGCCTATGTCTTCGCTGGCAAAAATCACCATGCGCCGGGCGATAAACTTGGGATCTTCGCCAGCGTCAATCATACGGCTGAGATAGTACAGCGTCGCCTCGACGTCACTGCCGCGCATACTTTTTATAAATGCTGATATGACATTGTAGTGCATCTCGCCTTTTTTGTCGTAGCCTGGCACGCGTTTTTGGGCTGCGGTTTTTACGACTTCGGCAGTGACCTTGCGCTTATTCATATTGAGCGAGAGTTCAAGATTGCCGAGCGCAACACGCGCGTCGCCACCAGAGAGTTCCGCTAGGTAGTCAATGGCTTCCGTGGTAACGACTTTTGTTTTGCCAAGTTCTTTGACCGCGTGGTGCAGGATTGCAACGATATCGGCCTTGCTGTGCGGCTCCAGCACAAGCACGCGACTACGACTGAGCAGGGGCGTGATAACTTCAAAGCTCGGGTTTTCTGTCGTGGCACCGATGAGGCTAATCAGACCGCTCTCGACATGTGGCAAAAACGCATCTTGCTGCGCTTTGTTGAAGCGATGAATCTCGTCGACAAAAAGAATTGTTCGTAGCTGCAAATTCCAATTTTGCTTGGCATGTTCGATGACTTTTTCGACATCTTTTTTACCGCTTGTGACAGCGCTGAGCTCGATAAATTCGGCCTTAACTTCGCGTGCGATGATACGTGCCAGTGTGGTTTTGCCGCTGCCCGGCGGCCCCCACAAGATCAAACTCACCGGCTCTTTGCTTTTCACAATCTGCCGCAAAATCTCACCTTGCCCCAGCAGGTGAGTTTGCCCAATCACCTCATCGAGTGTTTGCGGCCGCATTCTTTCGGCAAGGGGTACACGCTCCATGTATCTCATTATACTCTGGTATACTAAAGAGTGAAGTTTATGCAGGCAATTATCCAAAATCTTTCTGTCAGGTATACCGATTCGGGGCAGGGTCGCGTGTTGCTGTTTTTGCATGGTTGGGGTGCAAGTGGAGCGGATTTTGATGAATTAATGGCTCGGTTTGAACCAGACTATCGCGTCGTGAGCGTGGATTTTCCTGGGTTTGGCGGCAGTGAGCAGCCGCGCGAGGATTGGTATGTGGGTGATTACACGGTTTTTGTGGCCAAACTTCTCAAGAAATTAGACATTGAAAGACCATATGCGATTGTCGGCCATTCGTTTGGCGGGCGTGTGGCGATTAAAGGGATTGCAACAAATGTACTTATGGCGGACAAGTTGGTGCTGATTGGAGCAGCGGGTGTCAAACACTCTGACAGTACCAAAAACAAAGCCATCAAAGCCATCGCCAAGATGGGCAAAGCGGCATTATCGCTGCCAGGTCTTAGTAAAGTTTCGAGCAGAGCACAAAATAAACTCTACACAGCCGTCGGTAGCCAGGACTACCTGCAGTCTGGCGCGATGAAGCAGATTTTTCTCAATACAATCGACGAAGATTTGTCTGATTATGCACATAAAATTACAATTCCGACACTGCTGGTGTGGGGTTCGGAAGACGATCAGGCGCCACTGGCCGACGGCAAGTTCTATCACAGCCAAATCGCAGCTTCACAGCTCAAAGTTGCTGCCAGTGCAGGACATTTTGTGCATCACGATGAGCCAATTCAGGTATCGCGTTGGGTGCGGGAGTTTTTGAGTGAATAGCTACTGGACACGCTATTTGCCTGGCTCGGTTCGCACACTTGTGTATATGCTTCAGGCAAGCGATTACAAAGTGAGTGTATATTGGCGCTGGTTGTTGCGGACTAGGGATTTGCGAGCTGTGAGTAGACGCGGTAAGCTGGTGATGACTACCAAGGCAAAATTACTGTTTGCAGTGCTTGCGCTAGTATATTTGTTGTTGTGGCTTGCTGTCATTTGTATGAGCCTTCTGAGTATTAGTATGAGTAATATAGCTATGTTTGTGGCGGTACTTTTACTAATTATCGTATTACCATGGATTGTCGCACTTATTATCATTCCGCCACTTTGGCTGGGCGAAGTGCTAATCCAAAAACCGCGAGCTACTCGCATATTGCGCGATGCAACGAATAAAATGGCTAGTCACTCGGCACACAAAATTGCCATTGCTGGTAGCTACGGTAAAACTACCATGAAAGAAACGCTCAAGACAATTCTATCTGTCAAACTTGATACTGCAGCTACGCCAGGTAATCTCAATACACCGCTTGGTACCGCTCAGTTTGTACGTCATCTCAGCGGACAAGAAGAAGTGGTAATTTTTGAATTAGGCGAGTCACGCGTAGGTGACGTAGCGGAACTGTGTGAGATTACACAACCAGATATGGGAATTATTACAGGCATCAACGAGGCGCATTTGGAATCATTTGGTTCGCTAGAGCACACTGTCGACACTATTTTTGAGCTTGGCGAATATCTGAGGGATGAATCGCTATATAAAAATGCCGAGAGCGAATTGGTGGCTGAGAGAATTGTGAGCGACGACTCATTGGCATATAGCGCACAGGGTGTGAATGGCTGGCAAGTGAGTGGCGTACAGTCTGGGTTAGGCGGCACGATATTCCGAGTGCATAAAGGTGACATACAGCTCAAGCTGCACTCAGGATTGCTTGGTGAATACCAGGTCGGACCGCTTGTGGCATGTATAGACATTGCACATCAGCTGGGGCTTGCACCAGAGGAAATTATAGAGGGAGTAAGCTATACCAAGCCATTTGCACACCGTATGCAACCGCACCAACAAGCAGGTGCGTGGGTGATAGACGATACCTACAATGGTAATCCGCAGGGTGTGGCTGCAGGGTTGGAGTTTCTAGAGAATGTGGGTGCAGGTGGTCGCAAAATCTATGTGACACCTGGTCTAGTAGAGCAAGGCGACGCCACTAAGCAGGTGCATACTATAATTGGTGAGCGGGCGGCATTTTGCGATGTGGTGGTGCTTATGCAGAATTCAACGACAAAATACATTCAAGCTGGATTGGAGCGGGCGGGGTTTGCTGGTGAACTACATCTCATCGATGATCCGCTAGCGTTTTACCAGAACATTAGTAGTTTTGTCGCTAAAGGCGACGTAGTATTGATGCAAAATGATTGGACAGATAATTATGTGTAGCTACTGTATACTGAGTATATGAGCAAAAAAGTTATCGCTGTCTTCTTTGGTGGCAAGTCTACCGAACATGACGTTTCTATCATCACTGCTATAGCAAGTGTGATTAATCCATTAGTTGCGAGCGGCAATTATCAGGTGGAGCCTGTGTACATTGCGCGTAACGGTGCGTGGTATTGGAGTGAAAAGCTCGGCGATGTATCGTTGTACTCGAGTGGTGAAATCGATGCATATATCGCGGCAAGCGAACCTGTGACGGTGTCGTTTGACGGTGGCTTGACGCTGGTGAAATCCAATAAGCTTGGACGCAAGCAGAAAGTACGTATCGATGTCGCCTTCCCTGCAATGCATGGCACGAATGGTGAGGATGGTAGCTTGATGGGGCTGCTTCGGATGGCAGGTGTGCCATTTGTCGGCTGCGACATGGAGGCGAGCGTAGTGGCGATGGACAAGGTGCTGTCGAAGCAGGTTGCCGATGCAAACGGCATTTCTACTGTGACGTACGAGTATCTTTATGCCGATACATTCAATAAAAAACCAGATGAAATCGTGGCTAAGCTTGAAAAAACGCTCAGATATCCACTATTCGTGAAACCAACACACCTTGGCTCAAGTATTGGTATTTCGCGTGCAACGGATACAAAAACACTCAAAAATGCGCTTGAAGTAGCAGCGCATTACGATGACAAGATTATAGTCGAAGAAGCGGTGCAAAATCTTATTGAGGTGACCGTACCGATTATGGGCAATCAAGATATGGAAGTGGCGTTGGTGGAGCGTCCGCTTGAGCATGATGGTGACTTCTTTGATTTTGAGACAAAATACATGAATGGTGGTAAGAAAAAGGGCGGTAGTAAGAAAACAGGCGCACAGGGATACAGCGAGTTACCTGCAAAATTATCTGATGAGCTGTATGATAAATCCGTTGCTACTGCCAAAGCAGTGTACCGAGCGGTGGGCTGCGAAGGTATTGCACGTATAGACCTACTAATTGATGGCAAGTCTGAGGAAGTGTATTTCAACGAAATTAATCCATTGCCCGGAAGCCTCTATGCCCACAATTGGCGTACGGCAGGTAAGTCGCCAGTCACACTTGTCGAACAGCTCATTGGTCTTGCCAAAGAGCGTACTAAGAGGCAGTCTGAGCGTACGACAGCATTCTCGACGAACTATCTTAAGCAGTTTTAGCTGATTTGATTGGTTTTTTGTTTCTGAGGTACAGATCAATAGTTGTGAGCAGTAGAATCATGATAATTGGGCCGTACACAACTCCGAGGATGCCAAAGTAAGCGATACCGCAAAATGTGGCAACAATCGTAAGCGCAGAGGAGAGTTGGATTTTCTTCGGAATAAACTTTGGTCGTAGTATTGGATCAATCCATCCAGCTAGATTGTAGAGAATGATGACCGCTAGGCCCATCCAGAATTGTCCGGTGAGCATGGAATAGATTGCAAGTGGTAATAGGACGATGCCGCAGCCAAGTGGGATGAAATTGAGTATCGTAAACAAAATAAATAGGATGAAGAAATACTGTCCATAGCCAAGCGGTATTAGTAGCGCTGCCGAGATAGCCGATATGATCATGGAGATCATAAGCTGGCCTTTCACCATGGCATTTGCCATCAAGCCAATTCGCTCGAAATAGTGGTCGGTGACCTTTTGCGAGTAGGGGCTTAGCTGCTTGAGTTTTTTGATCAGTAAGGGGCCACGTACAAGCAGCTCTATGAACACGAAAGTATAAATGAGTAGTGCAATACCTAGCCCCGGCAGCGTGGCGGCAATACCCAGGAGGATATTGACGGCCGAGCGTGCTATGCCTGGTAGTGTATTGCGCAAGAAGTCGAGAATACTTTGCTCAGAGATGCCAGAGCGACTACCTGTAATTGATTCCATGGTGTTATCGATTGTGGCGATAGCATCTTTTGTAAACGACGGCAATTGCTCCCAGGCATTTGCCCGACCAGCCATGTCGGCTAGGCCCATTAGCTGGCCAATGGCGGCCAGTAAAATGATTGCGAGCGGTATAAGCACGACTAGAAACGATGCGGTGAGCGTGACTGTTGCGGCAACTCTCCCGTTGCCGTTTTTGCGGTGTAAGCGTACATAGATAGGGTAGAACAAATAAGCCATGAGTGCTGTGAGTATGAGTGTTGCTAGCTGTGGCCACAAAAACCATACACCAAGCATTAGTGTTGCAAGTAAGGTGATTGTCCATATATTCCAGGAGAGCGGCTGTTTCATGTATGAACTAACTATATAATTATTTCGTGTCTCTTACAATATTTCATAAATATAGCGATCTAGATAATAAAAATACCCGGATATACCGGGTGACTTTTATTGGTGCGGGTTAGGAGACTCTAACTCCTGGCCTCTTCCATGGCAAGGAAGCGCTCTAACAACTGAGCTAAACCCGCATGTTGTTGTACAGTAAGTGATTATAGGGGATAACGGCGGTTTTTTCAAGAGCTTTGTAGTACAATTATGAGTATTGTGACGAGTAACTTACTACCGGTTCAGATAGACAAAGGCCAAGGTGAGACGGTGGTGTTGCTGCATGGTTTGGGTAATAATTTCAAAAGCTGGTCGTATGTATTGGAGCATTTTGACGGCGAGCGTAATCGGGTGGTGGCAATCGATTTGCTTGGTTTTGGTGATGCGCCAAAGCCAAAAAATATCCACTATATACCTGTCGATCATGCTGGCGCCGTCATTGCTACCCTCGACGATTTGGGTGTGAAAGACGTAGTATTAGCAGGACATTCTATGGGATGTATAGTGGCGATAGAAGTTGCACGACAGCGGCCGGATTTGGTGAGTCGACTGGCGCTTTTTGGTGCGCCGCTGTACAAGCAGGAGCCTCGTAGTGATTGGTGGGCTAGGATGACGCGCTCGGGTGGTATGTATTTTAAGATCTTCAAAATCGTGAAGAAAAATCCAGAGGCAGTCAAAGCCGGTGGAGACATTGCTGAGGAGCTAGTGCCGTTTGTCAAAGGTATGGAGATTACCGACGAAACTTGGCCTGCGTATCGCGACAGCCTAGAAAATACTATCATGCAGTTTGACACGTATCGTCATGCGCTTGAACTCGATACGCCTATGCTGTTTGTAAATGGTATCTTTGACATGTTTATTATTCACAAAAATAATCGCACAATTGCACACAGGAATTCGAAGGCGAACTTCAGGACGACACTTGGTCCGCACGAGCTTACACCACGCCAAGGTAAGAAGATAGCAAGGATTATTCAATCGCTATAGCTGTGACTCTTGTAGTTTTGAAGTGAATTAGGTAGAATACATAAGAGTGTGGCTCTTTAGCTCAGTTGGTAGAGCAGAGGCCTGAAGAGCCTTGTGTCCCCAGTTCAAGTCTGGGAGGAGCCACCAAAGAAAGCCGACCAGTGTAAGCTGGTCGGTTTTCTTTGAAATATGGAAAGTCGCGTCGGTTCAGGTTATAAATGTAGTATACTGGTGAATGTAACTTTGGCGCGTTGGCGGAGCGGTTACGCAGAGGTCTGCAAAACCTTTTAGACGGGTTCGACTCCCGTACGTGCCTCCAAGAAATAATCTCTACTA
Source organism: uncultured Candidatus Saccharibacteria bacterium (assembly GCA_964593465.1). Taxonomy (GTDB): domain Bacteria; phylum Patescibacteriota; class Saccharimonadia; order Saccharimonadales; family Saccharimonadaceae; genus Mycosynbacter. The sequence goes on from CAZQJY010000004.1 coordinate 88,939, forward strand.
CTTAGAGGTTATTTTTGTTTGAGTAATGCAAGTAGCTCCGGAAAAGTCGGACTATTGAAGTGTCCGTAGTCTTTGAAGCTGTGTAGCGAGGCATTTGGTAGATCTGCATGAAACTTATGTACGTCAGCAAAGGGTACGACGACGTCATCTTCGCTATGAAACAAATGTACCTCACGAGCACTTTTATTGAGCTGTGAGGTGTCGACTATGTTAAAACTTCCTGCATCATATGTACTATCACTGTAGCGGCCAGCTATTAGGATAAGACGCTTGATAGACTTATCTAATGGGTGATGTTGCAGATATTTTGCAAGAAACATAGCACCAAGACTATGGCCAACAAGTTGTACGTCATTTTTTAGAAATGGAAGTATTTTTTCAAAGTAATTGGCCCATTCGGTAAACTGGGCATTTGACGCGTTTGGAAAAGTCGGCAATAGCACATCGTGCGAATCAAGTTGCTCGGCTATCCAGTGTTTCCAGCTGGGCTGATAGAGAAGTCGTGAGTATTCTAACTCCTTCTGTTGCATGTATTTAATATAGTCTGCATATGAAGCAAAGCTGTTACCACCATGAATAATTACCACTTGTTTCATATTTTCTAGTATACTGTAGATTAAGCGCGGATGGTGGAATTGGTAGACACGAGAGACTTAAAATCTCTTGCCTGAATAAGGCGTGCGGGTTCGATTCCCGCTCTGCGCACCATATGAAATCGATAAAAGCCACTTTGCGGAGTGGCTTTTATGCTATTATAAAAACATAAAATGCGAGCAACCATAGGGAGGTATGTATGAGCGGATTTCTAGTTTTTCTCTTCATTGTCGTAGTGATGGTGATTCTGAGCGGTATTAAGGTGGTCAATCAGTATGAGCGTGGTGTAGTACTGACATTGGGTAAGTTTACAGGTTTGCGTCAGCCGGGTTTGCGCATAGTGATACCTGTGTTTCAGCAGTTGACTCGCGTAGATATACGAAGTACTCCTATCGACGTACCAAAGCAGGAGGTAATCACCAAGGATAACGTGACGGTTGGTGTGGATGCAGTAGTGTATTTCCGCGTGATTGATGCACCAAAGGCTGTGCTCGAAACAACGAATTATATCTATGCGACAAGCCAGTTTGCACAGGCAGCTTTGCGTGATGTAACGGGTAATGTCGACATGGATGATTTGCTTGGCAAGCGTGAAGAAATTAGCCAGCAGATTAAAGAGATTGTCGATCGTCAAACTGATCAGTGGGGTATCGATGTTGAGGCGGTGAAGATTCAGAATATTGAGCTGCCGCAAGATATGAAACGTGCCATGGCTAAACAAGCAGAGGCTGAGCGTGAGCGCCGTGCAGTAATTATTACTGCCGAGGGTGAAAAAGCTGCTGCACACACCGTGGCACAGGCTGCTCATATGTTGGCGTCTACTCCAGGTGGATTGAGTGTGCGCACTCTGCAGACACTTGAAAAAATTAGTAACGAACCAAGCCAGAAAACATTGATCGTGTTGCCGACAGAATTAACCGATATTGTCGGAGCAATTACAAAAAAATAAGCCTAGATATGCTAGATATAGCGGCCGAATTGCGTTATACTTATAAGTAGTACCAATATAGACGAGGAATAATATTTATATGTCAGTAACTCTCATAATTTTGTTGGTGGTCGTGGCACTTATCGCGATTATCTGTATATTCTTGTGGGCAACTTATAACTCACTTGTAACACTTAAGGTTCGAGTAGACGAAGCATGGAGCGATATCACAGTACAGCTTAAGCGTCGTGCGGACTTGATCCCGAATCTGGTCAGCAGTGTCAAGGGCTATGCTAAGCACGAAAGTAGTGTGTTTGAAGAAGTAACAGCAGCTCGCTCCGCCGTAATGGACGCAAAGGGTGTCAAAGAGACAGCTGATGCGGAGAATATGCTTGAAGGCGCACTGAAAAGCCTATTCGCAGTAGCTGAGGCATACCCAGACCTGAAAGCAAATGAGAATTTCCTGCAGCTACAAAATGAACTTGTAGATACAGAAGACAAGATTCAGGCATCTCGCCGTTTTTACAATGGTGGTGTGCGTGATCTCAATACCAAAATACAGCTTTTCCCCAACAACATCTTCGCTGGTATGCTTGGGTTCAAGGAACGTGATTTCTTTGAGGTAGAGGATATGGCTGCTGTAGAAAACCCTGTAGAAGTAAGCTTCTAGTATAAACGGGAGCTCGCGCAGAAAATATGTATAACGCAATTGCGGCCAACAAACGAAATACCGTCCTGATTATGGCGGTGTTTGTTGGTATTATTAGTGCGATTGGATGGTTCGTAAGTTCATTATACGGTAATCCATCTGTGTCGTATTGGGTAATTGGCGGTGCGGCCATATATGCTTTGATCCAGTATTTTGCTGCAAGCAAGTTGGCTGTCGCTATGACAGGTGCTGAGGAGATTCAGAAAAAGGATAACCCTCGTCTATATAGAATTGTCGAAAATCTCGCAATCACTGAAGGTATGCCAATGCCAAAAGTCTACGTTATTAATGACCCTGCACCAAATGCTTTTGCAACAGGACGCGATCCCAAGCATGCTATCGTGGCAGCAACAACTGGCCTGATGGATATCATGAATGACCGTGAGCTAACGGGCGTAATGGCACATGAGCTAGGTCATGTCAAAAATTACGATATACGTGTGTCGATGATTGCATTTGGGCTGGTAAGTGCAATCGGAATTTTGTCGGATGTTGTGCTGCGTATGCTGTTTTTTGGGAACAGCGACAATCGTAATGTACACCCACTGGTGTATGTGGTTGGTATTGTAATTGTTGTACTTGCGCCAATCATGGCTGCAATTGTACAGATGGCCGTAAGCCGACAGCGAGAGTACCTCGCCGATGCGTCGGGTGCGATGACCACACGCGATAGTGAGGGGTTGGCAAGTGCACTTGAAAAGCTCGAACAGACGAGTCGCCCGATGCAGAAGCAGAGCTCGGCTACAGCGCACCTATTTTTTAGCAATCCGCTAAAGTCAGGTATGTTTAACAAACTGTTTAGCTCTCATCCACCACTGGATGAGCGTGCTGCTCGTCTGCGCAAAAATGCCAAAAAGTTCTAACATCAGACGATAAATATATAGTATGCCAAAAAAACCCACACAACCACAAGTAGTCGGCAAGTCACAAAAAACTTCTAAGCGTAGGCCGTCTGCAAAAAAAACTACAGGCAACGCAAAACAGACACGTGTGCTTAAAAAGTTAACTTTATGGCAAAAGGCAATGTATTATCTGCAGGTGGCTTGGAGCTGGATTCGTGCGCGATTTAGAGCGATTATGCGTCGAAGGGATTTTTATCTTCGACGACGTCCGCATCGTAGTTTTCGGCTCACGCGTAGGCGTGACTATGCCCGCTCACTGAAGTTGCCTGGGTATTTTGCGTTTACCATAGAAGTATGGGCGACATTGTGGCGATATAAATGGACCTTTTTACTACTAGGTATCGTGTTTTTTGCTTTGGTAATAGCCTTCGGCCTGCTGGGTTCGCAACAGGCATATGAGCAAATAAAAGAGCTGCTGGACGTAACGCAGCCAGAGGGCATGTTTGATGGGGCAGTCGGCGAAGTGAGTAAGGCGGGTGTCGTGCTCCTGACGGCTACGATGTCAATGATATCTGGTGATTTGCAGCCGTGGCAGCAATTTACATTGGCGTTTTTTGCCCTGTATGTGTGGTTGACTGTCGTGTGGCTGTTGCGCAATATCATGGCAGGTAAGCGCGTAAAGCTGCGCGATGGTCTCTATAGCGCAGGTGCACCCATCTTGCCGACATTTTTGGTTGTAATGATTCTGCTCATCCAACTCATACCGATGGCCGTGGCTATTATTGTTGCGAGTGCAGGTTGGAGCAGTGGCTTCATCCAAGAGGGAGTTGCGTCTATGGCGGCAGGCTTAGGCCTGGCTCTTGTAGTGGTTGCATCACTGTATTGGGTGGTGAGTACGTTTTTTGCTCTGGTAATCGTGACACTTCCGGGCATGTATCCGTTTCGTGCAATCGCTATCGCGGGTGATCTTGTAATAGGGAGACGGCTTCGACTGGTGTATCGTATTGTCTGGCTGCTGCTATCTATTATTTCATGGTGGGTTGTTGTGATGATTCCTGTCATCCTGCTCGACTCGTTTGTGAAGTCAAAATTTGAAGTAATTGCTGGTGCGCCTGTGGTGCCGCTTACTATGCTTGGCGTAGCGACATTTACTATCGTGTGGACAGCTACATATATATACTTGCTGTATCGAAAGGTAGTAGATGATGACGCCAGTCCAGCTTAATATCCGTATCACCGAACTGCGTGAGTTAATCAATCGCTATAGCTACGAATATCATGTCAATGATGCTCCGAGCGTGAGCGATGCAGTCTATGACAGTCTGTTTGGCGAGCTCAAGCAGCTTGAGTCTGAGTATCCCGCACTTATCACTACAGATAGCCCCACGCAGCGCGTGGGTAACGAGTTGAAGGGTGGGTTTCAGAAGGCCAGGCACAGCGCTCGTATGCTAAGCCTCAACGATGTGTTCGACGTAGAAGATGTACGCGCATGGGTGACGCGCATGGATAAACTGCTACCAGGAAGTATGCATGAGTTTTTTGCTGATGTAAAAATGGATGGTCTAGCCTGTGCATTAGTATATCAAGACGGTATATTGGTACAAGCAATTACGCGCGGTGATAGTTATGTAGGTGAAGACGTGACGAATAACGTGCGTACAATCAAAAATGTACCACTGCGCCTCTACGAGCAAAAAGGTTATGAGCAGTTTCTCGATGGTCGTACCGAAGTGCGAGGTGAGATTGTAATGCTCAAGAAAGATTTTGAGAAGTTAAATCAACGCCAACGTGAACGTGGTGAGCCAGAGTTCAAAAACCCACGTAATCTAGCCGCTGGTACTATTCGTCAGCTCGACCCCAAGCTGGTGGCGGCTCGTCCGCTTACCTTTATAGCTTATGATTTACTACGTGATAATCCAGATGAAATCCCTACACACATGACAGCATACAAGACAATTAGTGCAATTGGCATTCGCCGCAACACACAGGCAAGTGTGTTCAATAGCCTAGACGATACGATGAAATTTGTCGACAAGTGGGACAAGAAGCGCGAAGAGTTGCCATTTAATACAGATGGTTTGGTGATAAAAGTTAATGATCGCAAGCAGTACACTGAACTGGGTGTAGTGGGTAAGCAGCCTCGTGCCGCAGTCGCTTACAAATACGCGGCCGAACAGGCCACGACTATTGTCAAAGATATCGTCATCAGTATTGGTCGTACGGGTGCAGCTACTCCAGTAGCAGTTTTTGACCCAGTACTGGTAGCTGGTAGTACAGTGCAGCATGCTAGCCTGCATAATGCTGATGAGATCGCGCGCAAAGACGTACGCATCGGTGATACTGTTGTGATATTTAAAGCTGGTGACATCATTCCTCAAGTGGAAAGCGTCGTCAAAGAGTTGCGGCCAAAAAAGTCAAAAGAGTTTGATTATCAGCAGGCACTTGTCGAGCAATATCCTGAGCTTGAGTTTGAGCGCCAAGGTGATGATGTCGTGTATCGTGTCAAAGGTACAAATAGCGACTTGATCCTCAAGCGTGCGTTAGAATACTACGCGTCTAAGGCCGCGCTCGATATCGACACGCTTGGTGAAAAAAACGTCGTAGCGTTGGTAGACGCTGGCCTCGTCAACGACGTAGCAGATATCTACACGCTCACCTACGAAGCTATCATCAAACTCGATCGTTTTGCAGACATCTCTGCTCGCAAACTCGTTCACGCTATCCAACAGAAAAAAACGCCGCCGCTCGAAAAGTTTATCCTCGGCCTCGGCATCCGCCATGTTGGTGCGCAGACAGCGATAGATCTAGCCAGTCAATTTCAGTCGATCGACGCACTCAAGACGGCAACAATCGAACAGCTCGAAACGGTCGATGGTATCGGCAAGGTCGTGGCTGAGTCTATTGTGGCGTGGTTTGCCGACGAAGACAATCTAGCGCTACTCGACAAATTTGCGGCTCTCGATGTGCAGCCACACTACGAACAGAAATCGGGCAAGCTTGTCGGGCAGAGTTTTGTTATCACTGGTGCTCTGCAGTCGATGAGTCGCGATGTGGCCGCAGATCGCATTCGAGCGTTGGGCGGTACATTTCAGACTTCTGTCGCACGAGGCACTACCTACCTCGTCGCGGGTGGCAAGGTCGGTGCAAGCAAGCTCAAAAAAGCCGAAAGCTATGGTACGCAGGTAATCGATGAGCATAAACTGACTAAAATATTGGGTGAGTGACGATGCGTATCACGGTCGCAATCCCACACTACAATGCACCTATCGCGCTCGATGGATTGCTCGAGCAGCTGGAGCGCGATGCTTTCGATGATATCATCGTGCTCGACGACTGCTCGGATAACCAGGCAGAAGTACGGACTGTGGCTGCACGACACCCGGCGGTGACGTTTGTCTACGGCGAGCGCAACGTCGGTTCAGGTGCCAACCGCAATCGGATTCTCGCACAGAACATAGAGGGAATCGTGTGGTTCCTCGACTGTGATATGCAGTTGCAGCACGATCAGTATGCAGATCGGCTGCGTACGATTTTCGCCGAGCACCCGCACGCGCTAATCGGTTTTGCACTACTGGCGGCTGACGGCACACCGATGCAATGGAACTATGGCCATGAAATGAATCGTGCAAAAGATCGGATATTCGCAGAGCTGCGCACTGGGTTCGAACAGGGTGATCCAGACGCTGGACAGCAACTGAGCGAAGCGCAGATGGATTATCCGTGGGTGCGGGGCGAGCTGCCAAGCGAGCCGCGTGCAGTGGACTGGGTAGCAGAGGGGAGCTTCGCGCTCAGCTACGAGCTTTTCGCCGAACTGGGTGGCTATGACACGGCGTTTCGCTATCACGAAGGCCAAGACCTGGCTCGCCGTACGCGCGACGCTGGCCACGACGTACTGATCCACCCTGGCATCTGTACGCGGCATCTCGAGATTAACGTCACTCACGAACGACGCCAGAGTGATCGGCTAAAAGCCGCCTGGCGATACTACCGCAAACACGGCACACGAAATGATGGAGTAAAGTAAAACCCTGTGCGTGTACATCTCATTTTATGTGACAGGTAAATTGCTACTTGGTCGCAAAGCTTGTTCCAGATTGATATGATAATGTGCGTGCAATCACATCTTCTGTTCGTCCATCGGCAATAAACGTTTCAATGTTGTTTGCGACCGCACGCCTCGCAGCATAGAGCTTAGATGCCATGCCGCCGCGTGAATGTGTGTCTTGTGAATCGTTGATGTAGCGTGATACATTGTCATCTGGATGTACGACTTCGATACGGGAAGAGTCGTCATGAATATCGGCATACAGCCCATTAGTATTGGTAAGTAGTATGAGTTTAATGGATGAAAACACCTTTTCTTTTTGCATCGCAATAGCGAGCTCTGTGGCTAATTGATCATTGTCGCCAAATGTAATTTCGTCATTGCTGATTGTGTCGTTTTCATTGACAAGAAATGTGTCGCCATGTGTTAGGCAGCACAGGATTACTTTGCAAATTTGTCTACGCATTGTTTCGTCATGCAGCTCACGTTTTGTGAGTAGTGTTGAGCTGACACGAGCATCGCCAATGTGGTCTTTCCATTTCTGCACTACGATATCCCATCCGCGAGCGGCGTAGCGTTGTAGCTCGGTCACATCATCGACATGCTCACGCTTTTTTGCATCACCTAGTACGCCTGCACTAATGGCACCGGATGATATCAATACAACAGAGTGGCCTTGAGCTTGGAGTGCTTGTATCTCCATGCCGATATGTGCAAACACGTTATGATGCAGAGCATCGTAGTCGTGATCAACCAATGTATTGGTGCCAACTTTGATGATAATAAGTTCTTTATTCTTCACGATAGTATAAGTTCCTGTCTACCAGTTCAAAAAAGTTCCTTGGCTGGAGCGTTGAACTGATTTGTTATAGAGATTATAACCTACTCCAGCTGCAAAACGGGCGTGGGTCGCGGAAGTGATGCCGTAGGAATGATTATCATATATGTACAGTGTATCACAGCGGCCTAGTCTATTTTTAGCCGTACAGTATGTCGATACTTTTGTCATAAAGTCAATCACCCGGCTATGTGTTATGGAACAGCCTGCCGATGTACTGCACGTGCCTAGCTTCAAGTCAAAGGTAAATATCAAAACAAATGTATAGCTGTTTTGATTAAGTAGGATGCAGCAGTCAACGTGGAGTAATCCAAGTAGGTTTGATATTATTAACAGTACGAACAGGAACAAGTGCATGTATGCTATTGAGGTATGAATACAATATGACTGAGATGATTTATAATGAATGATTTTCCAAAAATAACGAAAGGTACGTACCGTCATAATAAGAAAGGCCATCTCTACGAGGTGCTCGGTATGGCGCTACAAACTGAGACCGGTGAGCCGCTAGTGGTGTATCGTCCGCTGTATGAAAACGAATATGAATTATTTGCACGCCCATATGGTATGTTTGTAGAACGGGTCGAGATTGATGGTAAGATAAAGCTGAGATTTGAGAGGGTTGATGAGTAACAAGCTAACATTTATCACGGGCAATCAACATAAAGCCGATTCGTATGCAAGACTTCTTGGCATGCCACTTGCTCATCGCAAGGTTGATCTCGATGAGATTCAGTCGGCAGATTTTGTTGAAGTTGCACGCCATAAGATCGATCAGGCGTATGCGGAAGTAGGCACGCCAGTCATTATCGATGATTTTGGGTTTTGTATAGATGCACTTAATGGACTGCCCGGTCCATTTACTAAGTTTTTTGTTGAGCCGGCTGATGGAGTGGAAAAACTTTGTCGTATAGCCGACGTACTTGAAAGTCGTGCGGCAAAAGTTGTCTGTGCAATTGCTTACAAAGATTCCGAGCAAACAAGAGTATTTGTCAAAGAACTACATGGTGCAGTTGCAGACACTCCACGCGGTACGCTGGGAATTGCAACTGACATGATATTTGAGCCAGAAGGGTACGGTGGACGTACTCGCTCGGAGTTGAGTCAGTCAGAATACGACGAGGTGTACCTCCAGGTACGTCCAATTAACGAGCTTCGTGATTTTTTAGCTCACCAATAAATGCTTATGGTTTGCTACAATAAGAGTAATGGATAAGTTTGAGTATCACTATAGCTGGCAGGATGATGTTTTGCCGCGAATTCCTAGGCTCGAAAAGGCGGACCAGGGTTATACGAATGCCTACACTGGTCTCATTAATCTCAAGGGTGGCACACAGGTGTTTGTTAAGTGCGCTATGGATCAGGCATCGGCAAAATGGGCAAGAAAAGAAATTCGGGCATACAAGCAGCTACAGAACGCTGGCTATGAACATATGCCCCAACTCTTGGCTGTGAGTCCAGACGAGACATCATTTGCCATAGAAGCACTCACTGGTTATGACTTTGCGCCGAAGTGGGACGATGACAAACTACACGCCATTATGCGAGCTCGTAAAAATCTCAAACCTTTTCGCTATCTGTTCGAAGATAGTGCGGAATTTTCTATGCGAAGTGTTGTGGGTGTGCAGAATAGGTGGCCGATGTTGCGGGATGAGACTGTGTTTGCGCGCGCAAACAGCTTGCTTGACCAAGCAGAGCGCATTACGATCAGCTACGAAACATTAGAGCGTTGTTTGATGACGCTACAGGCTTGGCAAGTGCGTCAGGATACACTTGTGCATGGAGATTTACGGGCAGACAACTTTGCATATAATCCGCGCACAGGCACCGGTAAGTTAATAGATTGGACGTGGCTATGTATCGGAGATGATACGCTAGATACAGCCTCGCTTTGTGTGAATGTTGCTCGCACGGATTATTCAGTCTACGATATATACCCGGACTTGTTTGACGAAGCTGCTATCGTCTCTACAATGGGGTACTGGTTCGAGGTGTTAGGTACAAGCGATGGCGACCTTACGGATGTACGTCGTTCGCAAGCCCGAAGTGTTCGTGTGTGTTACGATTTGCTCACTAGTCGTACGCAGCTTATAGTTTAATATCGACCTCGTGGTGGTGCCAGAGTATACATTTTGGCCGGACTCAACATGCTATACTAGTAGATAGATGAAGAGGATTGTATTTGCAACGGGTAACGCTCGAAAAATCGCAGAGGCGCGTATGACTCTACAGTCATATGACATTACAATTTTGCCACAGAAAGTTATTATAGATGAAATCCAGCATCACGACTCTACAGAAGTGACGAAAGCAAAGGCAAGAGCAGCCTACATGGAAATCGGTGCACCGGTCGTCGTATCTGACACGAGTTGGTCTATCCCGGCTCTGGGTGGCTTCCCTGGTGCATACATGAAAGATATTGCTATGTGGCTCGAAGCGCGTGATTGGCTCGCACTGATGAATCAATACGACGATAAGAGAATCTTTTGTCACGAGCATGTGGCATACTGTGATGGCGAGACACTTAAGCATTTCCAATCTGATTACGAAGGGTATTTTGTTGATACACCGCGTGGACGGGATCATCCTGATGAATCATTTGAAAAAGTCGTCACGCTATATGGGGGTGAAACAATGGCGGAGCGATTGGCTGATGAAAAAATTGCGTCTGCGGGTAAGGATTTGTTGCATTGGAGGCAATTTGGAGATTGGTATACCACGTCAGGCAGCTATGGATAAAATAAAGCGTCAAACTAAACGAACAGCTATTGGGGTTATCGGCGGCACGGTACTGGTGGCCGGTATTATTATGATTCCATACCCTGGTCCAGGTTGGGCAGTAGTATTCGTAGGGCTCGCGATACTCGGTAAAGAGTTTCATTGGGCAAAGAGGATTTTAACTTTTGCAAAAGGTAAGTACGACAGATGGGAGCAATGGCTTGCGGCGCAAAGTTTTGCTGTGCGGGCATTTTTTTGGTGTGCCACAGCTACCGTGGTGGTGTTGACACTTTGGCTACTCAACGGGTATGGATTTATCAACGAGTTTTTAGGTCTTGGCTGGGACTGGGTGGAGTCACCACTGCCTATTCCTGGTAAATAACGTGCTTGTGTTTTGTTGACAAGTTGTTACAATGAGGGTTGAGCTGGTGCGCAAGGGGGCGACCTTTTGCCGCTGACAAAACATAAACACACCTGTCAAAAAACAAATAAGCGCCCCGGGTGGGCGCGTAGCAGCTCTTTTATGGTATTATCATACGTATGAAACAAAATACTCTCGCGCTCAAATGCTTTTCGCCTCTTGTAATGATTTTGACATTTGTTTTCGAGATTATTGCTGCGCTTATCGTGTTGATCCGCTACAGGCGCTTACCTGAGTCTCGTCTTATTATCGCAATCTTAGTATGTTTAGCTTTATTCCAGCTAGCAGAGTATATGATTTGTGTGGGTGCGCTTGGACTTTCGAGTCTCGATTGGGCGCGTGTGGGCTGGGTTGCAATTTCATTCTTACCACCTCTTGGCGTGCATCTTGGATTGACGATTGCGGGTAAACAGCAGAAGCTACTGATTTGGCTAGGCTATATTATCGCCATGTCGTTCACAGTATTCTTTTTGACAGTGGGGCACGGAATTCAGAGCTCTGACTGTCTGGGTAACTATGTAATCTTTGAGATAGCCAAACCTGCGCTTAGTATTTACGTCGCCTACTACTATGCATGGCTTGTAGCTGGTATGGCGGCGGCATTTTTGTACGCTGGTGAGATTGCGTCCAAATCTCGCCGTGAAGCGTTACAGTGGCTGGGTATTGGCTACGCGGTATTTATCGGCCCGACAATAGCTGTCAATATGATTGATCCAGAGACTATCAAGGGTATCCCAAGTATCATGTGTGGCTTTGCCGTACTGCTTGCAGGTGTATTACTTTTTGCTGTTGTGCCTCGTCTTGCGGCGGATGCCAAAAATACTAAACAGACTACTCACAAACAGAAATAGTTCTGTATAATTGTTAAATATCGGGGCATTAGCTCAGTTGGCTAGAGCGCTTCGCTGGCAGCGAAGAGGTCAGCGGTTCGAATCCGCTATGCTCCACCAGAAATTATTTTATGAAAAGATCGCACCAACGCAAATCCTACGAACTACTCGGCTGGTTTGGTGTGGTAGCAATTTTGACAAGTTATGGCCTGCTTTCATTTAATGTCATTGAAGGTAGGTCGTATACATACCACCTACTCGTACTTGTAGGCGCTGCAACGGTTGCGCTGATTTCGTATCACAAGCGCGCCATGCAACCGTTTGTACTCAATGCTATTTTTTGTATTTTGGCCATCGTGGCATTAGGAAGCTTATTGCTGGATAAGTAGTAGCATTTATTAGGCATCTTAGTTATGCTAGAAGTACTATGTTTAAAAACTATGTTCGCAAAAAACTAGAAAGATACGTAGTACGGTATCTCGAGAAACATTCAGATGTTAAGCTGATATGTATTGCTGGCAGTGTAGGCAAGACGAGTACCAAAACAGCCATCGCCACTGTATTGTCACAGCAATATCGTGTACGTATGCACGATGGTAATCATAATACAGAGATGAGCGTACCGCTCGCAATATTGGGGATTGAATATCCGTCAAATGTACATAGTCCATTTGCTTGGGGTAAGGTGTTTCGCCAAGCAAAAAAACGCATCCGTCAGCCGGCGGAGCTTGATGTGATTATCCAGGAACTAGGTACCGACAAACCTGGTGATATTCCTGCTTTTGGTCAATACTTGCGTCCTGATATCGGTGTAATAACTGCCATTACTCCAGAGCATATGCATAATTTTGGTACAATCGATGCTGTAGCAGCAGAAGAGCTGAGCCTAGGTAATTTTAGTAAAGTAGTAATTATCAATCGCGATGACATCGAAGGTCGATTTGCACAATTACTGACAAATCCAAACATCGATACGTATGGTACAAGTGGTGCAGCTGAATATTCATTTATTGACGAAGATTTTACCGTCGAGGACGGTCACAGGGGCTATTTTACTAATCCGGAGTTTGCCGATAACCTCCATGCCACGCTTCATGTCATAGGTGAGCATAATGTGCGTCCCATCGTGGGCGCAGTAGCGACTGCGATACGCTTTGGTATGGCACCAGCGGCAATCATCAGAGGGGTGGAGGCAATTCGGCCTGTACCTGGACGTATGAATGTGCTACGTGGCGCAAATGGTTCAACTATCATAGATGACACCTACAATTCGAGTCCGGCGGCAGCTCACATGGCCTTACAGACGCTCATTAATCTGCCTGCACCTCAACGCATAGCTATACTTGGCAGTATGAATGAGCTAGGTGAGACATCTGCAATGGAGCACGAGCAGCTTGGGAAGATGTGTCATCCAGATCAGATAGACTGGGTGATTACTATTGGCGAAGAGGCTGCCAAATACTTAGCTCCCGCAGCACAGTCAAATGGTTGTGTAGTCAAGAGCTTTGCAGATGCTATCAGCGCAGGTTCCTATATTCATCAGTTTATCGAGCCGGGTACTATCGTATTAGCCAAAGGGTCTGAAGGCGGCATATTTGTCGAAGAGGCTATTAAGGTGATTTTGCACAGTATTGATGACAACGAGAAGCTAGTGCGTCAAGAGCCTGCGTGGTTAGAGGCAAAAGCGCAGTTTTTTTCTAGGTTTTAGGAACGCTAATGGTATAATTAGTGTAATTACAGTAGGAGAGGGAGTTATATTCTATGGTCAAAAAAAATCATGTTGCTGCGCGAAAATCGAGCGACAACCTATATAAAAGGATGGCGGTCCTTGTTGCGGCCTTGGTACTCATTGCTGGTGCGTATTTTGCTATTAGTACAGCCGTGCGGGCGATCAATGGTCACGAACGTAAGCTTATGACTGCATTTATCGAGACGTTCAAACAGCCGCATGTTGGTGGTGAGTTCACACTCTCTCAACAGGCACAGACTTCTGTGCTAAGTGCACAGGGCACTTTTGGTATTAAAGATGGCTCTAGCGCGGCTGCAGATGCAACTATCGAGGGTACGCTACAGGGCAAGAAAGTCAAAGTGCCACTCCAGCTCTATGGCAATCTCTCGGACAAAGAAGGCTTCATCAAGGTGTCGGACAGCGAGGGAGTTGTTGACCTGGTGAATGGTGTTGCGCCAGACCTCAAAAATGATGTTGAAACAATCCTACAAAAGATTAACAACAAGTGGTTGCACCTAGCAGCTTCTGACAAAAAAGCAGAAGACTGCGCAACAACGCTGATTACTAAAGTCTTTAACGACCAAGAAGCTGCTAAAGCCCTTGAAGTAGTATACAAAAGCAGCAGCTTTATAGTGGTAGATAAAGTCACAAAGCGTGATACCAAGCAGGAGTACGCTATCTCTATCGATAACGATAAGGTGACTGGTTTCATTAAAAACCTTAAAGCGAGCAAGGTATTCCAAGACACCAAAGGTTGCGATGCGACTTTTGATCCACTCGGTACAGAGGCTGCAGCCGCAAATACCACCTCTCAGCAACCACCAATTGCTCAGCAATTGAGTACTCCTCAGAGTGATTCAAATGCAACCAAAATTATCGTTGAAAATGGTAAGGTGGTAGAGATAGTCACCGCTTCTTCGACGAATGCCCAGATGAACAGCAGTAGGGTTACGTTCAATACAAAGCCACTTTCTGTCAATAAGCCTACTGCCGACATTATTGAGTATGAAGAGATTAAGCCAAACGTATTAGCTATTGGCGAGAGTGTCAACAGGCAGCTCCAAGCGCTTAACCAAACTGCCCAGCCTCAGACACAGTCAAACTAGCATAAGCACCATGGGTGTGGTATAAAATAGTGTATATATAATGACAGAAAAGGGCATGGCATGAGCAAGAAGACCACTGTAAAATCAAAGAAAATCAATAAGCACCTGCTAATGGCGGTTGTAGCGGCGGTTATTGTGCTAGTGGGTGTCGTGGCATTAATTTTGTTTATGCAAAGCCCAGAGAGGATGCTCGCACGAGGTTTTGCGAATCTTGTCAGGGCGAATACTCTAGGTATAGATGCAAACATCAGCACTGGAACGGTAGGATATCCAACGCAATCACTTAAGATTAATGGTATCACTGATAAAAAAGTCGCCAGAGGTCAAATCGAGCTTGCGTCAACGAGTGAAATGTTTAAGCTTAATGCTAAAGCAGATGTGATTATGGCTGATGATAAAGCTATATATGTCAAGGTGAGTAACCCGGATCAAACAATAGACTCGTACAAGTCGAGCATTACGGATTTGATAAGTAAATATCCACAAGGTTTGGGCGAGGAGCAGAAGCAGGAAATGATTGCGAATGTCGGCAAGCAGCTCGATCCTGTCCGTGAAAAGCTAGGGAGTTGGATTAAATTTTCGCAGGAAGATTTGAAGACAGGAGTAGGCAATACAGGCGTACATTGTTATCAGAATTTCCTCCAATCGCTTAGTGGAGATAATGATGCTCGCAAGCAGCTAGCTGAAGCATATATGCGTAACAACTTTTTCAAGGTGACCGACAAGCTTGGTAGCGAGGGTGCCTCACGTGGCTACAAGGTGCAAATTGACCATACAAAGCTCAAAGAATTTCGATCCGCAATTGCGTCAAATGATGCTGTGAAAAAACTAGATGAGTGTGGCGCAAATTTGTTGACACTTGGTTCAACAGACTCATTAAGTGATCACTCTATAGAAGTGTGGGTTAATCGTCTTTCTGGAAAAATTACTCGTATCAAGCAGTCTGCGGGTGCGAATGCAACCGATGTTAAAGTATCATACGGTGGTCGCGTAGATGCGGCTGTGCCTGAAAACTCAGTTCCGTTCAAAGACGTGATTTCGAACATGTCTGGCGCAATACTAGGCGCTAATCGATAATATTGCGGCGCAGCTCCTGGCCCTAGGGGGTACTAAAATCTGCTGTTTGTATAACAATTTCGTCGTCTTGGAAATACAAGTAAGCTCTCATTTTGTTTGGCCCCCTCGTGTTATACTAGTAGTGATATGACACGATACAATCCAACTGATGTAGAGCCAAAATGGCAGCAGATTTGGCGTGACGATGCACGCTATGAAGCGAAAGACTTTGATGAGAAGCCTAAGTATTATGTGACGGGCATGTTCCCATATCCGTCTGGCGCTGGCATGCATACAGGCCACTTTTTTGAGCATTCTATAGTAGATGCAGTGGCGCGTTTTCGACGTGCACTTGGTTATAATGTTGTATATCCTATGGGTTGGGATAGCTTTGGCTTGCCGGCAGAGAACTATGCGATTAAAACTGGCACGGCACCAAGCGTAGTGACAAAAGAAAATATCGCCAATTTTAAAAACCAACTCACGCGTGTTGGGGCAAGTATCGATTGGTCGCGCGAAATCAATACCACTGATCCCGAGTATTACAAATGGACGCAGTGGGTGTTTACACAAATGTACGAACGTGGCTTGGCGTACCAAAAAGAATCACTGCAATGGTGGTGTCCTGTCGATAAAACAGTGCTAGCGAATGAACAAGTAGAAGCTGGCAAGTGCTGGCGCTGCGGTACTGAAGTCGAGAAAAAGTCGATGAAGCAGTGGTTTTTCAAAATTACTGAGTATGCAGATTCATTGCTCGAAGAGACCCCAAGTCTCAATTGGCCCGACAAGATCAAAACAGCACAGACCAATTGGATTGGCCGTTCGGTAGGTGCGGAGATTGAGTTTCAGGTAGAGGGTAGCGACGACACTATCACTGTCTTCTCAACCCGCCCAGACACCCTATTTGGTGCGACATTTGTCGTGCTTGCACCAGAACACCCACTCATCAAAAACTTTACTACGAGCGAGATGCACGAGAATGTTGAGAGCTATGTGACCAATGCGGTCAAGAAGTCTGAGATCGAACGTCAAAGTGAAGGTAAGGAAAAGACAGGCGTATGGACGGGTGCCTATGCAATCAACCCAGTCAACGGCAAAAAAGTGCCAATCTGGGTGGCTGACTATGTATTAGGTGGCTACGGTACGGGCGCGGTGATGGCAGTGCCGGCACACGACGAGCGTGACTATGCGTTTGCTGAAAAGTATAGCCTGCCGATTGTACAGGTGATTGAAAAGCCAGAGACAGACGATGAGCCGGGCGTCTATACAGGTGAAGGTGAGTTGGTAAACTCTGGCGTATTTGATGGGCAGCAGTCTAGCGAGGCACGCGAAGAAATTGTGGCATGGCTTGAGCAAGAGGGTACGGGTCGTGGTAAAGTAACCTACAAAATGCGGGATTGGCTCATTAGTCGCCAGCGCTACTGGGGTGCGCCAATTCCAGTTATCCACTGCGAGGAGCATGGTGCGGTGGTCGTACCAAAAGAGCAGCTACCTGTGCTGCTGCCAGAGGTCGAGGATTACGCGCCAAAGGGCGACGGTAAATCTGTCCTTGCACGCGAAACTGACTGGGTGAATACCGAATGCCCTACCTGTGGCAAGCCTGCTAAACGCGAGACAGACACCATGGACGGCTATGCCTGCAGTAGTTGGTATCTCTTGCGTTACACTGATCCTCACAACGCCGAGCAGGCTTGGGATCCAGCAAAAGCCGGTTATTGGAGCCCTGTTGATATGTATATAGGCGGCGATCATGCGGTAGCACACTTGCTGTATGTGCGATTTTGGAATCACGTATTTTATGACATGGGCTTAGTACCTGAGCGAGAGCCTGTCGGGCAGCTGGTGTACCATGGACTTATTCAGGCCGAAGATGGTACCAAGATGAGCAAAAGTAAAGGCAATGTAGTTGACCCACTCGAGGTGATAGATGCAGGCTATGGTGCTGATGCACTGCGCACATTTGAATTGTTCTTGGGGCCGATCAACGAAAATAGCAACTGGAGTAGTAAGGGTATCGCGGGTGTGTATCGTTTCCTTAATCGCCTCTGGACATTGGTGCAAGAATACAACGAAAGTGATAAATCTGGTGAGATAGATAGCAAAAAACTTGAGAGTCTGACTCACCAGACGATCAAAAAGGTAACAAGTGATATCAACCGCTTGAGTTTCAACACAGCCATTGCTGCGCTCATGGAGTGTGTCAACGAACTTTACAAGCTCAAAACAGATGGGTTTACAGAAGAGTGGCAAGCATCTCTCGAAAGCCTGGTGCAGCTGGTTCAGCCATTTGCACCGCATTTGAGCGCGGAATTGTGGCAACAGCTTGGTCATGACACACAGCTTGACTTTGTGGCTTGGCCAGAGTGGAGCGAGGCAAAGATTGTGTCCGATACTATGACAATCATTGTGCAAGTAAATGGTAAGCTACGTGCCAAGTTAGATTTGGCAATAGATATGGCCGAAGACGATATTAAATCTGCAGCATTAGCGCATGAGCACGTGCAGCAGTTTGTGGGCGACAAACAACCGACCAAGGTGATTTATGTCCCTGGCCGGCTAGTAAGTATTGTTGTGTAGCGGGTCTATTCTTTTGGTTCTGCGCGCTGCTCATTGACCCAGACGATACCGTCGTTGTCGTTATCTACACCGACTTCCTGTTGCGGTACACCGTACCATTTTCCGTCTTCGTTTCGGAATGTGTATACAGGGCCGCTTGCTTCAGTTGTACCTTCGAGAGTAGTGAGAATATTACTACTGCGTCCGTCCCTGGTGTTGATTACAGCTGGGTCTGAACGAACTGTTGCTCCATCCTCTAGCGTCACACTAGAGTAGTCGCTTGGCTCGCCAAAACGTTCAGGGTTATTACTGCCACCTTCGCCACAACCGGAAAGTGTCGATATTGCTCCAACGGCAATCAGGGGTATAGCTGCTGTTTTGATGCGATTTTTTACGTAGTCCGACCTAATGAGGTCCTTTGTCATGCTCGTTACTTCTGCAAGAGAGGGACTCGCGTCCGATGAGCTAGTTGTAGTGTGATTTGGATTTCTAACCATATTTACATAATAGCATAACCATTATAAAAAGTCAATACATTGTTGAATTATTCGCAAGTCTATAGTACAATTATCACTAGTTTTTAAATAATAAGGAGAAGTCTGACATGGCACAGCCAAAAAAACAGAGCAGCCCTCGTAAAACAGGTCTTCGTCGTAGTCACCTCGTGCTCAAACTTTCACGCCGAGTAAACGCTACCTCGCCCGTAAAGGTCAAAACGACCAAACGCGAAACAGGCAAAAAATAAGCAACTTTAGGCGACTCGTCGCCTATTTTGCTCTTATCTATCATCTGTAATGTAATTGCCTCACCGGGTCAAACGATGATATAATCGAAACAAAAGCATAATAAGAAAGAACGTTAACGACATGGCCTCAAATCGACATCTCGGCAGAATCGTAGCTCTCCAGAGTGTCTACGAGTATGAATTTCGTCATAGTGACGAGACGCCTGTTGATATTGATGAAGTTATCGCGCGTAATCTTGAGCGATATAAAGATGATATAGGTGACACCGAATTTGTATCTTCACTCGTCAAGGGTGCAATAGAGCAGCAGGTCGATTTAGACGACAAGCTGCAGCCATTGGCCCCAGACTGGCCACTTGCGCAAGTGGCGCGCATCGATCGCAATATTTTGCGCTTAGGGCTATATGAGTTGCTTTATAAGCAAGATGATGTACCAGCTCGCGTAGCTATCAACGAAGCTGTCGAACTCGCTAAGTCGTTTGGTTCTGATAACTCAAGCAAGTTCATTAACGGGGTGCTCGGCACCGCCTACCGAACGCTTGTGGAGGACACAGCAAATGGCGACACCTCCGAAGTTTGATAAATTCAAAAAATACTTCAATCGTAAACGCCCATCTATTCAAGAAATTGTCCGCGAACCTACTGCGGGTGGCATTGTGTTTCGTCGCGATGAAAAGGGCGGGGTAGAGATTCTACTCATCCAAGATGCCAAAGACCGCTGGACAATACCAAAAGGGCATATCGAAGAAGGCGAAACTGCACAGCAGACAGCGCGCCGTGAGATTGGTGAGGAGGCGGGCCTACACGATGTTGATATGCTTGGTTGGCTCGGCAAAATCCATTTTCGCTATCGCCGTATCGATAAACTTGTGCTCATGACAACGCAAATCTACCTGGTTCGCGCCAAGGGCGACACTGACGCTATCCAGAAAGAAGAGTGGATGAATGGTATCAAATGGTTCAAGTTTCATGATGCACTCGAGGAGATCGAGTATGAAGATATCGGCAAGCTCATGCTGCTAGCTATGAAAAAAATAAGGCAAGAAAATCTATGACCGGAATGCAAAAGCAACCTTACCAAGATTTCGCACGCGAAAAGCTTGGATTCGAATTTGAAAACATCGACCTATTGATTACTGCACTCACGCACCGCAGCTATGTCAATGAGCACAAGAAGAGTGTGAGTGAACACAACGAACGCCTCGAGTTTCTGGGCGATGCGGTGTTGGAATTATCGGTGACGGATTTTCTTTACAGTAATTATTCCGAGCCAGAGGGAATTTTGACAAGCTGGCGCGCGGCACTAGTGCGTACCGAGAGCATCGGCGCGGCGGGAGATGCACTAGGTTACGAATCGCTCGTGCGTATGAGCAAGGGCGAAAAACAGGGGAGTGTACGCGCTCGCCAGCAAATCTTGGCCAATGCGTTTGAGGCGGTGATTGGTGCGATTTACTTGGAGCGCGGCTACGCAGACGCCGATGCGTTTATCCAAAAGCATATTATCAGCAAGATTGACGGCATCTTAGAAACAGGCAGTTGGCGCGATCCGAAATCGCATTTGCAAGAGGTGAGCCAGCGTATCGACGGACACACGCCGAGCTACAAAGTGCTCGAAGAAGTCGGTCCAGATCACGATAAAGTATTTACACTTGGCGTGTTTGTGGGTGACAAGCTGATGGGGAAGGGCACTGGCCCGAGCAAGCAAAATGCCCAACAGGCGGCTGCCAAAGCGGCACTCGAGGCGTATGCCGCACAAGGCCCTGCGGCGCGCAAAAAATAATTGCCAATCCTACACCACTCGTAGTACAATCATAAGCGTATAGAATCCGCTAGAGGTGGCGGACGTTAGAGATAAACAGAGGGGAATAAGGGGCATGGCGCAACAGTTTGCGATTCGACTTTCGCATAAACAGCGAATAGTACAGGTAGCATTTGCAGTGATAGCTATTTTGGCTGTCGTGGGGGGGGGTGCTGGCAACTCTTTCTCGTGGTAGTCATGATGTATCGGCGGTGACGCAGCTTGTGCCTGATTCCTTTACGGGCACTTCGACGACAGGTAACTGGCTATCGGGCGGTAGTGGTACGGGTGGTCATGTGGCGTGTTTGACGGCCAACAACACCTCTCCTGTTACGACGATCCCTCGTTGTTCTGACACCTCAGATACCAATGGTAACGGTGCGCTCCGGCTGACGCGTGCCCAAGGTGGTAGCACTGGCTATGTACTCCTCAATACACCAGTCAATGCAAGCGATGGCCTTGATATTAAGTTTAGTATTCATCAGTATGGTGGACAGGGCTGGGGTGCTGCAGCACCAATGGGGCCTAGCTCGCCAGAGGCGCGCCCTGGTGATGGATTATCGTTCTTTTTGATCGATGGTACCGCGTCACCGTCGGCTCCTGGGCCATATTCTGGTTCACTCGGTTATGCGAGTGATCATAATCGTAGTCTGCCTGGTATCGTGGGCGGTTATGTAGGTGTTGGCTTTGACCGTTTTGGCAACAATAGCTGGAATCAGATTGGTAGCGGCGGTCCGATGTCGACGCTACATGATATCAACTATGCCAACAGTATCGTCGTGCGCGGTGGTGCGGCTGCGGATTACCCGTATGTGGCTGGCCATCGGGCAAATGGTGGCAGTAGCTCGCTGTCTGGCACCAACCGTGCAAACTCTGAACGCCAGGTGCATATTACCGTGAGTACGGCCAACCTCATGACAGTGCGTGTCAGCTACGATCAGGGTGTATCGTGGGTGACAGAATTCTCAAACATCGACCTCAATACTATCAATGGTGCGGGTAGCTTCCCTGATACCTTTAAGCTTGGGTTTGCTGCCTCGACAGGTGGCGCCTATCAGACGCACGAAATCCGTAGCCTCAATATTACGACTTTGCCGCCCGATATCTCGACTGACGTGACAGGCCCTAGTGCACTGACTCGTGGTCAGCAGGCGGTATTCACTGCCACGGTCGCAAACAGTGCAGCGGCTGGATCGACCACCGATCCTATTACTGTCACCTCTACGCTACCAGCCGGTATCGTACCAAGTGCAGCGTCAGGTACGGGTTGGAACTGTAATATAGCCGGGCAGCTTGTCACCTGTACGCGAGCGAGCGGAGTCGACAACAACGAGACACTACCCGCGATTACCATCACCGCCGATGTTGGTATGAGTGTGGCGACGAGTGCGGCTATTGTGGTCGAGTCGTCGGTGAACGAAGATAGCGATACGTCTAATGATGGTGATACGCTCAATGTCACAATTCCAAACTTGCCAAGTGCCCAAAACGACTCTTATGGTACTCTCGTGCCTGCAACTGGCGGTACAATTGGTGCGGTGCTCGCCAATGACACGTTCAACGGTGCCGCGATTACGCCTGGCACAGTGACAGTAGCTACGTTGCCAAATCCAGAGGGTGTGACGATCAACAGTAGTGGTGTTTTGACAGTGCCAGCAGGCCTTACGCCTGGCTCGCATACTATCGGCTATCGTATTTGTGAAACAGCTGCGCCAAGCAATTGTAGTGATGCGACGGTGACATTTTCTGTTGATACGCCAATCAAGCCGATTATTGCGGTTGACGATACGCTTAGTAGTGCGCAGGCAGGTGGCAACGTTGGCAACGTACTGACGGGCGATACGCTCGACGGGGTAGCCGCGACCACTAGTACGGTCACGATTAGTGCTACCGATCCAAACAGTACGGGTATTACCGTTGGGAGCAACGGCGATGTGACTGTGCCGAGTGATCTGGCGCCAGGTAGCTACGTGATAGAATACGAAATTTGCGAGATAGATCGCCCGAGTAACTGTAGCTCGGCAGAAACAACAGTGGTGGTGACAGCAACACCAATTGTTGCGGGCGACAACGACTTCACCACGACACCATTGCCTTATGGCGGCGGCACGACAGCGAGTGTGCTTGGCAATGACACTCTGAATGGCGCACAGGCAACCAGTAGCAATGTGACAACGAGTATTACCGACGACAACGGTACTGGTATCACCATTAATCCAGATGGAACGTTGAGTGTGCCAGCTGCGACGCCAACTGGCCTGCGCCCCGGTACGCATACGGTAGAATATCAGATTTGCGAAACGGCACACCCGTCGAACTGTACGACCGCTGAAGCGACGATAGAGGTATTACCGCTGCCTCTTGTGGCGGCGGCCGATACGCTTGGCGATGTGAGCGGGCGAGACGGTGGCTCAACAAGTAGCGTGCTTGCCAACGATACGCTCGGCGGCAGCGCGATAACACCTGGTGACGTGACGGTATCGCTGACAAGTCCGCCAACTGGTGTAACGATTAATTCGACCACCGGCGTGGTGTCTGTCGCGCCAGGCACTCCAGCGGGCAACCACACGATTACTTATACGGTATGCGAAACGATCGAGCCAACTAACTGTAGTTCGAATACCCTTACACTGACGATTACAGCAGCGGATATCGAGACAAATGATAATACGCTCCCAGGTGTCAATGGTCACGATGGCGGCAATGCAGGCAGTGTATTGACGGGCAATACGCTTGATGGCGACCCAATCAATCCAGCTGATGTGACAGTAACGACTCCTGGCGGTACGCCAAGTGGTATTACTGTTGGCAGCGATGGCTCGGTGACGGTCGCGCCTGGCACCCCAGCAGGGAGCCATACGGTATCGTATACCGTGTGCGAAAACCTCAATCCAGCTAACTGTGAGACGGGCACAACGACGGTCAATGTCACTGCTGCGCCAATCGTGACGACATCGGGCGCGCTGACTTCTGTCGATGGTCGTGATGGCGGCAGTGCGGGTAGCGTGCTCACGGGCGACACATTGAGCGGCGACCCGATGACGCCAAGTGATGTGACTGTCACGACACCAAACGGCACCCCAACGGGTATCACTGTCGGAAGCAATGGTGCGGTTACTGTCGCGCCAGACACGCCAGCGGGCAATTACACGATAGAGTATCAGGTGTGCGAAAACCTCAACCCAACCAACTGCCAGACAGAGACAATGACATTGCAGGTGACGGCTACTCCTATTGTTACCTCGCCAAACACCCTCACGCCAGTTGATGGCTATGATGGGTCAAGTAATGCAGGCAGTGTGCTGACGGGCAATACGCTCGGCGGCGATCCGATCGATTCGAGCGACGTGACGGTGACAACCCCGAGTGGTACGCCAAGTGGTGTGATAATTGGCAGCGACGGCACAGTATCGGTCGCGCCTGGCACCCCAGCGGGCAATTACACGATAGAGTATCAGGTGTGCGAAAACCTCAACCCTGGTAACTGCCAGACAGGAATAGCCACGCTCGAGATTACCGCTGCAGCGATTGTGACATCACCAACTACCTTGCCGAATGTTGACGGTCGCGATGGCTCGAGCAATGCGGGTAGCGTGCTCACGGGCGACACATTGAGCGGCGACCCAATCAATCCAGACGATGTGACGGTGACAACCCCGAGCGGCACGCCAACGGGTATAACAATCAACGGCGATGGTGTTGTATCGGTCGCGCCTGGCACTCCAGCGGGCAACCATACAATTACCTACCAAGTCTGCGAAAACCTCAATCCTACCAATTGCCAGACTAATACGGTAACGGTGAATGTGACAGCTGCGCCTCTTGTGGTGAATCCTGACGACACGCCAGACCCAGTCGTGTCTGGTCCAGCGGGTAATGTGCTCGATGGTGGTACCCTTGGCGGCGACCCAATCAATCCAGACGATGTCACGATCACCGTGACAGATAATGGTGGACTGACAGGGGTGACGATTGATGAAGATGGAAATGTGCAGGTACCAAAAAATACTCCAGCAGGCACTTATCCTGTCGAATACCAAGTCTGCGAAAACCTCAATCCTACCAATTGCCAGACAGACACAATCACGATCACCATCGAAGCGCCCGTGGTGACGGCAAATGGCGATACGCTCAGCCCTGTGAACACAGTGACTGGCGGCCCGGCGGGTAATGTGCTCGATAACGACAGGCTTGATGGCCAGGCGATTGATCCAGCCGATGTTGTCTTGACAGTCGTTGGCTCGCTCCCAACAGGCATTACATTTAACACAGCGACTGGCGACGTCGATGTGCAGCCGGGCGCGCCACTCGGCAGCTACACTGTCACCTACCAGATGTGTCATGTCGCCAATCCGTCGGTGTGTAGCACCGCATCGTTCCAGGGAGAAGTGGTGCAAGACCAGGTGGTGATTAATATCGAAAGCCAACCTTCTCGGCCAGATGAGCATGGTGTTGTGGGTAATATCTATGATCTGACAGATGTCAACGGCTCGCGCCCCGATCAGGGGTCGCTCACCGGCTCGATTGCCAACGATGGCGGCCTGACGGGTGTGACGATAGATGAAGATGGTAACATTGTAGTGCCACAAAACGCTGCGCCAGGCACTTACACTGTCGCGTATCGTGTCTGCCTTGTGAGTCATCCGACAAATTGCCAAGAGGGTACACTCACCGTTGTGGTGCCCGAGCCAGATACTATTTTGGGTGTCCCAAACACCGGTGTGTATCGAGTAGTAATGCAGCTTGGTAGTGTCATAGCGGGGCTTGGTATGGCAGTAGTGACTGGTATTGCAGTGTGGCGACTACGCAAATCTCGCACCTAGCAACGTGGGTTGAGAGACTCGGGCAATAAACTGATTGACTTCACTAGTGAAACGGCGTATAATAGGCAATGAATTATTGATCAAAGCTAAAGAGATAAGGAAGTTTTACTACATGCTCGCAATCCGTTTGCAACGCGTCGGCCGCAAAGCGTACCCAGTGTACCGAGTGGCTGTACAAGAATCACAGCGCCACCCATCGAGCGGTCGCGTCGTAGCCTACGTCGGTAGCTACAACCCACACACAAAAGAAGCTAATATCCAGGTAGAGGCAGCGCAAAAATACCTCGACAATGGTGCGCAGCCAACTCCACGAGTAGTAAAACTGCTCAAAGACGCGGGTGTGAAGCTCCCTAAGTGGGTTAAAGAAGCAGACGTAAGCAAACAAAAGGCTATCCGTAATCCAGAAAAACTTCGCAAAAACCAGCCAAAAGAAGAAGTGGTAGAGGAAGTCGCCGAAGAATCAACAGAAGAAGCTGCAGCGTAAGGCTATTCGCTAAAGATAAAACACCTTCAGACTTGGAGGTGTTTTATTTTAAGTCGCCCAATAGAGATGAGCAGCCAAAAAAATGGATTAGGTCAAAACAGGCTTATGTTTGCAATTTGGTGGTATACTAAAGATACGATATTTGGAGTATAAGAGACCGAAGACGGTGGAGGGCAATATGTCGACAATAGACCAGCAATTTGTAGAATATATCGTAAAATCTCTGGTGGGAAATCCAGATGATGTGGTGGTAGAGCGCACGATCGATGAAAAAGGCGTGCTGCTGACGCTTACCGTCAATCCAGAAGACCTTGGGCGAGTGATTGGGAAGCGTGGCGTGACAGCACAGAGCCTACGTACACTACTGCGTGCACTTGGTACAAAAAATGATGCTCGCTACAACCTCAAGATCGTCAACAATGATGGCGAAGGCTATACAGTATCGTCAGATGATGTAGCACGAGAAGAGACCGCAACAAATGATACAGAAGATGGCGGATCAGACTACGCTCGCAAGTCGCGTGCCGAGTTAGAAGAGCTCGACGATTTAGACATCTAGCCTAGTTGTCCACAGTGCTTCCACAAGGGGTATTTTGGTAGAAAAAATGCTTGTGTTTGGGAGAAGCTGCGTGCTATACTAAGTATCAGTTCAGACAGACATGAACTGCGAGAAATGAGCTCTATGCGAGCAACTTTTATAAGAGTTGAGAGCCTTATATGTCTGCGAAACCGCCCTGTTTTATTACGGGCGGTTTTGTGGTTTCAGATACTTTGACGGTACATCGCTGCGTTGCTGCACTGCGATGCTCGTTCGCCGTATGCTTGATACGTCTCACTGCGCTTCCTATGCGCGCCTTGTGCCGTACTCGTCAAAGTATCTGAAACGGCTACATTGGCAAAATGAAAAAAGCCCACCGAAGTAGCTCAAGCGGTAGAGGGCTACTTGAGCTTCTACGGCGAACTTTTTTCGATGGGCTAGTGCATAGCGATGCGCTTGTCTAGATAGTCACATCGCTTGCGCCATAGCCAGGCGCGAATCGGATTTCCCATATGGACGTGCAGATTCCATAGCTCGTTCGCCGTGATTCTTGCCTCTTGTAGTCCATCGGGATAGGTCGGGAGACCGTCCACTTCTTCCATGACAAGTCCTTTCGATAGGTGTGTCAGGATGTAGATATCATTGCAATTATTTACAAAAAAGTCAATACCTTGTAAACTGGTAGAGATGAGAAGGTTCCAAGTTATCACACTGTTTCCCGAAATGTTTACGGGCGTGTTTGAAAATTCTATGATGTGGAAGGCGCAAAAGGATGAGATTGTGCAGCTGAGTGCGATTGATTTGCGTGAGTTCGGGATTGGGCCGCGTCGGACTGTCGACGACACTCCATATGGTGGTGGTGATGGCATGCTGCTCAAGCCCGAACCGTTGTTCGCAGCCGTAGAAAAGGCAAAAGAGAATGATCCAGATGCCAAGGTGTTACTGATGACGGCGCGTGGCGAGCGATGGGTGCAGGCAGCTGCACAGGCTCACGCCGACGATAGTCCACAGGGGTATATCTTCATCTGTGGACGCTACGAAGGATATGACGAACGAATTACAACGCTGGTGGATGAGCAGGTACGGGTAGGGGACTATGTGCTTACGGGCGGCGAATTGCCGGCAATGACAATCATCGATAGTATCGTGCGGCTCATGCCTGGGGTACTGGGCGGTGAAACAAGTGCCGAGATAGAGAGTTTCTCTGACGGCGAGACGCTAGAGTTTCCGCAATATACGCGGCCTGAGGAGTTTCGAGGGATGAAGGTGCCGGAGGTATTGCTGAGTGGAAATCACGGAGCTATTGCGGAGTGGCGCACGCAGCATTCTTACAAAGCCAAGCAATAGCTTATTCTCTTTACTGTTCTAATGATAGACAATACGCAGTAAAGCTGCGATTTTTCTACGCAAAAACAAGGTCCCCGCTGGGTGGGCGGGGAAAAGAGTGTTGTGGTGGGTATATCGTAGAGCGAAATGCTACAAGCACTATTTTTTGTTTTTTCAAAATGTTTGTTTTTGTAACTTTCGCTGTCATTTACTGTACATTGCCTCACAAAAAAGCACAAGCAAAAAAGCTAATTTGACAACGACATGTGCCTAAACAAGTAGTACAATGGAGGTATGAGCAAGGTACGAGCTGTCAATGCGCCTGCACTGCGCCGCCCAAAGCTGTATCCAGCCGTACTTATGTATGCGGTATTGGTGGCAGGGGTGACAACGTATTTATTATTTAAGTCAGATATTATTATCGAAACGATAGTGACTTCTGCAGTGGGTGGAGGCAGGTATGGAGTTGCGGCAGCACTGTCGGTAGCTGCGTCTGGTGTGTTCGCGCTACCCTATTTGTTGCGTATGCGGGTAAGTCCATTGATGCGAGCAGTGGGGCTGGTGTCGTCTTTTGTTGCTCCATGTGGCTGGCTGCTCACCGCGTGGTGGTTAGAATTGTATGTGGGTGATGGCAGGGCGGCCATAGCCCTGATTGGGGCCTATTGTAGTTTGTTGTTGGCGTTTGTATCCGTGTGGTGTATTGGCATACCAGTCCAGCCATTGAAAAAACGACACTAAACTGCTATATTAATAGCTGTTCAACATATCATTGGGATGTCGCCAAGTGGTAAGGCACTGGGTTCTGGTCCCAGCATTCGGGGGTTCGAATCC
>CAZQJY010000005.1:0-74090 GCA_964593465.1 uncultured Candidatus Saccharibacteria bacterium
TCGGGTGAAAGATCTCACCGAGGCTGAAGAACAGCGTATTCGTGAAATAATCGACGCAGATTATACCACGGAAGGCGACCTACAGCGCTTGGTAACAAACAACATTAAACGTGTCAAAGATGTCAATGCCTACCGTGGCTTGCGTCATAAAGCAGGCTTGCCTGTACGCGGACAGCGTACTCGCACAAATGCACGTACTCGTAAGGGTCGCGCGCAGTCTGTCGGCGGCACACAACCAAAAGCAGCAAGCAAGACCTAAAGGAAAGGAACTAGAGTAATATGGCAGAAGCTAAAACATCCGCTCGGAAAAAGCAACGCCGATCAGTTCCTGCTGGTCAGCTGCACATCCAAGCAACATTTAACAATACAATCGTAACGTTTACCGACAAAAAAGGTAATGTACTTGCAGCAGCAAGTGCTGGCGCCTGTGGCTTCCGCGGAAGCAAAAAAGGCACTGCGTATGCGGCGCAAGTCGCAGCCGAAAAAGCTGCTGAGACCGTCAAGGGCTTTCATGGACTTGGCTCAGTCGACGTATTCGTCAAAGGCGTAGGCCTTGGCCGCGACGCTGCGATTCGTGCAATGAGTAATCTCGAGATTACTGTTGATAGTATCAAAGACGTGACGGGCGTACCTCATGGTGGCGTTCGTCCTAAGAAAGCGAGGAGGGCTTAGTATATGGCACGAGATACATCTCCTATTGTTAAGCAGTCTCGTCGCGAAGGTTACGCGCTGCATCCAAAAGCGCACAAA
Organism: uncultured Candidatus Saccharibacteria bacterium; assembly: GCA_964593465.1. Taxonomy (GTDB): domain Bacteria; phylum Patescibacteriota; class Saccharimonadia; order Saccharimonadales; family Saccharimonadaceae; genus Mycosynbacter. The sequence goes on from CAZQJY010000005.1 coordinate 751, forward strand.
ATCATGGCGCGCAAGTCTGGTATCCCAGGTCAGCACGCACATGGTCGTCAAGGTAAGCCAAGCTTGTATCTTACACAGCTACGTGAAAAGCAAAAAGTTCGCCGCACTTATGGCCTGCTTGAAAAGCAATTCTCACGCCTCATGAAAGAAGCCGACCGCGCAAGTGGACAGGGTGTACTTCCTGGTGAATTGCTCCTTCAGCTGCTCGAGCGTCGCCTCGACAATGCAGTATACCGCGCAGGTTTTGCAACTAGCCGCCGCGCTGCTCGCCAGCTGGTTGGCCACGGACATTTCTTACTCAACGGCCGTCGTGTTGACATTCCATCAATTCGACTCAAGGCTGGTGATGTGATTGAGGTACGACCAAAGAGCCAAAAGAGTGGCTATTTCACGCAGATCAACGACGTGATCAATAATTCTGTACAGGGTCCACTTAGTTGGATGAAGTCAGATTCCAAAAAGCTCACTATCACTGTAACGGGTAATCCAAAACGTGAAGAAGCGGAAGTAGATATTAACGAACAGCTCATCGTAGAGTACTACTCACGATAAGGGTAAGGAGCCTAATACTATGACAAAAGTTATTCACAACCCTGCACTCGCAAAGATTGATGATCACACAGATACAAGCGCATCGTTTGTTATCGAACCACTTCATGCTGGCTATGGCAACACCCTTGGCAACAGCTTGCGCCGCGTATTGCTTTCGAGTATTGCTGGTGGTGCTATCGTATCATTCAAGATTGAAGGTGCAACTCATGAATTCACCACTGTAAAAGGTGTCAAAGAGGATGTAGTAGATATCAGCCTTAATCTCAAAAATGTACGTGTCAAAACACATACTGACGAGCCCGTAGAGCTTCGCCTTGAGAAAAAAGGTGCTGGCAGTGTTACAGCTGGCGACATCAAGACTACTGCGGATGTTGAAATCATCAATCCAGAGCAGGTTATCTGCACAATTGATGATCCAAAAGCCAGTGTAGCTATCGACCTCGTGGTTGACTCTGGCCGTGGTTACCGTACCATCGAAGAAGCGAGTGACACGCGCCTGCACAGCGATCACATTGCGCTCGACGCAGTATTTAGCCCAGTGCTCCGTGTACGTTACAAAGTAGACGGCACTCGTGTTGGTCAAGAAACAAACCTCGACAAGTTGACACTCACTGTTGACACCGACGGTTCACTGAGCCCACGCGAAGCGTTCGAAGAAGCGGCAGCTATCCTCGTAAACCAATACACAGCGCTTGCTGGCAGTACAACTGTCGAAGCGGCACCTGCACTTGGTCAAAACGATAGCGAAGACGCAAATGAGTTGAATACCTCTATCGAAGAGCTCAATCTCACGGCTCGTACAGCCAATGCGCTCGTCAACAACGAGATTCGTACTGTGCAAGATTTGGTGACACTCACCGAACAAGATTTGCGCGAACTCAAAGGCTTTGGCTCAAAAGCACTTGATGAAGTAAAAGATAAACTAGCGGAGTTAGAACTGTAATATGCACCGACATGGATACAAAGGGCGTAAGTTCGGTCGTGAGCGCGACCAACGCCGCGCACTCATGAAGGGTCTGGCGACGAGCCTTGTCGAACACGGCAAGATCGAGACTACGTTGCCAAAAGCCAAAGAATTGGTGCGTTATATAGAAAAGCTCATTACAAAAGCTAAAAAAGGTGATTTGGCGAGCCGCCGCGCGGTGATTGCCAAACTATCGACAACTGCAGCTGCCTATAAATTGGTAGACGAGATTGCTCCACAGCTTACTGGCCGCACGAGTGGGCACGTACGCGTACAACGTACTCGTGTACGTGTAGGCGACGGTGCGCAGCTAGCGACAATCGAATTTGTCGACGAGCTCAAACCAGTAGCAAAGGAGTCTAAGTAATGGTAAACGCAAAAACTTACTCTCAGAAGCCATCTGAAGTCAACCGCGAATGGCATCTTATCGATGCAACTGAGCTGCCACTTGGCCGCCTCAGTACTATCATCGCACGTTTGCTCACAGGCAAAGACAAGCCAACCTACACGCCACACATCGACGGCGGTGACTACGTAGTAGTTATCAATGCCAAAGACGTGCCAGTAACAGGTGACAAAGAGCTACAAAAGATTTACTACCGACACTCAGGATTCCCTGGCGGTATCAAAGACGCTCGTCTCGAAGAAGTTCGTGAAAAGTTCCCAGAGCGAATCATCGAAAACGCAGTCAAAGGCATGTTGCCAAAAAACAAGCTTCAGGCTGGCCGTATGGCTCGACTGAAGGTGTTTGCAGGCACAGAACATGCTCATACTGCACAAACCCCAAAGAAAGTTGAGGTAAAGTAATATGGCAGATGCATCTTACTTCTACGGACTTGGCCGTCGCAAAGCTGCGACTGCACGCGCTCGCCTCTACAAAGGCAAAGGCAACGTGACTATCAACGACAAGCCTGCTGCAGAGTATCTCTCTGACAACAAAACGCTGCTCGCTGAAATCACTGATCCACTCGCCCTCGTAGGCAAGCAAAAAGAGTTTGATATCACTGTCCGCGTGAGCGGTGGTGGTCTCGCAGGGCAAGTCGACGCAATCAAACTAGCGATTGCCAAAGCAATCACTGTTGGTCATAGCGATCTACGCCCAACGCTCAAAAAAGCCGAGTTCCTCAAGCGCGATCCACGTGAAAAAGAACGCAAGAAATACGGTCTTCGTTCTGCTCGCAAGCGCGAACAGTTCTCGAAGCGTTAAGTCGCTTTTTGGCAAGAAAATACCCTGCAGTTTGCGGGGTATTTTTTGTGTATGGTATGATAGAGGCATGATAACAGGAACATACCATACATACTTTTGGTTTACTGACAGCACCTCTGGCGGTTTGTTCCGTGTTTTGAACTAAAACACAATTGAGAATACAGAAGAGACCGCCAGAACGGCGGTTTTTTAACGTAAATAAGGAGACCAAAGATGGAAGCAGAGCCGAAACTATCAGACCAAGATCTAATAGACCTTGCGAAAAGTAGAACTCGAGAGCTATACAGAATGCTTGATGATCGAAAAGACGCACCAAATCCAGTGCGGCGTGTAATTGAGGATTGTATGGCGAATGCCAACGAGATGACAGAGGGCGATAAATAGCCCCACGAGTGATATAATGGTACGTATATGACAAAACCTGTAATCCTCACTGGCCTGCGCGCCAACAACGACCTACAAATTGGTAATTATTTTGGTGCGATGCTGCCTATTATTGATATGGCCAAGACGCGTTCGAGCGAGTTCCAGGTCAATATGTTTATTCCGGATCTACATAGTTTTACGACGCCAACCAATCATGATGAGTTGCAGGCGCAGATTATGCACAATGCTCGGCTTTATGCAGCCGCAGGATTACCGCTTGATAACGATAATATTTATCTTTATCGCCAGAGCTACGTGTCGGCACATAGTGAGCTGACGTGGATTCTAGATTGCTTTACTGGATTTGGCGAGATGAGTCGTATGACGCAATTCAAAGACAAATCGAGCAAGCTAGGTGACAATCAAATTAGTATGGGGCTGTTTAATTACCCTGTGCTCATGGCCGCAGATATCTTACTCTACAATGCTAAATACGTACCAGTTGGCGATGACCAGACGCAACATTTAGAATTTGCACGAGATATTGCCGAGCGTATGAACAATCGTTTTGGCAAGTTGTTTGTCGTGCCAGACTCCGTCAAAGTGCAGCATGAGTTTTTTGGCAAAGATCAGGGGCTTCGTATCATGGATCTTGTGAACCCAGCCAAAAAGATGAGTAAATCCGACGAGACGGGCAAGGGTGTCATCTTCCTAGGTGATGATCCAGCCGCCGCTGCCAAAAAGATTATGTCTGCCACCACCGACGACAAAGCGTCCGTTGCCTACAACCCAGCCGAGCAGCCAGGCATATCCAATCTACTCGACATCTTGGCATTACTTCGCGGTGCGCCAGTGCAGCAAGTGGCTGCTGAGCTTGCTGGTATGGAACGATACGGTGAGTTCAAAAAGATTGTAGCGGAAGAAGTAAGTGGATTTTTGACAGATTTCCAGACCCGTCTGAGCCAGGTAGGCGACGCGACACTACTGCAAAAACTCGAGACAAGCGAGCAAGCTATGAACGAGCAAGCAAACGCAACACTCCTGCGTGTTCAACAAGCTGTGGGCCTGAGGTCAAAGAACTAGCATGAAATTTGATTCATCCGACCTAGTGGCGATACTACGGCTGTTTCACGAAGTAGCCGACGATGTGATGCCGCGCCACATCGAGCGCATCGCCAAGAGTAAACCGCATGACAAAAACGTTATCATACGTTTTGCGTGCGGCAAAAAGAATTACGCGGTGCTCATAGATAGCGCAGCAGAAGACGACGAAGACTACATCTACGAGATGGCCGAAGAATCTGGTGTACAACATGCGTATCAACTTGTGTCACTGCCAGACCAGCATGCGCTCACGACCTATGCGCTGCCGTATCGTGGCAAAGAAGTATATCTGCTGCGTGATGTGCCACAGACTGCACGACTCGATACGGTGCTTGTAGAGCGATTTGGCGGTGAATCTCGCAGTACGTATCAGAAGAGGATTGCGCGTGGCGAGGTGCTGGTGAACGGCGAAGTGCAGACATCGGCCAAATACGCTGTCAAAGACAGCGATGAAATTACCTTGCAAACGGCCGAGACGGTTATAGAAAAGCCAGTCATCGACGTTATTTACGAAGACAACAACGTACTTGTCATCAACAAGCCACTCGGACTTCTGACGCATGCCAAAGGCGCGCTCATCGAAGAATATACGGCCGCGGATTTTGTCAAAGACAAGACAACTTATAAATCCGAGACGAACAGGCCTGGGATTATTCACCGTCTCGACCGCGATACGAGCGGTGTACTCTTGATGGTCAAAAACGATGAAACTGCTAGCATGATCAGCAAACAATTTACCAATCGCACCGTCAAAAAAGAATATGCAGCGGTGGTGTCTGGTGTGCCAGAGCCTGTGACTGCCAAGCTAGACTTGCCTATAGAGCGCAATCCGTCGAGCCCGAGCACATTTCGTGTCGGTGCGGGCGGCAAGCCTGCGCAGACAGTGTATGAGGTAGGAGACACTGGCGAAACCCGCGCGCTCGTCGCACTCAAGCCACGCACAGGCCGCACACACCAGTTACGCGTGCACATGGCGTATATAGGCACGCCTATAGTGGGCGATAAAGTATACGGCAAAGAGTCGGCTGAGCGGATGTATCTACATGCACGCAAGCTGGAGGTCACGCTGCCCGGCGGTGAGCGTAAGGTATTTGAGGTGTCTGTGCCCGCAGGCTTTGCCGAGGCTGTTCATGGCTAGAACGCTGCCTCACGCCCAGATTGTCACTGGCACAGAGGGCGAAAATCTGAGTACGTATGTCGAGGGTATTTTATTGCCGACGGATGAACTTATAGCTGTCGAAGAGCACCCGAATCTATCCAAAACCAGTACAGGTATCTACATCGACGACATCCGTGACCTGCAGGTGGCTGTGCGTGCGGGCAAAAAGAGCGTGCGTACGATCGTGACCCTGCGCGATGCAAGTAAAATTACCATCCAAGCACAGAATGCGCTACTCAAGCTCCTGGAGGAGCCGCGCAAAAATCTCTACTTTGTGCTGCTGACATATTTTCCCGACCAACTATTAGCTACAATTCGTTCACGCTGCCAGACAACTGTTCACGCTGCCCCTGTCGAATCCATCGATATCCCTGCAGAACACTCTGCGCGCATCAAGTTTATGGCAGGTGGCCAGCAAGCAGAAGTTAAAAAGCTAGTGCTGGATGTGCGATATTTTGAGCAGCGCTCTAAACTATTTGAGGCAGCCAAAAAATTTGTTGGCGGCTCACGCTACGACAAACTCATACTAGTAAAAGAATATGGCGGTTCCAGAGACAAAACACTCGAGTTTATAGATGCAAGCCTCCAGATGTATACCGCACTTATTAAATCAAACTCATCAGATAAGCTTGTTGGTGAAGCGTCGCTACTCCTTGATGTAGAAATAGCCGTGAAGCAAAATGCCAATACCAAGCTGCAGCTCCTACGGCTTGTGGTATAATATTAGGGATGCTCGGACTACTAGTACTTATAGCACTTAGTTTTGCTATCGTATTTCACAAGCAGACGATTCACGAAGTGACGTCTGAAGCTCATTTGAAATTTGCCGATAAACTCGATAAATTGTGGAGTATTGCTCAAGAATCTCTCCGTGATAAAAAGTATCTACGTGCCGAAAAAGCCTTGCTCACTATCCTGCGTGTCGATGAACGCAATGCAACCGCCTACAATCGCCTGGGCATCCTCTATGCCAAGCAACAAGCCTTTTCCGATGCTATCGAATGTTTTGAGATAGCGCAAAGCCTCGAGCCAAGCGCATCGAGCTTGCACAATGTCGGCTTGATTTATTACGAAACAGAGAAATACGACAAAGCCGCATTGGCATTCGAGCAAGCTATTGGCATGGAAGAAGATATCCCTTCACGCCACATTGCCTATGCCAAGGTGCAGGAAAAACTTGGCTACAAGAAAAAGGTTATTATTTCACTTGAGCGAGCAGTAGAGCTAGACGAGCGCAAAAATCCGCAATCACTGCGTATCCTGGCAGATGCCTACGAACGCGCAGAAGAGCATGAGCAAGCTGCAAATGTTCGCCAAGAAGTGCAGAAACTTCTTGCTCCAAAAGCAAAACCCGTCGCAAACATCAAGAAGACGGTCAAGCAGCCACGAAAAGTGGTGATGTAAGCACTATATGAATGAGCTGCACTACGGCAGTCTCTCGGTAATTATTCTCATCTTGGGTCTATGTTTTCTTGTTTACAGATGGCCAAAGAGTGTTCATTATACTTTTAGCCAACATGCTGCCGCCAGTCGACAAAGCTCCTTATATTACTCCATCTTGTTTGCCGTAGTTTTAATGTGCGCATCTGTTTTTTTCTTTCATTGGTTTATTCCGAATCTACGGCTCGGTTTTCTGTATGCTGTTGTAATAGCCGTATCTTTTCTATCACAGCAGGTTTGTACGTTTGTGCCAGAAAAGGACAAGGGGGTGAACTTGCATAGACAGCTCGCTGGTTTATCTGCGTTGTTGTTATTTGTGAGCCAACTACTTATTCTGTGCTACATCCCAACCATATTGACGGTAATCTGTGTACTTGTCATGGCTTGGGTCATTGCTAGGGTGATGATTATGCGTAATCATTTAAAGTATGCATTGTTGTATCAAGTAGCATATTATTTAGCATTTTCTATGCCGATTATTTGGCTAAGTGTCGCAAAGTAGGACATCGCTTCACGTTGTTTCGCTCCTCCGTTCGTTCATGTCGAAAAATGCTTCGCGCTTTCCAACATTTCACTCTCTGCGCCGAACCTCATCGCTCCGCGATGGACGGTTCGCGGCATACGAACAGAATCAAATAAAATTACGACCAGACGGTCGTAATTTTATTTGGTGCCGGAAGTAGGACTCGAACCTACGAAGCCATACGGCGGGAGATTTACAGTCTCCTGTGATTGCCACTACACGATTCCGGCGTGGATACAGGTACCATTCTACACGATTACGGACGATTTTACTAGGGGTGTTTTGAGTGTTTTGGTATTGTCAAATATGATTTTTTTCTGTAGAATGGTGAATGTTACGTTTTGTTCGTAACGAACCTTTCAAATCTTTTGCCGCTTTAGCTCAGTTGGTTAGAGCAGCTGTTTTGTAAACAGCAGGTCCTGGGTTCGAGTCCCTGAAGCGGCTCCATGCAAAGTGCTCTCTATCGACAGAGAGCTTTTTGTTTGTCAAAACTCAAGCCATTGACTTATTTTACCAAAAGTGCTACAATAATATAAAAGGAGTATAGTGTTTGCTATGTTTACGACAATTATGAAAAGCCTAGAGAGCTGGAATGCCAGCACAGACGCGCGCCAAAAATTACAGCATGCCTATCTTGTGGCGGCCGTTGTATGTGTGCTTGCAGCGGGCCTCATTGGTTTGATCAACTACGAATTAGGACAAAAGATACTCCTGGCTGCATTTATCTGCACGGCAGCTTTCCTTATCAATGCAGTGGCATGGGCGTTGCTGCAGTCATTTGTGCTCTTGCGACTCTCTGAGCAAGACAAGCCTGCAAAGAGGCTAACCCGCAAAAAATAGCACGCTCCTTGCTTTTTGTCGTATGTTAGTCTATAGTCGTGTGCATGGATGGTATACATAAGCGTAATAACAAGAAAAATATACTAATTGTCATGACTACTCTCGTGGTCGTAGCGCTTGTCGCAGGAGTTGTATGGCAACAAGCTAAGATATATAGCCTTTCAGAACGAGTTGCTAGTCTCGAGAAGAATCAGATACCACAAAAGCTATTTAAAAACTTTGACGAATGTCGTAGCCAGGGTGGTGCATTTCTCAATACATTTAATGGTTTTGATGCATGCCTAGGTGGAAATAGTGATACTGGAGGCGAAGTACCACAATATCAGGCATTTTTGCAGTACTCTGCACAAAACCTACCTCGACTTACCGAACGCAAAAAATCTGATGTTGAAAATAAGGTAACCGCAGACGGGGACTACTCGGCAGATTTGATAGAATTCCTCAAGCAAGACTACACTGGATGTGATTCGCGTGGTGAGTATGAGATTGTGAGTGAAGTAAAAGATAGATTTGCGTTGGCAAAATATGGCTGTGATGGCGATGGACAAGTGCAATCAGAAACACCACCTACAGTCATAGCTATCAAGCTTGCTGACGGCTGGAACTTGATTTCACCAACAAACCACATGAACAATGGTACGCCAAGCTGTCTGCTTGTAGATATGTTCCGAATTAGCAAAGAGCTTACCCCGAAGTGTTTTGAGAATACTGGCCATGACGATGGGTCCCTACGCGACAGACAGTATCAATAACTAAACTTAGCCGTTTAGCTTTGCCTTGCCAAGAAGTAGGGAGCTAGCCACAACAGATACCGAGCTAAATGCCATAGCGAGCCCTGCTAGCTCTGGACTGAGCGTTACGCCCGCCCAAGCAAACAAGCCTGCGGCAATCGGGATGCCGAGCACATTGTAGATAAAAGCCCAAAAAAGATTAAGTTTGATGCGACCAAATGTCTTTTGGCTCAAGGTGAGTGCCGTGGCGACATTTCGAAGGTCGTTCTTGACTATTACAATGCCGCCAGACTCTATTGCAATATCGGTGCCGCTACCCATAGCGATACCAAGATCAGCCGCGGTAAGTGCAGGCGCATCGTTAATACCGTCACCCACAAATGCTACTTTTCCTTGCTGCTGCAACGATGTAACATGTTTAGCCTTCTCTCCTGGCAGTACATCTGCAACCACTTCGTTAATACCGACGGCGCTTGCAATAGTTTCTGCAACACGCCGATTATCGCCTGTAATCATAACTACTCGCAAGCCTTTCTGCTTGAGAGAGGTGATAGCTGCAGCGGAAGTTTCTTTTGGCGCATCCTGTATAGCGATGAGGCCAGTCACCTTGTTATCCGAGCCAACAATTACAACTGTTTTGGCTTCGTTTTGTAGATGTTTCATTGTTTGCTCTAGTTTGGGGTCAAGCTTTATTTTGCCGAGCAACTTCATATTACCAACAAAAGCAGGCTTGTTAGCGACAGTAGCAGTTACGCCCTGGCCCTCAATGGCGTTAAAATTTTCGACATCTTTTACTTTTATGCCGAGTGTGTTGGCTTTTTCTAAAATAGCAACAGCAAGCGGGTGCTCCGAAAAACGTTCAAGTGTTGCGGCAAGAGAGAGGAGTTCCTTTTCATCGCCGACAACATCAGTTACTACGGGCCTACCTAAGGTAATTGTGCCGGTCTTGTCAAATAGTACGGTTTGAATATCATTGGCTGCTTCGAGGATATCACCACTCTTGATGAGAATACCCATTTTTGCTCCACGGCCCGTACCAACCATCAGGGCAGTCGGCGTCGCAAGTCCAAGCGCACAAGGACACGCTATGATAATGACAGCCACCGCGTAGAGCATGGCTGTAGTGGCCTCTGCGTCAAACAGTACGAACCAGATCACAAATGTCAGTATGGCAATAATAAGCACTACTGGCACAAATATATTTGAAATTGTATCGACTGTTTTTTGGATTGGTGCACGACTGATTTGAGCATGCTTTACCATTTCAACAATTTGCGCTAGCAGTGTGTCATTACCAACCTTTGTAGCTCTAAATGTAAATGCACCCGACTGGTTGATTGTGGCACCGATTACAATATCGCCAGGTCTTTTGGTGACTGGCATGCTTTCGCCTGTCACCATCGACTCATCTACGCTAGAAGTACCATCAATAATAACTCCATCGACGGCTATCTTTTGCCCCGGTTTGACACGAATAATATCATCTATAGCTACTTTCTCTAAAGGCACGCGGATAAATTCATTGTCGCGTAATACTTCTGCATTTTTGGCTTGCAAACCAAGAAGTTTTTCGAGTGCATTGCTTGCACGACCCCTCATACGTTCTTCGAGTACTTGGCCGAGCAGAATGAATGTAATGACAAATGCGGCCACTTCAAAGAATACAGGCTGGTGGTGTAGCATCGCATATACACTGTAGACGTATGCCGTACTAGTGCCAATCGCAATCAGTGTATCCATGTTTGCGCTATGGTTTTTAAATGCCGCCCATGCAGTGCGAATAAACGGCCCTGCTGCGACAACCATGATTGCCGTAGTCAATAAAAACATCGTCACTACGTGGCCTGGTAGCTCAAAGCCGAACAGTGGCCGTAAGACCATCTCTAGAAGCATCGGCAATGATGCCACAAAGGCAAAAATGAAACGACGTTTTATACTCATCATTTGATAACAATTTTTCCGTGAAACATATTCATGCCACATGAATAGGAATATTCGCCGGATTTACTGGTGTCGATATCGACCGTAAGCTTTTCATTAACTGGTAGTATCTGATGTACACCAAAGTCGGGGAGCACGACTTCGTTGAAGCAGCCCGACGGATCTCTACGGTCAAAGATGATACTGGCTGGCACGCCTTGTTGAAGTACAACAGTGCTTGGTATGTAGCCGCCATTTACTGTTACTTTTACCTTTTGCTTGCTTTTAGACGTAGTTGCCTCTGTTACTTTGTTGTTTCGTTTACCAAAAAACCACCAGGCAATAAACACTATAAGCAGTGTTGCGCCAATTAATACAGAGATCTTTTCCATGGGTAGCTCCTCTATTTCTTCCTTTTCAGTTTGTATACTTTTAGAATTTCCTCGACCGCTTGATCCTCTTTGCCGTGCTGAATCTGATGCACAACATGTGTCTCTAAGTGGTTTTCTAGTAGCAAATCCTCGATACTCGATAGCGCCTCTTTAATGGCCGATGCCTGCGTGATAATATCAACACAATATTTATCGTCATCAATCATTTTTTGTAAACCGCGTATCTGCCCTTCGGCAATTTTGAGGCGACGAATAGCTCTAGATTTTGTATTTTGATTCATAGTTTCATAATACCCCTAGGGGGTATACAAGTCAATATATTTTTATTATCAAAAAAGCCGCGCTACGGGCGACTTTTTGAGCTATATTGCAATTTGGAGCCACGACTGGGATTTGAACCCAGGACCTCATCCTTACCATGGATGCACTCTAACCAGCTGAGCTATCGCGGCATAACCTCGTATGATTATATACGAGAAACTAACGGGTATTATAGCATATAATCTGCACAAGAGTAAGCTCGTAGACTATTTCAAAATTTTGCGCTACTGTATAATCATGAGCTTTTTGTTTCGACCTCGCACTGCTGGCGGATACATACTTTTGACACTAGTGGTAGCCGCATTGCTGATTGCTGCATTTATTGCCTATGTTGCACATGTGCCTACCGACGAGACGGTGCCTCGGGTGGATACCAGCACGTCAAACGAAGAAAAGACGAGCTTGCGAAAAAAGACCATTACACCACTACCAGTACAACCCAAACATAAAGCTGCAACACGAGAAGAGCTCTATGCACTTGTGAATCAAGAGCGTCAGCAGGCATCACAGCCCCTCCTGCAGCTCAGTGAGGGGCTAAACGCCTCGGCGCAGGCCAAAGCGGATGATATGATACAGCATAGCTACCATGCCCATATAAACCCTGAGACGGGTATGCATGGTTACGAATATATTCCACTGTATGCTGCAGGGGTCTGCAGCCGATATATGAGCGAGAATATTACGGGTGGTGCAGGCAAGTCGAGTACTGCGGAATCTGCCAACGAACGCTGGATGCGGTCTACGAGTCATCGAGAGGCTATGCTTAATCCACTCTATACGCTTGTAGGCTATGGCATTGCGACCGACAAAAACGGATCAGTTAAGATTGTGCAGCACTTATGCCAAGGCTTGTAGGGGTGGTATACTAGTCATATGGCCACATTTAGTTTTGATATAGTGTCGGATTACGACAAAGCAGAGATGAATAACATGTTCGCGCAAAGTGAAAAAGAAATTGCCAGTCGCTACGACTTTAAGGGCACTCCAGCTGGATTAGAGTGGCTCAAGGACAAAGAAGGTATCAAGGTGACCGGTGCAAATGAATGGCAAGTGGATGCCGTGCTAGATATTGTGCGTAAGAAGCTGGCTGTACGAGAGGTGAGCAGTAAAGTACTCAATCTGGACAGCGAGATCATCGAATCAAATCTCAAAGCAACCAAGGAGATACCATTCAAGAAAGGTCTTACTCAGGAAAACGCCAAACTCATTGCCAAGACGATTCGTGAGGAGTTCAAAAAGGCTAAGCCTCAGATTCAAGGCGACGAATTGCGCGTGTCGAGCGCTAGCAAAGATGAATTGCAGCAGGTGATGACGCGCGTCAAACAGCTCGACATCAATGTACCTCTACAATTCGTCAACTTCAGATAGAGGTGTTGCAGATTGATTAGATTTTTGCTATAATCTTATCTTGAAAGTCTTATCAAAGCTCAAATTGGGCAATCTAATAAGGAAAAAGAAGTGGCAAAGAAGAATACAAAGCGCAAGCTAGTTGGCCTCGTGAGTGACTTGTCTGGTCACCGAACGTACTATACGGTCAAGAACACCCAGAACACCCCAGACAAACTAGTGCTCAAAAAGTACGACCCAGTAGCACGCAAACACGCGACGTATACAGAAACCAAGAAGAATCTTGGTCGCAACGAAGTCAAGAAGCGTAAAGGCTAATCAATCCACCCCGCTTGTATGAGCGGGGTTTTGATTTTACTTCACTTCTAGTGCTGTGGCTATCGTGCATGCTAGGCGCATCTGCGTGTCAAGAGACTGCAGTGTCGGAGCTTCAGCAGATAGATTGTATACTAGTAAGCTCCGATCGATCACTTCATAGATGTACAACTCGGATTCAATTGTACTAATTGTCTTGGCAACGTTGCTGTCGGCAAAATACAGCGAGCGCGAAAAGTAGGTTGGTATGGATAAGATTGAGTATTTGTCTTTAAACACAGGGAGAAACGCATCGCCCGGAGCATAAGGCGCATATCTATGATGTGGATATAGCGCAAGTATTCTGCCGAACCACTGGGTCGACAGACTATTAGGTATGATAAAAAAATGACTATATGCATGGCTTGTTTGCAGATCTACTTCTGCTATGACAACTCGACCAAACGGTGTTTCACGATGAATAAGCGTGAAATCATGATGAAGAAACTCCCCTATACAATGGTCGGTATCTGTATGTTGCCTAGATGCTGTGAATCCTCTAGCAAGTTGATGGGTCGACACCGTACCCATATACATCATATGAGTATGTTGTGCGTATTTTTTGAACGTACGAGTAACACGTAGCCCGCTCGCGCTAGGTCGAAATGCGAGCTTCATGACTATGTATCTCCGGTGTCGGTAATCATATCTAGCATAGTAGATACGAGCTCGGCATGTGTCCAGGTGAGCGGTGCTACCGACACCATCTGGCCAGTAGTAGGATCGACTTGTTCAGCTAAGATACCGGTTGGCAATGCGTATGTCAGTACCCAGTCTACTATATTGCGTGCCATGGTTTGATCGTCTGTTTCCAGGCAGTATTGTGCGAGCCACAATGAGCATATGAACCACCAGTTTCCCATAACATTATCGTTAGTACGCAGATAATTGTCATTTTCGTAGCGAGGTAAGCCGTAGGCGCCATTCTGTACAGGAAACGCTGCCAAAAAACTCTGAAGTGCTGTTTGTAGCTCTTTCTCACGCACGGGGAACAGACCGAACATGAATGAGCCGAATACGCTAGATGAGTCGATCACTTCACTTTTCGTGAGACCTGACTTTGTTGCGAGTATACCTTTGTAGAACGACTTACGGTTTTTGTTGTACAGGTGCTTGTGCGCAGACTCATACAGGCCGTCGGCAGCCGTACGCCACGCCACGGCATTATTTGCATCATCTGCAGCATCTGCCAGATCGGCAGCAGCGAGTAACGCAGCATATGTAACCGATGTTGTGTAGGTGGTAGTCATAAATACTTCTTCCCACAGGTCATAGCTCGGCTTTGGTAAGCCAGTCTTGCTGTCGATAAACTCTGCCAAGAAGCTTGCCATAGGCTCAATCATATCCTGGTAGTAGTCGGCTAGAAGTTTTTTGTCTGGATGCATATTGTAATACTGCGCAAACACAAATAACGTAAGTGCGGTCTCATCGGTCTGGATAGGAGGTGCTACGACATTATCCTCGTGTATGTACGTGTGCCAGCTTGAGCCAAGTGCACCATCTGCTCGAAATTTATGCATGAGATACCCTGCGGGATGCATGACATTTTTGCAAAACTCAAAGAAGTTAAGCGGCTCTTCTGTGTAGCCAAGCCGTATGAGTGGCCACATAACATACGCTCCGTCGCGCGGCCAGCAGTATGCATAGGCGTCTCGCCAGTAATTCAACATGGCAGAATCGGTGCTTGCCATGATAGCACCGCGTTTATCAATCTGTGATTTGATAATCAAAATGCTTTTGATAAATTCTTCTTGATATTTGTCATCTAACTTTTCTGCGACATTGAGCGCTGGCGTAAGCCATGTACGCCACCAGTCGAGTGTACTGTGCATGAGCCTATCGACGCCTATACGCTGCACTGTTTTGTTGACGTGGAGTGCCTCACGTAGAGATTCACCTGCAGCAATCCAATAGTGCACTCGAGCGGAATCATGGGCATCAATATTGAGCGTAAAGCCAATCGTACTGTCAACTCGCCCGTGCTCAACATTGCCAGTACTGAGTACGCCATCTTCCGCGTCACGGAATGTACCTTCGCGGCCCTCAATGCCAAACAAACCAACAGTGTGCTGATCGAATGGTTTGTCATGCTGACTGCCGGATACGACAAACACTCGTCGACCACGATAATGTAGGATTGCATTGCTATCTGGCAAGTACTGGGCTGTGTCGGTATTGCTACGCGAATCACCAATCACAAAAGCCTGATGCATAAAAAGACGAATCTCACGCTCGTAGCCATGCGTGTTGATAACTTGAATATTACGCATGAATACATCGATATCCGTGTCTACAGCATCGTTAAACTCTAGCACCACGCCAAGCTTCTCATTTGATGCACGCACCCTGCCAATGAGCGACTTCTGGACATATGAGAAATCCATCAGCCATTCGTCTGCATTTAGGTCGAGCCAACTAATGGTGCCGTCTACCCATACTCCCACGTGATGGCGAGATTCTTTGCCGGCAGCATGATTCTCCAGACCTACATAGGGGAAATAGAGGTCATGCACGAGTCCAAAGTTGTTAATACCTACATGTAGTGCACCGTTACTTAGTACTATTGGTCTCGCCATTCGTCTACAGCGCCTTTCTGTGTTGCGAAATCCTCCAGCGAAGGTCTCGTACTGTATTTATATATGACAAAAAGGCATCATAAGGTGAATCGTATGGGCTAAAGTAGGCATGGATGCTGCCATCGCTATGCCATTTTGTAGACATATAGTAGGTATGATCGGATGTCAGAAGCTTGCGCCAGTCATCTATAAGATCCTTGTCTTCGCTCTGGACGATTTCTTGCTCTAACGCATAGGCATGCTTAAGTGACTCTTGCTGGAGAGGGTTGCCATTCCATGCGCTGAGGTCTCGCTCAGTATCGGCCCATGTGATAGTTTCTGGCATAGCAATATCATCGACTGGCGCGAACTGTTGAATCGCCTGCGTGGCTGTTGCAAATGTATTGCCGTTCTTAGTCCAAGCATGTACGAATTTACCAAAGAAGTCGAAAATGCCAGTACTCTCCCACTGATGCTCGCCAAAGGTCTCGAAATCCATAAATAGATTGAGCAATGGACCGTCCGGATCCGATTCGTGAATCCAGTGAATATACTTGTCGGCAGTGAGTGGCCACTCAGACCACTGATTATCACCAAAACGAAATGCAAGATCGTCACTCAAACGATAGTTTTTTAGCAGTAGCGATAATGATTCCGTGCTTGCCGCTCGGTACATGTAATTTGGACTGCGCCAATCAAGTACTGTGTCCCAGCCCTCGGCCAATATACCTTTGTAATTATGTGCAGCAGCCCAAGAGGCTAGTTCATCGTTATAGGCAAGCTCTGTATTGCGAAACACAGAAGGGATGACGCCAAAGGTCTTAAAAATCTTTTCACGGTGCAAATTTACTTGCTTTTCAAACTCTGTACGGCTGTAGAAAAAAGCCAGTGAATGATGATATGTCTCTGCAAGCAACTCAACACGTCCTGTCGTGACAAGCCTTTTAAGTGTAGCAATGATATCTGGCGACCATGCCTCGGCTTGTTCGATAAACGTGCCGCTCATACTCAAGGTAACTGCGAAGCCGGGATTTTCTTCGAGTAGTCGTTCTAGTTGCAATGTCATTGGTCGATACGATTTTTCGGCTACACGACGAAATACACGGCTGTTGTTGGTATCGCCAGATCCCTCGTCGTTAAAATACAGGTGATCATGTGCGGCATCAAACACAGTGTAGCGCTTAATACGATAAGGTTGGTGGAGCTGCAAATATATAACAGCTGTTTTTTGGCTCATACTAACACCCTTTGCCTTGTTGCGTCATAAAGTTCGAGACACTGCTTTGCAACATCATGCCACGAAAGCGAGGCATATTCATCTTGTACATTGCGGCGCATTTCACCAAGCAATGCAGACGAAGTCGCTAGTCCGATAATCTGATCCGCCAGTAGATCAGTGTCCCAAAAGTCAAACCTAAATATACTATGGAGTACTTCGCCAACACCGGACTGCTTGCTGATAATAAGTGCGTTGTCATGGTGCGCTGCCTCAAGTGCAGTAAGGCCGAAGGGCTCACTCACAGAGCTCATTACAAACACATCCGCCACTGAGTAGGCATCACGCCACTTTTTGCCACGCACAAAACCTGTGAAAAATACTTTGTCACTAATGCCAAGACGAGCAGATAAATCGATAAGTTCGTCGCGTTGCTCTCCGTCACCCGCAAACAAAAATACCACTTTATCATACTGACTGGCGACTTTAGCTGCAGCTTGCATGAGGTGAGTGAGCCCTTTCTGGACGGTAAATCGTGTGATTGTTGCCACCACAATATAGCCCTCTTCTTTGAGACTTTCAAGATACCGATATGTAGAGGTGTCGTAGTGATATCCATTATTCATCGCATATGGATCAAAGCCGTTGTAGACAACTTCAACTTTTTCTGCAGGAATACCATAGCGATGCACAATGATACTCTTTGTGATGTTACTTACAGCAAATATCCTATCGGCCATCAGAAGTGCTTCTTGCTCAATCTCATGCACAATAGGATTGCCGCTCAGCTCGCCAGATCTATCGAACTCAGTTGCATGTACGTGCACAATGAGTGATGCACCAGTAATCTCTTTGGCACGGACACCAGCTTCCATCGTGAGCCAATCGTGTGCATGAATGACATCGACTTGACTGTCCTGCGAAAAATTCTCTACAAACGAGACATAGCGACGCTGCACATCACGTATATTTTTTGATCCACCAGGGATTTCGGGCAGGTCACGGCTAATTACTGTCCGGCTACTGTCATACACACCTAGCTCGTTACGTTCAAGCGGAGATAGTGAGCTCACGGCATGGATTTTCATAAAGTCAATGTCGGGATGTTCTGCGGTATAGGGAACGACAAAATCTATCGTTGCACCTTGTGTCGCCAGAGACTTGGAGAGGTGATAGCACGCGACCCCAAGTCCACCGCTATTATGCGGTGGCAACTCCCATCCTAGCATCAAAATATTCATAGTGTTTGTATATCTATCC
Organism: uncultured Candidatus Saccharibacteria bacterium; assembly: GCA_964593465.1. Lineage (GTDB taxonomy): Bacteria > Patescibacteriota > Saccharimonadia > Saccharimonadales > Saccharimonadaceae > Mycosynbacter. The sequence goes on from CAZQJY010000005.1 coordinate 19,002, forward strand.
CCACCGCTTTAATTGCTAACCATTAGCGTTACTCAACATTATAGACAGTGCTAGTGCTTTTGGCAAGATATTTTCACCATACAAATCACCAAAAATAGTATAGTGCTTTTCACAATATTTATTGCATAATTATGCCCTACGCCCTATACTCATGTACGGTAATAAATTCGACAGTATGCATATAGAAAATACAAATCATTTATTAGAGTATATATCTCGTGAGTTGCGGGATTTTTTTATGACACCAAACGCGTTTCGCTCCGTATTGCTCCTCATCGTCATCACTATCGTTGTTGTATGGCTTACACGGTACCTTGCGAAAGGTATTATTCGCATTGCTCAGGTTATTGCCACACGCACCGATAACGAGTCAAACGAAGCCAAGGCGCGTCGCTACCAAGAAACAGAAACCTACCTCAGTATTGCGATCGCTATGGTGCGTGCATTTGCTGGTGCGATAGCCGTGTATTTTGCCTGGCGACTCATTAGTCCTACCTCTAGTACAGCCGTAGGTGGGGGAATAGCAGCAATTGGTGCAGGTGCGTTATTTATCGTGTTTGCCGGCCAAAGCTTAGGTATGCTTATGCGAGACCTCACTGCTGGCACGATGATGATCACGGAGAAATGGTTCAACATCGGCGATTTTATAAAGATTGAGCCATTTATCGATGTTAGTGGTGTCGTAGAGCGCATGACACTACGTAGCACCAAGATTCGCACCCTAAGTGGTGAGGTTGTCTGGATCCATAATCAGCAAATACAGGCCGCCCACGTGTCGCCAAAAGGCGTGCGTACGATAGCTGTGGATGTGTTCGTGCGCGACAGAGCAAAAGGGGAAAAGGCTATTGAAAAACTCATCTCTACAATCCCAACTGGCCCGATGATGCTGGCAAGCCCGTTATCTGTTACCTATGTAGAAAAATGGAGTGACGATCTGTGGAGGATTACAGTTATGGGGCAGACACTACCTGGAAGGGAATGGCTTATCGAGAAACACTTCGTCAACCTCATCGGAGAAATAGACTCCAACACAAAGAAAAACGCCGATAAGATTATCGCTCACAAGCCGATTGCGCGATTTGCCGACCCAGATGTTGAACGAAAATTCAAACGAGCCGTTCGTGTATCTCGTCGTAAGTCAACAGTCAAAAAGTCATAGACTTTTAGTGCAAAGGCACACAAAACTGTTATACTTATAAGCACATTATGTCTAGTTCATCGCAAAGCAAGCTTCATCAAGAAAAAGTCATCCTTTTGAGTTTATTGGCAGGTATCGCGCTTATTATCGGTGCTGTACTGTATGTCAATTTTTTGCGTCAAAAAGCTAGCCAAACAAGCTTACCTGCCAATGCGCCTTTGAGTATAGTTGTAGGTGATAAAAAAGCCGATACAAAAGTTGTCGTATACACAGATCCTCTTTGTGAAAAATGTGCTGATTTTCATAGAGACACTGTGTTAAAAATCCGCAAAGAGTATGCCGACTCAAGCAAAATCATGCTAGAAATTCGCCCCTTGAGTATTGTCTCAGACCAGTCCGCTAATATCACAGAGCTGCTAATGTGCAGTAACGAACAAGGTAAATACTGGGAGGTTGCCGACATTGCGTTTACATCCATCTGGAGCAACAATGGCAAGTCTCACGAAGAAAACGCTGCTGCAATTTTTGACAATTATCCTGTGGCTAAGATTGCAAAGATGGTGGATGCAGACGAGGCTAAACTATCTGATTGCATCAAAGACGATAGATTTGCAACAAAAATCTCACAAGCAGACGCCCAAGCCTACACTGCCAATGTATATAGTACACCGACAACATTTATCGGTAGTCATGAGCCCATTCGTGGCGCAGTAAATTACCAGTATATCAAAAGTCTAATCGACATCAGTCTTTAGTAATATTACCCGCCAGAACGCTCATCCAGCAGGTCTTGTGGGTCGGTAGGCTTACCCATCGCAATACTTTCTTTTATAGCTGGATTGACGCTCTTTTTCATGCCATTATATTCGCGTGGCTTTTCTGCCGGATTTGCATGCCCGACCTCTGCACGTACGAGTCTATACGAGGTACCATGCTTCTCAAACGACGCTGCGATAGTTGCTTCACTGACGTCCACGTCTACTACCGTGTCATCACTCGCATCCCTTGAGCGTGTAAAGACGATAGTAACAGGGATGTAATTCTCCTTATTTGCTCCAGGCCTCGAGAGGGTGCGGATGCTTCTATCATATTCATGGCTAAAACACCTGCTAGCCTGCAGCTTAATGAGACTCGTACTTGCAACACTTGGATCTTTCATCTTTTCACGTACATCATTATATTCGTCCCATAGTTTGCCGAAATCTATCGAATAGAGCGTCCCGTCAACATATAGCTGATTTGGCAGATCAAGATTCGGGAGAAAACCAGCTTCTTTTGGTACCTGTGTGAGATATCGATCACTGCGATTAATCACCTCTACCATCACGCGACCATCTTCAAAGTACTCAAAATCTGGATAATAAGAGAGGATTTTATTCATAAGCTTGACACCGCGCTTACTATGCGGAGTAAGACTCTCTTCTCCAACAGGTGAGCTATTGAGTGTCACAGACACAATACGCAGGTCTGGCTCATGAGCATGAATATAAGCTGCGATATCTAGCGATATCGTACCACCTGCACTATAGCCGTCAAACGAAAGTTCTTTGATGCCATTCGCTCTTGCAATCTCTATAATGCGTTGCGCCATGTCCTCCGTATCAAGACTTTCATTGCTATATTCGAGTGCATATACACTACCTGTTTCACGGTGGGCAGTGAGCCGCTTAGCAGTTTCAGATGGATCTTTGGTGCCGAGGCCCGTCAGTACAACCGTGCTGTGTGTTTCAAGTAGCGGATCCTTGCCATCATATTTATATATCTCATGTACCTCAGCATGACTGTCTCGCACAGCCTCCTTGCCTTGTTCAATACTATGGGTAATGTAGTTTTCCGCCATTCCAACACCAGCAGACATTGTAGCCATGGCACCCGCAGCTAGATTTCCTGCAATCCTACGCCAGCGATAAGGCTCGTTCTCTCTATTGATACGTCTTGCCACCTTCGCATCATGGCGGCTCAGGGACGTTGCATCGGGGTACTTTACTGGAGTAAAAAGTTTATTTTCTTGAATCATCGGCTATTGCTCTAGATTATACCATATGTGATATAGTCAGCTATATTGATTGATGCGTTACTACTGTATATTATCGCATTAATTAAGAGCTTTAGCAACATCTACCTCTATTCATTTACATTTATCTGTTGGCTTGCTATAGTATATAAAGCTTACTATAGGGGTATAGCTCAGCTGGCTAGAGCACAGGTCTCCAAAACCTGGTGTCGGGGGTTCGAGTCCCTCTACCCCTGCCAGTATAAATGACACACTGTCAAAGGTGTGTCATTTATATTCTCTGCCGATTATTCCCCACAAAGATACCGTGGCCCGCAACAGTATCGACCCGACGTTTACATTGGAGAGTTTTTATTATAAGATTAGACTTGTAAATATGACTAAACAAATATCCATACCTTGTATTGACTACGCTCTTCTGGCCGACTGGCACAATGGAAAATCAACAGACCAGATTATTTTAACATTCGTAGGCTTTGGTTCAAGCAAAAAGAGTAACTATGACTTCGTAGCAAAGATAGTTGAGATGACAGGCGCTAGCGCACTTGTCGTTGATCTGTCTGGACACGGTGAGAGTCCATTTGGTATAGACGACACAACACCTGCACAACATCTTCTTGAGGCGGTGCGTGCATATGACTGGCTACAACAGAACTACCCTGATAGCGACATATACATTATGGGGACAAGTTATGGCGGCTTTATTGCAGCATATCTCACGCGCTTCCGTGAGGTAGAAAAACTAATTCTTCGTACACCCGCCATCTACGAACCGTCGATGCAATATACGATGCACCGTGATATAGATAAGCTCCTTGTTCGTGAGTATCGCCGAAATAGCGAGCTTGTAAAAAAGCATCCGATCTTCCTGCAGCCGGCTCTGAATAGCGTATCAGCTCTACTGGTCATTCATGGAAACGATGCCAGCATCCCAACTCAAACAACAGATATATACAGTAAAATGTTTGACGCAACACGCTATACCGCCAAAGGGTTCGCGCATGCATTCCGTGATCCGTCTAATCCCCAAGATCATGTAGATGAGTACTACGATACTATCGCCGGCTGGATTACTGGTTAACAGATACAGATCCATTGACATTTATATATCATTGTGTTATAGTTGACGAGTTGCTAACTTCTCAGTAAGTTGCAAGGTACATACTCATTCTAATGGGAGGTTTCATGACTAACGCATGGAGTCAGTACAATGACCCCGACACGCTGCAAGGTATTGAACAGTATCGTCGTTCAGGGCTAACACTTTGGACGCCCGACGACATCAGAGCTCTTGGGCTCACTGAACTCAAGAGCGTCGCTCGCTCATGTAGCGATCTTATCAACGGAACGTACAATGATAATTACCCTCAAAGTGCAAGGAACGTTGATTCAGGCCTGTTTTTCTTATTCATCATGCAGATTGACGGACTCAAGGATCAATGGTTATTTCGTTGCGCGTATAGTAGCACGAATTTCTGCTATACTATAGATATTAAACGTATACTTTTTCTCTATCAGTACCTAAATAACATCCGTACTATCGGAGCTGTTGCACCTAGCTCACGGTTCTTGACTCGTAGAATGCTTAAGCCAATTGATTTTCCAACTGCAAGGCTAATTATTGAGTATGGTGCAGGGACGGGCGTATTTACCAAGGAAATTGTCGCTAGCATGTCAACGGATACCCTACTTTTGATAGTAGAGAAACACAAGATGTTCTACAATGAACTGGCAGCGACATATGCCACTAACCCACATGTAATTGTGGTGCATGATTCGGCGGAGAATATCAACAATATCTTGCAAGAACACACACTTACGGCGCCTGACTATATCGTGTCTGGGCTACCGTTTGCAACACTGCCAGCTTCATCGTCACATGCAATCTTAGAGCAAACGGTTGCACTCATTGGTTGCAAGGGACTATTTATAACGTTTCAATACACGCAACTGCAGCAGGCGCTATTTTCAGAGTATTTTAAGAACATTCACACCACCCGCGAGTTACGCAATATTCCGCCAGCATACGTTTTAGAGTGTCGCAAGTAGTAAAGTCTGGTATAATTAGTAGCATGAAATCTCTGAGTTTGACGACGCCGCATGTAATTTTTGTCATCGGCATGCCTGGGGTAGGTAAGACCCATTTTGCGACAAAATTTTCTGAAACATTTGGTGCACCTTTTGTTGAGGCAGACCAGCTACGTCGAATTACAACATCTAACCAACCTATCTACGACCAAAATGAACAGTCTATCGTAGATCAGCTAGTACACCAGCAGATAGGCGAACTCTTAAAAACAAAGCAAACATTTATCGTAGAAGCAGCCACAGAGGCACGCATCGATAGACAAAACCTCAGTAAGCTCGCACGGAGCAATGGCTATCAGACACTCTACGTCTGGGTACAAACAGACCCAGAAACAGCACGTTTGCGCGCTACAAAATCCGGGCGTATCAACAAAGACAAAGCGCTGATACTGCCCGTAACTCGCTATGAGCAACTCATCAAACGCTTCACAGCACCTACGCCCACCGAAAACGTGACGGTGATTAGCGGTAAACATACCTATGCATCTCAAGCACGAGCTGTGCTCAAACGACTTGCTGGCCAAAATCGCCCAGATGACACAGCCTTGCAAGTTCCACCTCGACGTGCGTCTAAGCCAAAAGGCAGTTCCATTAAAATCTCCTAATATCGAAGTATGGTGACACTCTCAGACGACGAGTTTGGCGAAATAACAATACGCAAAACGAAAAGTAGCAGTATTCGTGTCAGCGTTGCACCAGATGGTCGCTTGCGCGCCACACTACCAAGATTTGCTACTCAGCGTGCGCTCAAAAAAGTCATAGAGCAGTCCCGCCCTCAAATTCGCACAATGCTCAAGGAGCAGCTACCAGACATTATATATAGTGACGGAACACAGGTAGGTAAAAGCCATTCGATCTTAGTCACGACAGGCACCGGTATAACAAAAGTGCGTCGGCAAAAACTAAAACTTGTCGTAGCACTCGCACCACAAGATGACATCCACTCACCAGATATTCAAACACTCATTCGAAAAGAAGTGCGTGCAGCCCTGCGCACGGAAGCCAAACACTACCTCTCACGAAGACTAGCCGTACTTGCAGATAGACTGAAGTGTAATTATGAAAAAGTACGCTTTTCTCATGCCAGCTCGCGTTGGGGAAGCTGCAGCAGTACTGGAACTATCAGTCTTAATATTGCGCTCATGCAGTTGCCATTTGACCTTATTGACTATGTGCTCGTCCATGAACTCGCACATACCAAGCAAATGAACCACAGTAGTGATTTCTGGTCACTCGTAGAAGCCGCAGACCCGGACTACAAACTACATCGCACAGCGCTTAAACAATTTCATCCAACTATTTGAAACTCTTATGCTTGATAGGGTATACTAAAGATACTTATGAAAAGGAGGGCACCCGATGCGCGAAGTGCGCAGACCAGCAAGCTGATGCGCATAGCATGTGTGGTATTCGCATCTATTTTTATCTTGCAAGGCTACTTGGTCAAGATTGGTAGCCTGCCGCAAGGTCACTATATTAACGACGAAACTTTCTGGAACCTCACAATCGCAGCCGTGCTGCTGACGCTTGCTGTATTGTTGTATCCTCGTGCCACCATACCGAGGCCTCTGGCTCTTGTACGAGTACTCGCCATAGAGTTTGTGGGCATTGGCTTTATTATCACCTCCACAGGCTTTGGCTCACTCTTGAGCCTTGCACTTATCTTTGTGCTGTACGAGTCATATATCCTTTACAAAGTATACGGTTTGAGCATCAGTATCGCACTCCTAGCAGCGGCAGTTGGCTATGAGATGTATCAATCTACCTATCTTGGCTTCTTCAATACTATCGATACGCTTATCGCTCTACTCACAATTCTGTCTATAGCGCTGCTTGGTGTTGCGCTTATGCGTGCCCAAAGCGTGCGCTATGAAACATTAGAAAAGAGCCGTGCTCAAGCCAATCTAGAAAAATACCGTATCACCACCCTCATGAATAATCTAGCGCAAGGCGTCCTGAGCTTAGATCGCAAAGGAGTCGTCCGTCTCTACAATGCAGCAGCACTCAATATCCTTGACACCAACAGCTCGCTTAACAATCAGCATATAGATGACATCTTAAAGATAAAGAATGGAGAAGGGAAACACATTCACCCATCTGCCTTACTCAAAAACATTCAGTCCACAGAGGTGTTTGACGACCTATATTTTCATAATGGGGAAGAAGCTGCACGATTGGAAATATCCGTCACTCCAATACGCGCCGGACGCCAGCATGGCAAGCTCGATATAGACCAAGGCTTCATCCTGCTCGTGCGTGACGTAACCAAACAGAAGAATCTCGATGATGAGCGCGATGAGTTTATAAGCGTCGTGAGTCATGAACTCAGGACACCCCTTACGGTCGCTGAAGCAAGTATTAGCAATATACAAGCTCTGTACCGCAAAGGTATCACTTCGTCTGATCGTATTTTACCAGCGTTAGATGCTGCCTATGGGCAGCTCAATCTACTAGCACGGATAACCAATGATTTGAGCACTCTATCGAGAGCAGAGCAAGGTGAGACAAACGATGTTGAGCTACTTGACCTAGATCAATTTTTGCATGATTTATATGTCAAATATTATACTGATGCAAAAACCGCTGGATTGCGATTTGATATTGATACACCCGCCAAACTTGGAAAAGTTCGAACTAGCCGACTTTATCTCGCTGAATTATTACAAAACCTCATCGATAACGCTTTTAAATATACCAAAGAGGGCAGTATACAACTTGCTGCGACGCGCAAGAAAGATACTGTCACAATATCCGTCACCGACACTGGCATAGGTATCGGCAAGGCTGACAAAGAAAAAATATTCGACAAGTTTTATCGTAGCGAAGATTATCGCACACGAGAGACTGGCGGTACAGGACTTGGCTTGTATGTAGCCATGAAACTGGCAGCCAAACTCAATACGACGATTCAGCTAAAAAGCCGTCTCAACCACGGCTCGACATTCAGCATTAATCTCAAAGCTACCGACGACGAGTAGGTGCTGTAATAGAGCGGCCCTTCCAAGTGATAGACTCTGTCTTGTAGCCTATCATACTACCAAGTGTCACGCCTGCATCAAGCAGCAGAAGTAACGGCCACAACCATGCGCCAATAAATGCACCGCGTACCCACGTAAAGCGTAAATAGAGAAAATATACGCAAGCTCCTGCTACATAAATTATTGCAGCGAATATAGCCGCAGCGACAGATGAGGTACTGGTGAGTATCAGTAGGGGAGTTAGCGCAATCAGAAGCATGCAAGCAATCGCCACAAATGTACGCCAAGTAGAATACCCTAACTGTGGAAATCGCAAACGCTGCACCGTTTCTAGCTGTGAACTCATCTTTTTTTCGTATGTCACGCCAAGTAGCTGTTGGCTCGTCAGGAACTTGTAGCTGTGCGACGCTAAGTACAACTCTGCTATCGTGACTTCTGGCTCAACATCAACACGTAGTGTTTCAAAAGTATCAAAATCACTTAGTAGCTGCTTGCGTCGAGCCATCCAAATATTCGATGCCGCCACAGGACGACGCACACTGTGAAATAAAATCGCCCAGAAATACCGAAGCGGAGCAAGTACAACGCTCAGCCTCCACAAATCGCTCCTCAGTGGTAATACAGATATCATATTGGCATGTGTCTCCTCAGCATAGCTCACCAATTGGCTAATAGACGTGGGTGCTACTATCGTATCTACGTCTAGAAACAGTATATACGTGCCATTTGCCTCCGCCGCCAAACGCCGCAACGCATAGTTTTTACCCAGCCAGCCTGTAGGGGGAGTGTTTCCCTCTATAAACCGCACGCCGTCTTTTGCAAAAGCCCGAATGAGCTGGGAAGTATTATCAACAGAATCATCGTCCAAGACTAGCACCTCGAGCTTCTTGTACCGACTTCGTAACACAGCTTCTAGGCAGCGTGTCATTGCATGACGCTCGTTGCGCGCAGGTATACACACGCTCACGCTCGGCAAAGCATCCGCTACAGCAGGCATGCTTATTAGTTTGCGTCTGTGAAAAATACGCAACAAGTGCTGCATGCGCCAAAAAGCCATGTACAGCGCAATCAAAACCACGCAACCAGTCGCAAGCACCATAACTTCAAGCATATGCATATTGTACCACGCCTTGACATCAGGGCGAGTAGCCACTATACTTGTACTTGACAGTCTGCAACAAGCAGATTTTTTAAATTGGGAGAGAAAAGTGGCGGACAAGAAAAAGTCATCTTCGGCAAAAGTAACTACCCGTGTAGTTGCATCCACCAGTGAAACAAAAAAGCCGAAAACTTCGGCCAAAAAATCCGTATCACAGGCCGACAAAACAATAAAAAAATCACCAAAAGTCGACAAGACGAAAAAGACTAAAGAGAAGAAAGTACGAGACAATTACTTTGTAGGCGCATGGCGCGAACTCAAACAGGTCCGCTGGCCAGACCGCAAATCTACATGGAGTCTCACGCTTGGCGTAATTGCATACTCAATCTTTTTTGCAGTCCTTATCATTGTACTCGACGCATTTTTTAAATATTTATTTGACCTGCTAGTGAAAGGCTAAACAATGACACGAAAACGATACGACTCTACACGACAATGGTATGCTATCCATACCTATAGCGGCTACGAAGACAAGGTAACAGATAGTATTCGCCAGCGCATCAATGCTGTTGATATGGCTGATAAAATCTTTGATGTTATGGTTCCAAAAGAGAAGCAGATCGAAATCAAAAACGGTAAACGTAAAGTTGTCGATCGCAAGATTTTCCAAGGTTACGTACTTGTCGAGATGAAACTCACCGAAGAAACATGGTACATCGTGCGTAATACCCCTGGTGTAACTGGGTTTGTTGGTAGCGGCACAGATCCAACACCTGTGTCCGAGGGTGAGATCCGCAAAATCAAAAAACGCATGGGTGTTGAAGAGCCAAAGCACCAAATTGACTTCTCAGAGGGTGAAGTGGTTTCTATCACCGACGGTCCATTCAAAGGCTTTGACGGTGCTATCAGCGAGATAGACACACAAAAAGGCAAACTCAAGGTAATGGTGAGTATGTTTGGTCGCGATACGCCTGTCGAGCTAGACGCACTCCAGGTCAAGAAAGTCTAACCACTAGCACTTAAACTGCGCTGCGCTGTGGAATCTTCCATAGCGCAGTTAGCATATACTGCAGCCAAAATAATAGTGACGCTGCCGTGCATAGCAATACGACAGACATAAAGGCAGAAGCACTCTCTGTAGTAAGCTGGCTTGGGGTGTACAATGCTACAAACCCAGTACAAAATACCAGCAGCACAAGTAACTGCTTAGTTATGAGTACAGATTTTAGTGTAATCCTCCATCTCGTTTGACGTAGCACACTCAGAGGAATAGCACGAGAAATACGACCTATCCAATACGGCAAAAGTACGACAAAGACACACAGTGTCAGCACAATGATACTGTTAAAAATCCACACAACAAGCTGCAGTGACCACATAGCTGACGCTACAGTAGACACATCTAGACTAGGTGTCGCCACGCTAGGAGCGTAGTAGTAATAGCCACCAGTACCCACAAATGCTTTGATAACTTCCACGCACACCAAGAAAAATATAATCATCCACGCTACATGAAACATATAGTAGCCAAGCCCGCCGACGTAGTTTGCAATGAGCTGTCTTTTGGGTGGTAGCTTTTTGTACAAAGACATATGGCTCTAGTATAACACTAGGAGTTGGGTGAAACTACCACTCACAGATATTTTCGAAACAACAAAGTATTACGCAAGTCAAAGATTTCGGCACACCTCGTGCACTTGTAAAAATAATGATTTTTTGGTACAATAGTCAAGTTACGCACTCTGGTACAACTAGAGTAAAAAGAAGGAATAATAATCACTATGGCAAAAAAGATTATCGGAAATCTCAAACTCCGTATCCCAGCTGGCCGCGCATCGGCAGGTCCTCCTGTTGGTAGCACCCTTGGTCAGTGGGGTCTCAACATGATGGATTTCATCAATCCATTTAACGACGCGACAAAAGGCGACATGGGCAAAGACGTTATCGTTCACATCCAAGTCTACGAAGATCGCACGTTTACATGGAAAAGCCTTGGCCAGCCTGTCGACGACGCAATCCGCGCCGCTGTTGGCATCCAAAAGGGTAGCGGTAAGCCGCATGTTGAAAAGGTAGGCAAAATCACCCGGGCACAGCTCGCCGAGATTGCAGAAGCTAAAAAAGACATGCTCAACGCTATCGATGAAGAAGGTCGCATCAAGACTGTCGCCGGTACTGCTCGCAGTATGGGTGTAGAAGTTGTTGACTAGTCAGGTGTAGGTGTCTGCATAAAAATACCCCGCTATAACGGGGTATTTTTTATATACAAAAAGTTGAATATGACAGGAAGGGCAGGGTAAATGCTGCGTGGCGGGAGGAGCAGGATCATACCTGCCCCTCCCGCCGAATTACCTGCAGATGGACCGCTAGCTCACAGCGAGCTCGTTCTCATCCGCGTACGCCAGTGCCGCGAGCGATTCGTGGCGCATGACGTCGGCGTTGCGCCGAGCCGCCACGATGTGACGGTCGCGGCCGCTGGACTTCTTGCGTGGCAGCCGATGCTGCGCGATCCAGTGCTGCCGCTCCTCCTCGGTGCGGACCGTGAAGAAGCCGTGCTTGTGGAACAGCCACCCCTCGTCGCTGAGGGTGCGGAGCGATGCAGCGATCTGCTTGCATACCGCCTTCCTCTCCTTCAGCGTGAGGTCCTGCATGAGGATTGCCCGCACTTCGGAGAGACCCTTCGCCTCGATGCCACCCTTATTGGTGATCGTCGTGCGGATCTCGTCGGACGTGACGGGGCACGGGAAAACTGCGGAGGTCATTTTTGACCCTTCCTGTCGTTGTTGTTGCGTTATCACATAATACACGGGTGCATATCATGCTTAGCGACCAGGATAGTCGCGTTACGCACTTATGATATTACCACAGATATCACTTTCTGTCAATAGAAGACACTCTGTTATTCATCAAAATTCTGGCGAATATGCGAATAACTATAATCCCAATCAGCATCGGCTTTTTTACGTGGGTTGAAGATACCCTGCGGATCAAAGATTTTCTTGGTCTCTTTAAATAATTTCAATACTTCTTTGCCATACATCTGCTCGAGCCACGGACCACGGACCAAGCCATCATTATGCTCACCACTTAGGCTACCCCCATACTTGAGTACCAGCTCATTGACTTCTTTCATGGCAGGCAGAAGCTTTTGGCGCTCAGACTCTTTCTCAATGTTCATGAGTGGAATAATATGGAAATTTCCATCACCCATATGTCCCGCAATCGTAGCAAATAACTTATATTTTTTAATAATTTTGCGAATCTGGGGTAAAAACTTCGGCAAGAATTCTGGTCGTACAATCAAATCGTCAATAAACGGCGCCGTGTGTTTGTCTTTTACCTTGCTACGCAGAATCTGAAAGCTATAGCGGCGCATTGTCCAAAACTTTTGCCCTTGCATCTCTCGCGGCAACTCCTCAAAACCTGTGATGCCATAGAGCTTGGCTTTTGACTGCAGATCCTTGCGTAACGCCCGAATACGTTCGGCCACTTCTTCAGTGTCATTCCCCTTGATAGACACCATGAGGATGAGTTGCGGCAAACCACGAAACAGTAGTAAGCCGGTAGGAATCAGTGTAATGAGTAAATGAATAAATTGCACCGGCCCAAGCAGCTTGAGAAAGCTCGGCATAAACCGTATCGAAAGCCACAACGTGTTATCATCAAACGACTCGAAGCGCGATGGTTTGACCGCCACCACATCATTGACAAGCTCTGGTAGGTTATCGATATTTTTAAGAAACATAACCAAGAGGCCTTCTTGTGTACGCTCGTTGATCATCTTGAAATCAATATCCGTTACTAGTCCAAGTGTACCTTGAGAACCCACGACAACCTGCGTCAGGTCAAAAATACCTGTCTCGCGATCCCATACGCGCCACAAGTGGTAGCCAGTTGAGTCTTTGCTGACATTTGGCTTGGCATTTTTAATCACATCATAATTATCATCAACAAGCCTGAACATCTTGCGATACACTTCACCCTCAAAATCATCTTGTGCCATCTTGGCGTCGAGCTCATGTTTATTGAGTGGCTTGACTGTACGCGTGACACCATCGGCAAACACCACCTGCAGCTCATTCACAAAGTCTTCTGTACAGCCAAACTCAATAGACTTTTCGCCACCAGAGTTGTTAGCAACCATACCACCTACAGTACAGAGGTCACGAGACGCAGGGTAGGTAGGGAGCAGTAGCTGATGCGTACGAGATACTTTGTCGAAGTCTCGGAAATATGCACCGGGCTGCGTACGGGCAGACTTTACTGTCATACCTTCGTCTACTTTATTCATATGCCGCAAAAAGTCTATGATAATAGAATCGTTGATAGCACCGCCACTCATGTCGGTGCCAGCACTCCTCGCGGTCAACGAAAGGTTCTGATTTTTCTTTTTGTGGTCAGCCACGTACTTGACCGCAATCTCCACATCGGCAGTGTTTTTTGGTGCAATCACCAGCTTCGGCACAATCTCAAACATCGACGCGTCGTGTGAAAACCTGCGTAACACCTCTGGCGTATCCTCAATCTCGCCACTAAATCCCAAATCCCGTAAGTGCTTCTTTGTCTCTTCCATAAGCATTAGCATAGTACACTCCAGCACTTTTCTCAAGCAAAGAAGCTTGCTTGCTATCTTCATGGTTTTTTGCTATAATAAAAAGATAAGCTATCAATGTATGGGAGACGAACAAAAAACGTCGCTTGCACCACAGAAAGGATTTAATTCACTATGGCTAAAAAAGCCGACCTACTAGAAAAAGCTGCTGAGCTGAAGCTCGAAGTAAGCGAAAAAAACACTATCGCAGAGATCGAGGCAGCAATCGCTGGTGCTGAAAAGCACGAAGTAAAAGAAGCGACTGTCGCTAAAGCCGGCAAGCGTAGCGCCAAAGCAATCGAAGAAGCCGAAGCCAAAGCTGAAAAAGAAGCTCGTAAAGAGGCGGGTGATACATCTGCGCAAGATCCAGAAGCCGAAGAACACAAGAAGAAAGGCCCTGTGCCTGTCGCGCGTCCTCGCATCGAACGCCGCGGCAAAAAATATCAAGACGTTGCCAAGAAGATTGAGGCCGGCAAAGTATACACGCTTGCCGAAGCTGTCGCTCTCGCTGTCGAGACTAATCCAGCCAAATTTGATGCAAGTGTAGAAGTACACGTACGCCTCGGTGTAGACCCACGTCAAGCCGATCAAAACATCCGCGCAACGGTAAGCCTACCCCATGGTACAGGCAAAAAGATTCGCGTAGCCGTATTCGCTCCAGAATCTGAACACGCTGCGGCCAAAAAAGCTGGCGCAGACGTAGTGGGCGATGAAGAGTTTACTAAGCAACTCGACAAAGAAGAGCTCAACTTTGACATTCTCGTAGCGACACCTCAATACATGCCAAAGCTCGGCAAATACGCACGCCTCTTGGGTCCACGTGGCCTCATGCCAAACCCTAAAAGCGGTACTGTCGCAGCTGATGTAGCCAAAGCTGTCACAGAAGCAAAAGCCGGTAAGGTAGAGTACCGTGTCGACAAGCAAGCAATCGTACACCTCAGCATCGGCAAAGTATCGTTTGGCGCAGATAAAATTACCGACAACGCCAAAAGCTTTTTTGATAGCCTTGCGAGCCAAAAACCATCAAGTATTAAGGGCGCCTATGTCAAGACCATCAGCCTCTCAACAACAATGGGCCCTGGCATTAAGGTAGAAGCAAACAACTAGTAATCTACTGGAGACACCATCAAACACTCGTCGCGCTGGCGAGTGTTTTTTGATACACTAGATATATAGAGCAGAGGGTTACTAGCTTACGAGGAGGAGGCACATGGCGGATACACAAGAGACTCAGACAGAGCGCGAATTTTACCCTACAGTAAGCGCGATTATCATACACGCAGGCAAGGTGCTGCTGCGTCGTGACCAGCAGCGTTACAATTGGCTACCTGTGAGCACACACATCGGCATCAACGAAACACCTATCGATGCATTATTTCGTCAAGTGCATTTCGAGACAGGCTTGCCGCACAACAATCTTACACTTCTACTGCCATATATGGATAATCTATCATTGAAGCGCGACGAAAAAGAGAGCACCACACAACCACTGCCATTTGATGTTGACATCTTTCGCGAAGGCAACGGTGTACACCATCATGTAGATTTTGGCTATATCCTCGTCAGCAACACCAATGAACTCACACCAGAAGCTGATACACCACCAGAGTTGCAGTGGTTTACACGTGATGAGCTCGAAGAGTTGATGATGACTAGTAAAGCCACTGTAAGTCGCTCACTCTACGCGCTCCAACGCTATGAAGAGCAGCCACCAGAGAAATCATAGGGGGACACCATGCGACAATACCTAAATCTACTACAAGACATACGAGACAACGGCACCGAAAAAGGCGACCGTACTGGCACGGGTACACGCAGCCTGTTTGGGCGACAAGTTCGCTACAATCTCGCTGATGGATTCCCAGCAGTGACTACCAAAAAGCTATATTTCAATAGCGTAGTGCATGAATTGTTGTGGTTTTTGCAAGGCACAGGCAATATTGAATACCTAGCACAAAACAACGTACATATTTGGGATGAGTGGCCCTTCAAAGCGTATTTAGAGAAAAATAATCTTCCTGTACCAGAAGTAAATTTAGACGCATGGAAATCACAAATGAAAGAATTTATCGACCGCGTAGCGACCGACCATGAGTTTGCGATGAAATGGGGCGACCTCGGGCCTGTCTATGGAGTGCAGTGGCGCAAATGGCCAGATGGCAAAGGTGGCCACATCGACCAAATCGCGCAGGCGATTGACACCATCAAAAGCAATCCTAATTCTAGGCGCAACATCGTCAGTGCTTGGAATGTGGCCGAAATCGACGAAATTGTTGAGATTGGTGGGCTGCCGCCATGCCATAGCCTGTTTCAGTTCAACGTCGCAGATGGCAAACTTGATTTGCACCTCTACCAGCGTAGCGCCGATACCTTTCTTGGTGTGCCGTTCAATATCGCCAGCTATTCGCTACTGCTGGCGATGATTGCGCAGGTGACAGGATTAAAGGCGGGGGAGTTTGTACATACTCTTGCAGACACACACCTCTATCTCAACCACCTGGAGCAAGTCGACGAACAACTCTCGCGCCAGCCACGTGTGCTGCCAACACTGTGGCTAAATCCAGACATCAAGAGCATTGACGATTTCACCTTCGATGATATCCGACTCGAGAATTACGATCCGTATCCGCCTATTAGGGCGCCGATAGCAGTGTAGTCTCTTGCTATTTGTACAAATAGAAGTAGCAAATCGCCTCGTTTGACGGGGCGATTTACATTTCTATCATCGACCGTTGACGCGTTCATATGTCACAAATTTACACTCATACCTATTCCATTCATCAGCTTCATGATACTCGCGCTCGACCTCATGCCACTTGCGCGTATCTACTTCTGGAAAAAATACTGTCGCAGCAGGAAACTCGGCATCGACTTCCGTTGCATATATCGTATCCATATCATTTATAGCCTGTGCGTAGATTTGCCCGCCGCCAATCACCATCACCTCGCTAGTAGCGGTGGCATAGGCAGCCTCGAGCGTCGATACGACTTGTACGCCCTCTGGCGCATAGTTCATAGTGTGAGACACCACAATATTCTGTCGTCCAGGCAACGCACGACCAATGGAATCAAACGTCTTGCGCCCCATAATAATACTCTTGCCCATAGTCAATTTCTTGAAACGTGCTAAATCCGCAGGCAAATCCCGCCCCCACAATAAGTCGTTATCCGCACCGATACCACGCTTCTTGTCATACGCTACAACAATCGCTTTCATGTCCTTATCTTAGCATGTGATACAATTGAGGGAGTAAAAGTGAGGGATTTTCATGAGTGTCTATAGTAATACCGAGATTAAAAGTGCCATCGAAGACGGCTCTATTGTCTGCGTGCCATTTGCCGAACGCCATGTGAGTGAAGCAAGTCTAGATTTCACACTGGGGCATTATTTTTATAAACAGGAGTACCAACCAGAAGCGAGTGGTGTCTACAATCCGTTTGACGAAGCTGATGTATCCCGCTACTTTAAAGGACCACTTGAAGCTATCTCGCATGAAGAGTGGTGTCAGAAAAACAATCAACCCTTATTTGAAAATATCCCAAATGACCACCCAATCATCGTCTTGCAGCCCGGCGAGCGCATCCTCGCACACACTCATGAATTTGTCGGCATCCGCGCGCATGGTGGCGCCTGCGAGGTAAAAAGCCGCTCTAGCTGGGGCCGCAACGGTGTAGCAGTGTGTTTTGACGCTGGCTGGGTAGACCCAGGCTATATCAATCGCATTACACTAGAGATCTATAACCTCAATATGCACGAAAGCGTCGTGTTGCCAGTAGGCGAGCGTATCGGACAACTTATTTTTCACCACACCGGCCCAGTGGAAGGCGATTACAGCGACGGACGCGACGGCATGAGCGGCAAATACCAGCACACCAGCAACCTCAACGAGCTGATTCGTACTTGGAAACCGAGCGACATGTTGCCGCGTGCGTACAAAGACAAGCGTGTCGCTGCACCTGTAATTGAAGGGCTTGGCAAAGGTATCAAATGACACGTGGACGCTATATCGTCATAGAGGGTAGTGACGGCACAGGTAAAACCACACAGATGAACATGCTGCGCGACTATCTAGAGCAAAAGGGTGAAACCGTTCACATCACCAGTGAGCCAGCCGACCCGAGTGATGATGCCGAGCCGCTCGTGATCACCCGCGAACTGCGCAAACTCATCAAAAACGGCGATATAGATCGTACGCCTGAGACAAATTTATTACTTTTTACTGCTGCCAGAATAGAGAAGTGGCGCCATGAAATAGAGCCTGCGCTCGCATATGGCGACTATGTACTGAGTTCTCGCAATTACTGGTCGACACTGGCCTATCAGGGCTACGGTGAGGGACTCTCTATAGATCTCATCATGCGACAGACAGATATGTATTTAGGCGGTACAAATTACATGAAGCCAGACCATGCAGTAGTATTATCCATAGCAGACGAATCAGAACGCCAAAAACGCGTACAAACCCGCGGTCTACACGAAACAAAAGATACATTTGAGACAAAAGACCAAACGTTTCAGGATAAAGTAGCAGACGGATATTTACAGATTGCCCATGACTTAAATATCCCTGTTGTCGACGCAAGCGGCACTCCAGACGAAGTACATACGCGTATCCGAGGTGCGCTTAAACTATTATAAATTGGCAGGGTAGGCAATTCGAGCCGTGTAGTACGTCGACATGAGCGGAATAATTTCGCGTGGCTTGCGGCTAGTGTCAAGACTGCGCATGTGATCTTCGAGCAGGTCATACAAGTCTGCCGAGTGCGTATCGTAGCCGCTTCTATCATCTTTGGCATTGTGCTTGGCTGCACGTATATGATCTCGCAAATCGTCTGAGATATGGTTGCCGTCGACAAGTACCGTGTTGCGCACAATCGTCATAACTTGACCACCAAGATGCAAGCTGACTCGTCGCTTGCGCTCAACAATCGCGCTATCTGGGTGCGAGTTGCCATCAAAATCAAACTGCTTAAACTTATAGTGAGGCTGCGCTAGCGTGCCTTTAAGCGCCACTGTATCGAGTTCATATGCAGGATCTGCGAGTTCACAACGGACTGGCTCGTCAATATACTGCCGCACATTCCAGTCCCCTGGATGAATAAGGCGCGCAATCTCTATAGATCGCAGGGTCGGATATTGACCCAAAAACTGCACAAACTGATGTGTCGAAACATCGCCATTCACCACGTCTACTTGAGACGGGGCGAGTGTCTGCTGGTCGATACCAGATGCGCGAAAATTATCAAAACTGCGATTAGCGTGATCTGCCGTGCGTGACATCAGGGCAGCAAACGCGAGCTTGCGCTTACTTTCGCAGCCGATGCTGTGGATGCGCCGTTCAATTGTCGGCAAGACATTGCTAAAGCCATGCGCACCTGTACTCCAGCTATTAAGCGCAAGAGGCCCGTGGTCGCTATAATCTAGCACGGCCAAATCTGCGTCACTCGTCTGCAAAACAGCTGCACCAGCTTCATGGCGGCTTGTGTGTGTCGAAGATGACATAATATGCTTATTATATCAAAGAATACCTAGAAATTCAAGTACTACGCGCCGACCTTGTCCTTCTTGGGACGGCGCTTTGCGTTGCGCTCTATATATTCGATGATAGGGGTGGCAACATCGCGCCCAGTGACCTTTTCTATACCAAAGCCAGGGCTGGCGTTTACCTCTAGAATAAGCGGACCGCGCACACTGCGCATCATGTCGACACCCGCTACATTGAGCCCCATCGCTTTGGCAGCTTTGACAGCCATCTTGCGCTCTTCGTCGGTGAGCTTGACGACTGTGCCTTCGCCTCCTTTGTGCAAGTTGCTACGAAAATCGTCATCCAGACTCTGGCGCTTCATACTTGCCACCACGCGCCCGCCTACAACAAATGCACGAATGTCCACACCCGCCGATTCTTTAACGAATTCTTGGAGTAAAATATTCGTACCATCATCATTCGTCAGATAAAAAGCCTGAAGTACTGATTTGGCGGCTTTTTTGGTCTCGGCAAGTACTACACCATTACCATGAGTGCTACGAGCCAATTTAATAATCACTGGCGCACCGCCAATCTTCTCAATCAAATTATCGATATCTGTTGCATTGCGAGACACAATCGTCTTAGGTATGCCGACACCTGCTTTTGCAAACAACTGCATACTGCGCAGCTTATCGCGCGAACGAGCTATCGCTAACGAGCCAGAGATGCTATAGACACCCTGCATCTCGAGTTGGCGTACAATTGCAGTGCCATATTTTGTCATATAGTTGGCGATGCGTGGAATAATCACGTCGAAATGCGCCAAATCTTCGCCCCGATAATTCACTGTTGGATTGCTTTTTTCAATCGAAGCATAGCATTCTTTGTATTTGACTACTTTGACTTCGTGGCCACGTGCTTTTGCCACCTCTTTGAGACGCTTCGTAGAGTAGTTTCCCGGGCCGTTGGACAAAATTGCTATTTTCATGCGGCGCGCCCTTCTTTTTCGTCATTCGGAAATTCAATGTTATATTCTTTTTTTAGCTGTACCCGGTCGACTGCAGACTCATTGGTATCAATCAGAAAACGCCTGTTGAGCATCGTACGACCAAGCAGGATAGGGTATATCTTTTTCGAACGGTCGGCAAGCGTAAACTTGGCTGTAAAAATCTTTGGTCCAAGCTTAACCTTGAATCGGACATCGTATCGCTCTTCTCGATGCCCAAAAGAATTTGCAACCATGACCTTTTGAAATTCACTAGCGGACATACGCTGTGCCATTTGCCCGCACACTGGATGCTCACCAAAGAGAGTAAAGGACACGACACCGTCTTTCTCTACAATATCAGTCGCATGCACCGCCGAGCGATACGCACCGCTATCCACCTTGGCCGGTACGCCATGAATCGCAAAATCAACAAAATTAAGCCGTTCTGAGCGGCCTATAATCACTTTGTGGAAATCATCTCGTACTGCCATATATTTATTTCTTCACTATACAAGTTCATGCTTGCAGCTGTCTATCTTGATTATTATAGCATTATTATGTATAATAATCAATACTATGGCTCATATATTGATCGTTGGCAAATCATTTTCTGGACTTAAAAACTTTTTGACTAGTCATGGCCATACTTATACCGTATTGCAAGATGAACATGCGACAAAATTTCCAAACAAAAAATTTAGGCGGCGCGTGGTATGCTCATTTCAAAATAGAGCGGATTACTTAAAAGCAGTGGACAGCGTGCAAGCCAAAACACCTATAAACGCAACAATAACGACATACGAAAGCTATGTAGTAGCTAATGCAATTATTGCCAATCACCTAGGCCTACCAGGCATAACAGAAGAAGCAGCTATAGCATGTACTGACAAAGAGGTAATGCGTAGCAAATTTGCACTTTCAGGAGAAAAGGTAAGCCCAGATTTTCATGTCGCAGAATCACGCGATAGCCTCATTGAGTTTGCCAAGTCTCATAAATTTCCGCTCATCCTTAAACCAGCAAACCTAGCAAAAAGCTTACTTGTGACAAAAAATAACTCTCTCCAGGAGCTGCTAGAAAATTACGACAAAGCTTGCAAAATAGCTACTGCTACCTACAAAAAATATGCGCCGAACAGTATACCAAAATTCATTGTTGAAGAGTTCCTGGATGGAAGCATTCACTCTGTCGATGCGTTTGTAGACGCAGCAGGGGAGCCACACATATTAGAAGAAGTAGTAGATTATGTAACAGGCTATGATATCGGCTACGATGACAATTTTCACTACGCCAGATTACTGCCATCGAAACTTTCGGCAGATGACATTCAAGCAATTCGCAGTACCGCCAAGCTTGGTTGCCAGCTCCTTGGTATGACGAGTAGTCCTGCGCACATTGAGATCATCCTCACTCGCGATGGACCGCGTATCGTCGAAATTGGCGCGCGCAGTGGTGGTTACCGTGAGCGTATGCATAAGATTGCAAATGACATCGACATCACCTCTAATACTCTGGCGCTAGCGCTCAGTCAGCCACTCGATATTACCGCAAAAAAACATGAGTATGTAGGCGTGTTTGAACTATTTCCAGAATCACCAGGCTACTTCACTGACATTAATAATCAAGAGAAGCTTAAAAAACTTCCTTCGCTTAATTACCTTAGCGTCAAGGCAAGACCTGAACAGTACGTAGGTAAAGCCAGCGACGGCTACAAGATGTGCGCCGTTGTGATACTTGCTAGCAAAGATAATTTACAGTTGACGGCTGATTCTTTAGCGCTCAAAGAGATGCATCAAGTAATGACCCGCTCTTAGCGGCAAGATACTTCACCATAGCTTCAGCAATATCAACGCCAGTATTCAACTGATTACGAGCAAAATTACATGGAAAATTAACTTCAGCTATCGAGAACTTCCCGTCAGGCTGGAGCAAGATATCTACTCCGCCAAACTCCAAGCCAAGTACCCTCACCGCCTCTACAGCCACTCTGCAAAGAGCAGGATGACTATCTACGTCAAAGACTTTTACGGTCGGCATTGCGACAGCATTTGTACGAAAATCATCAGGCTGAGTATCATACTCAACTGCATCACATACTACTTCACCCACTACTACAACACGTATATGTCGAGCGCCGTGAATAAATTTTCTTAAGACAGCACCATCGCGTATAGCTTCATCGGTAAACATTTCTTTTAGCTCGCCAAATGTGTCCGCTTTCTTGACGGCACTTCCATGCGAGCCGCCTGCAGCCTTAACGACAATAGGCAGCCCGCCTAATTCCGTAACAGCTTGACGTAAATCAGAATCACTTAGTAACCACGGACTAAAGACGGTAGAGATACTAGGCAGCCCCGCTTTTTCAAGCCGTAATGTGCTCCCCCAGGTAAATGAGCGACCCAGTAGATTCGGATAATTGACATAAAATGTAGCGACGCCTTCATGACAAAGATACCCTTCTAAGAATTTAGCCTGTGAGCTTACTCCTAGACGGTACAGTATGGCACCGTGTTCAATTTGTAAACTACTTGGAGCGATCGTAGCGGCATCAACAGGGATAAACTCATAGCCTTGTTTCCGCGCAGCTTCCTGTAATAGGCTGAAGGTATCGGGATTAGCAAGATTAGTTATATCAGATACAATGCAGTAAAATTTCAACATACTTTTCTCAAACAATACCTTTTATCATAGCTACGTAATTTGCCGCCTTCTCATTATTAAAACTACCCGTAGCCAATGCGGGATTGGTGTTTGCCTCCAACACGACCCAGTCACCAGATTGGTTATTCTGCATAATATCAACACCCACTACGATTCGATTGGTAGCATCTCGAACACGTCCCGCAAGCCTCAAGGCTACTGAGTCAAGCTCTACATCTTTATCGGGTACTGAACCCTGAGAAGTGTTACTCAAATGCGACCCTTCAATTCTTGGGCGCCAAAAAATCAAAGGACGCGCCTCACCAAGCCACAACACCCGATAGTCACCATCATTAGTAACCATTTCCTGCACGACAAACGGCTCGCGCGCGCTACCTAAAACTTCCGCAAGCTCTTCTTGAGTCTGCACAAGATAGTTATCAGATCCCATCGTACCCATCGACGCCTTTGCGATGAGAGGAAATTCCACTTTCTGCGCCCTCACAAATTGACTTAGGTCGCTACCATTCCATTGTGCATATGTCTGTGGCACCGGTATATCATGAAGTGCAAATAATACAGCCTGCGACAACTTGCCGAATGCAGCACCTACATCCTCCCTGTCAATAAAAATCTTTCCATGATGCTCAACATACAAAGCAACCGCTTTTGCATAATCAGCATAGAAGCCCATATCCCTATGCACTCCTCTTACGTGCACAACATCATACGCTCCAACGTCCCGTTTTGTTGTCGAATCAAAAATCTGCACTTTATCGGCACTAATACTAAACTCCAATCTATCAAGACTTGTAAAGGCAAGTTCAATATTGTCGTCAACTTGCTGCACGGTAGCTACAAATTCATGCAGCCGCTTGACAACCAAATCATCCTTGCTGTCTATCCAACTGCCTTGTCGAGAACTTGTAATAAGTAGTACTTGAACCATATTTTCTTCTTATATTATACACCGACTAGAGTAATCTATTGCACTATAATACCGATATATTCTGCTCATTCTTACACGTAGACTGTTGACATTTTTACCTGCCCCCTGTATACTCCGTAGAGACATTGCCAGAGACAGTAGCCGCAGAAGGGAAACCGACGCTTAATCCGCTACCGAGGAATGATATAAACATTCTTTATTGTAAGTCTTTGGTAATGCGAGAACCTGAGACTTATTTTAATATCAGGCAATCTCACATTACCACCTTAACAATCCGGCCGAAACAACAATAGAAACTAAAGCTATTAGGAGATTTTATGGCAATTACCCGCGATAAAAAACAAGCTTTGGTTGCCGACTTCAGTGATACGCTCGCTGCATCGAAACTCACCGTATTTGCTCAGTACCAAGGGCTCAGCGTCGCTGACCTCCAGGCACTGCGTGCTGCTGCACGTGCACAGGGCGTCAAGATCCTCGTGATCAAAAATCGCCTTGTCCGCGTTGCTTTGCAAGCAAACGACACCTACAAAGACACCGACACTTCGGCACTTGCTGGACAGTTGCTCTACGCGACCAGTGACAGTGACGAAATTGCTCCCGCAAAAGTACTCGATGAGTTTGCAAAAACTCACGACACACTTAAATTTGCAGGTGCTTTTTCTGCCGAAGGAACCGTGCTGTCTGTCGATGAAGTAAAAGCACTTGCGGGTCTACCGAGCCGCGAACAACTTATCGCAGAAACTGTTGCACAGCTGCTTTCACCAGTACACGACGTTACCAATGCGCTTTCGGGCAATTTGCACGCGCTACTCGATGGTGTCGAAGCAAAGGCTGCGTAACACTCGGCAATCAATTTACACAATTAACGTATATAAAAGGAGTCAATCATGGCTGATATTGCAAAACTTGCAAAAGAACTGACAGGCCTTACTGTCCTCGAAGTAAACGAACTTAAAAACGTCCTCAAAGACGAATACGGCATCGAGCCAGCTGCTGCAGCTGTTGCCGTTGCTGGCCCTGCTGCTGGCGGTGATGCTGCTGGTGCTGAAGACGAAAAGAGCGAATTCACTGTACAACTTAAAGATGCTGGTGCACAAAAAGTTGCCGTGATCAAAGCTGTGAAAGAAATCACAGGTCTTGGTCTTGGTGAAGCAAAAGCGCTTGTAGACGACGCTCCTAGCGCCATTAAAGAAAAAGTTTCTAAAGACGACGCAGAAGCTGCTAAGAAGCAACTCGAAGAAGCTGGCGCATCAGTCGAACTCGTATAGTTTGACCTTTTCGGCCGTGATTGGATAGGGAAAAGCCACTTGCATATAGCAAGTGGCTTTTTGTCGTCAATAACAAAATTAACAACATTTTATCACCGACTACTGTTTGGTCTGTGGATACAGTCGATAAACTTGACAACAACCCCTACACTACGCTATATATAGGGGTGATAGTATAAAAAACACAGACAAGGAACTGCGAGAATATGTCTGAATTACCAGAAAAACAAGTCAAACGACTGAAATCGCTCATTCAAGATGCCGAAACTAACTTAGCAGCCGCCAAGGAACTTTTGATTAGCATTTTGGGTGAAGATGATACTGTCGTAACACCACGAAGTAGCCAAGAAGATGTCACTGGCAAAGTTGTCGAGGGTGTGTTCGATGGCCAAATGATGATTGGCCCAGATGGCAAAAACTACCCCGTACCAGCCAACTACGCCAGCAAGTCTAAGCTTGTCGAGGGCGACATGCTCAAACTCACGATTACCGATGATGGCGGATTCGTCTATAAACAAATCGGCCCAGCCGTACGTAAGCAAATTATTGGTACTTTGCAACAGCACGATGGCGCCTACTATGTAGAGGCCAGTGGCCGCGAATACCGTATTTTACTTGCCAGCGTAACCTACTTCCGCATTGCGGTGGGCGACCAAGTAACAATCATTATCCCAGAAGACAATCCCGAGGCAACCTGGGCAGCTGTCGAAGCTGCGCTATAGCATAAGATATTGCGTAAAACACAAGACTATGGTATTATAACCATAGTCTTTTTGCATCCGCAGAAGATAGAAACCCGACAATGGAAGGTTGTCGCCATGAAAAACGACACTGCTCACACCAGTGAGACACAAGGCATCGCGCCTCTGGCTCGTGGTGAGCTAATCCAAAGGATCACCGATGGCGGCTTCGCGTGCGGCTTCTGGGCCCTATACGACGCCGCAAGCTGCAAAGTCTCCCCCTACACATGGAGCGTGCTGCGTATGCGTGAGCACGACAGACTGCCACTATGCACCTTGGAAACACTCACCGACGACCAGCTTCGCGAGATCAGCGATATCGACCATGGATGCTACGTGATACACAGCTGGCGTTCAGGAAAGAGCTACGGGCTGCCTCACAAGCTCAGGACCTCGCTCGACGAGGCAGCAGGAAAGGCAATTCAGGCCATCTTGGTCGAATATCTCAAGCCCATCGAAGAGCTGTCACGGAGACACGGCGGAGTTAGTCTGCCGCTTGGCAATACCGAAGCTCAGAGCCTCGGCACTCGGATCCTCAACGCGATCAATCGCAGAGGTATTATGGACCTGGTGGAGCTGACTGAGATGACGCGCACCGAGTTCATGAGCCCTCGTGGAGTTGGCGAAGGCATGGCGACTCAGGTGGCAGACTTGCTTGCCGAGCACCAGTTGCAGTTCGCTAGCGAGTAACCCCACACACAGCTCATTGTCGGGACCCCCTGGTTTTTACAGCCAGGGGGTTTCGCACATCTCACAACAGACATATTTTACGCAAAAGTGTACAATAGGGAGTGATGAGGGAGAGTTATGCCAGTCGCACTGTATCGTAAATACCGCAGTAAGTCACTCGATGAAATCGTAGGTCAAACACATGTGACCGACGTACTTCGTCGTGCATTGGCGGTAGAAAAGATTGCCCATGCGTATCTATTGACTGGCCCACGTGGTGTTGGCAAGACATCCATTGCGCGAATCTTGGCGCACGAGATTAACGAGCTAGAGTATTCCGACGATAGCGAACACTTAGATATTATAGAAATTGATGCCGCCAGTAACAATGGCGTCGACGATGTGCGTGAACTGCGCGAAAAAGCCCTCATCGCGCCCGCCAGCGCCAAAAAGAAGGTCTACATCATCGACGAGGTGCATATGCTGTCGAAGCCAGCGTTTAATGCGTTACTCAAAATCCTCGAGGAGCCGCCAGCACACATCGTCTTCATCCTCGCGACAACTGATTTTGATAAGCTACCAGATACAATTGTGAGTCGTACTCAGCGCTACCACTTCCATACCATTTCGCAGGAGAAAGTTACTGCACATTTGACAGACATTGCCAAAAAAGAGAATATCCAGATAGAGCCGGCCGCACTTGCTATCATCGCCGCTCGTGGTGGCGGCAGTCTACGCGATAGCCTGAGTCTACTTGATCAAATCCAAAACTCTAGTGACGGTTCTGACGATATCACGACTAGTGACGTCGAACGGGCGCTGGGCCTCGCCACACAACATGAAATTGCTTCACTTATAGCGGCGCTCTTGAGTGCAAATCCAAAATCGATTATTTCGCACTCTGAAGCAATTACTTCGCGAGGAGTAAGCGCTGTCACCTTAGCGTCGCAACTCACAAATGCTATCACCGCTCAACTAGCCGAAAGACCTGCACTCGTTGCGCTACTTGAAGGCCTGATGGAAGTACCGAAATCATCACACCCAAGTACCAAACTCCTCGTAACACTTCTTTCGCAAGCCACCATTGCCAAACCCAAAACTGTCGCACAGATAGCACATATACCAGTAGCTCCTGTCGTCGCCACACCTTTACCTGCTCCTGCATCGCCCAAGGTAACACAAAAAACAGTGGCAAAAAAAGCTGCAGCAAATTCAGAGCCAGCTCCAATGCTGACACCAAAACAGATGCCCACCACGCCTACAGACCTTTCTAAATTTGACTGGGATGCCGTCCTTGCACGTGCCAAAACACATCATGCCGCGCTTAATTCCATCTTGTCAAAATGCACCGCAGAAGTACAAGGGGAAAAGGTCGTACTCTACGCTGGCCGCAAGTTTAACAAAACCAAGCTCGACAGCGCCAAATATCGTCCGATTTTGGGGCAAATTATTGCCGAAACAGGTGCCGGTAGCGATGTGCACCTAGAAATACTGGGTGAGACCGCCCCACCAAAAGATGCCCAAGCTGCTAAGATAGCTGCTATGATGGGTGGAGGAGAAGAAGTAGATGTCGAATAAAGCCAAGGTAAAAGATATTAGCGCACGTATACCCCCGCAAAACCTCGACGCAGAAAAAAGTCTGCTTGGCGCTGTATTGATCGATGAAGAGGTACTACCAGACGTTACTGAGCTTGTGAAACCCAAAGATTTCTACGAAAAATCACATGAAATGGTCTTCGATGCCATGGTGCGGCTATACGAACGCCATAAGCCCGTAGACATGCTCACACTAACTGATGAGCTCAGGCGCAAGGACCAGCTAGAGATTATCGGTGGTGCAGCCTACCTTTCTGAGCTCACCAACTATGTACCCACAGCCGCCCACGCAGAAGCATACGCTGATCTAGTAGCACAAAAAGCCGTACGCCGTCGCCTTATCCATGCCAGCAGCGAGATTACCGAACTCAGCTACGATGAAGATCAAGAGACCCAGGAACTACTAAGCAGAGCCGAGTCTGAGCTGTTCAGTGTGAGCGACCAGTCACTTAAACAAGATCTCGTCAGTATAGAGAATGTACTGACAGAGAGTTTCGACCGCATGGAAGAGTTGCATCGCAACAAGGGTGCCCTGCGAGGCATCAAAACAGGCTACCGCGATCTTGACAATATGACAGCAGGCCTGCAACGCAGCGACCTCATTATCCTAGCTGCTCGCCCAGCGATGGGTAAGACAACGCTAGTGACAAACCTGGCCTACAACGTTGCCACGATCGAGCAAAAAGCCGTCCTATTCTTCAGTCTCGAGATGAGCAAAGAACAGCTAGTGGATCGTATGCTGGCTGATGCTAGTGGAGTCGACGCTTGGAATATCCGCACCGGTAATTTGAGTGATGATGATTTCTCTAAACTATCCGATGCCATGGGGGAGATGGCAGAGGCACCGATTTATATCGATGACAAGCCCGGTCTATCTGTACTCGAAATGCGCACAAAGGCTCGCCGTATTGCTCACGAACAAGAGCTAGGCTTGATTGTCGTGGACTACCTACAGCTCATGCAGGGTAGCGGCCGCCACGACGGTAATCGCGTGCAAGAGGTGAGTGAGATTTCGCGTGGACTCAAGCTAGTTGCACGTGAGCTAAATGTACCGCTCATAGCCCTTAGCCAGCTCAGCCGTAGCGTTGAAACCCGTACGCCGCCAATTCCGCAACTATCTGACCTGCGCGAGTCTGGCTCAATCGAGCAGGACGCTGATATCGTGAGTTTCATCTACCGACCTGGCTACTACGAACCAGATAATCCAGACGTACAAAACATTACTGACCTTATCATCGCTAAGCACCGTAACGGCCCTGTAGGTAAAGTGCAGCTATACTTCCACCCAGAGCGCTTGCGTTTTATGTCGCTCGACAAGCGTCACGACTAGCTTTTGTGCTACAATATAGGGAGTAATGACAAAAGATACGGTGAAAAATTACACCCTATATAAGCTACGCTTTTGGATTGGCTATTCGTTTCTCGCACTCACTGTGCTAGCCATCTTTGTATTTGCAGCACTCTACGTGCCAGGCGGTATCACGCCAGCAGAGCAGCAGTCCACCCTCATGAGTGCAAATCTTGTGCCTACTCAGCCACTTAGCCTTCTCGTGATTGATGCACCTTACCATCTACTCCAAAAACTCTCGTTGTTTGCCCTCAATCTCAATCATTTTGCCATCAAACTACCATCGCTCATCATCGGGTTTGCAACCGCTATAGCACTCGCCCTACTACTTCGTAGACGATTTTCACAGACTATCAGCATCATCACCGCCGGTATGATTGTTATTGCGGCACAGTTTACCTCTACTGTAGCAACAGGCACACCAGATATCATGGTGCTTTTTTGGACAACTATGCTCCTGCTTATCACGAGCTACGCCGTACAGGGCAATGCATTGCGTCCATTGGCAATCTATGCAGCAGGAATCATGATAGCGTTTGGTATTTTTACGCCTTTTGTACTACCCATAGTCCTGGTGCTCACTGTGGCTGCACTTTTTCATCCCCGCATACGTTATTTGCTGCGCAAAGCGCCACGTGCGCCGTTCATCGCAAGCTTGGTACTAATAGCTATCTCACTTGGACTTATCATCTATGCAACAATTCAAGATACACTTTTTGCAAAGCAACTACTGTATAGGTCTGGTAGCTTCTCGCCAGAAATCATCGAAAACCTTAAATTGCTTGGACACCAGATTGTAGACTTTACTTCAGCCTCCACAGAAGTCACCGGTCGACTTGCACCAGCTTTTGGCCTGACAACTATCACGTTTGCCGCCATCGGGGCTTACCGACTATTTCGTGCTAGACACACTGCACTTAGCTATGCTGTGGCATCTTTCATACTCTGCGTCACCCCAATTGTCATTCTCAACCCAGCAATGCTCAAACTCTACATCGTCCCAGTTGCACTGCTCGTTGCAAGCGGTATAGCTGCAGTACTTAGCTACTGGTATAGGCTCTTCCCGCATAATCCCTACGCACGTGTGTTTGCGCTCGTGCCAGTCACGATTCTTTTTGCCAGCGTCATCTTGTCTGGTACATCACGCTATTTCTATTCGTATCATTACTACGCACCCCTCGCAAACCCTTCTACAAGTGACCTCTCGCTTATCTCCCAAGAGCTGAAAGCCGCACCAAAGTCAGTCCTGCTTGTCGCCCCAGAAGAGCAAAGCTGGTACCAATTGTATCTGGATACGCATAATAACAAGGACACGCTACTCACCACTGACACAAGACGAGTAACAAATGGCAATATTGTCACCCAAAATACCATAGCTACCCGTGCCAGCAATATCACTAGATCTGGCGTACGACCAACACTTATCGTGGCATCGAGCAAACTGCATGCACCAAGCGACCGTATATATATCTACAAAAAGACCGAAAAATAAGGTACACTAGAAAGAGTAATCCAGAGGAGGAATATTGACCATGGCGTTTGACCAAATGAAAATGCTTAACGACCTGCGCAAAGCACAAAAAGAACTAAAAAAACAGCAGATTGTTGCCGTAGCCGGTGGTGACGACGAAGCCGATGACCCGGCGGTAGAAGTTACTATCAATGGTGAGCTCAAGATTGAAAATATTTCCATCAACCCACAGTACGTTGATCTCGAGGACATCGAAGAGCTCGAAGGCTGGCTTGAAGCAGCTATTCGCGATGGCATGGCAAAAGCTCAAGAAGTCGCTGCCGAAAAGATGAAGCCTCTCATGGGCGGCCTCAATATCCCAGGTATGTAGCCGTATGGCACAGCTGTTGCCTCAAGCGCTACTCACCGCGATAGATGAGATTGGCAAGTTGCCAGGGGTTGGTGCACGTACCGCCGAGCGGTATGCGTACCATCTTTTGCGTGCCAATCAAAACAGCAACGATAAGCTGGCTGCGGCCATCACGTCGCTACACGCTGGCGTCAAATCATGTCCTGTCACGTTTGCACTCATAGACACGAGCGAAGATGTGTCGCCGCTCTATAGCGATTCGTCTCGTGACAAGACTATGATAGCAGTGGTCGAAGAGCCGCTCGATATCATCGCGCTAGAGCGCACCGGGCAATACCGCGGCACCTACCACGTACTCGGTGGCGCCATCAGCCCGATAGACGGCATTGGGCCTGAGCAACTGCACATCCCTGAACTCATAAAGCGCATTACAGACGATGCAGTGCAAGAAATCATCATTGCCACAAATGCCAGCGTAGAAGGTGAGTCGACTGCACTGTTCTTGCAGCGACAAATAGAGGAGCATGGGTTAGACGTCAAGATGAGTCGTCTAGCACGTGGCCTACCTGTAGGAGTCGACCTAGAATACGCTGATCAGATCACCCTGAGCCATGCGCTCGAGGGTAGGCGAGTGCTGTAAAAAGAATAAAGACCCCGAAGAAGGGGTCTTTTGTGATGCCGCTAGGGCATCGTGACGGGAGAGTACTCTATCCGATGGAGACTCCATCCCGTCGCACACAGAGTGCCGTTAGTGCCGATTTTTATTGTATTCACGAAGTTGATCGTGATATCTCCTGATATCTGGCACGAGTACAATCAGCACGAGAGCAAGTACCGCAAGCACAGTCAGAGACGTCTGCCATTCTTGCTTAAATGCAGTCATCAAGACCGCAAAAGTGGCGCATCCAGCCGCAAAAGCAAGGATAACTATCGCCCAAAAATCGTGTGCTTTCATTGTATACTCCTAGTGTCTTGAGCTGCTACGCTAGCAACCTAAACTACAACCACAGCGGTTTGTGTGATACACCATAATTATATGGTATAGTAATACTTTTGTCAAGATTTACCATTCATCGTACCTCTGTTACAATAGGTAGAATGTTTGATACCGCCAAAACTCTCATAGACGAAGCAAAAAAAATTATTATTATCCAAGCCGAAAACCCAGATGGCGACAGCCTAGGTAGTAGCCTCGCGCTCGAAGAAATCCTTGGTAATCTTGGTAAAGAAATTGTACTGTATTGCCCCGTTGATATTCCTAAATACATGCGCTACATTGCAGGCTGGGATAGGGTAGTCGCGGATTTTGACCCGTCGGCAGATCTCGCCATCATCGTCGACACGACGGCCGATGTACTGATGAGTAAAGTACTCGAAACACCCGGCGCGCGGCATTTTCTGGAATCGCACCCAGTACTGGTGATCGATCATCATACAGAGACCGCGCCAAACCTCAGCTTTGACCACACATTACTTATCGAAGAAGCGCCAGCTGCTAGCCAAGTAATCTACCATCTCGCCAAAGACGCAGACTGGAGCGTCAATACGCAGGCTGCCGAAAACTTGATGGTTGCGCTGCAATCCGACACGCTCGGCATGACAACACCAAACGTCTCGCCAGAAAGCTATCGCGTAGCTGCCGACCTGACAGAGCTTGGAGCTGTAGTGGCAAACATTGAAGAACGCCGCCGTGAATTTATGAAAAAGTCCCCAGAGATACTGGAGTACAAAGGTCGGCTCATCGGGCGTATCGAATACTTCTTAGAGGGCAAGCTAGCGCTTGTACGAATTCCGTTTGCAGAAATCCAAGAATACAGCGATGCCTACAACCCAAGCGTACTGGTACTAGACGAAATGCGACTAGTGACGGGCGTAGAACTCGGCGTCGCCATTAAAACCTACCCAGACGGCAAGCTAACAGGCAAGCTACGCAGCAACAGCCCCATATCCTCAGATGTAGCAGGCTATTTTGGTGGAGGCGGCCACAAGTATGCCGCAGGATTCCGCGTATATGAAAGTGAAGACCAAGTGATACGCGAGCTAGTAGAGGCAACCGACAAAGCTTTGCACTCACACGAAAAATAGATACACTATATACATGACCGTTTCACTTCACAACACCCTTACTAAGACAACTGAAAAATTCACCCCACTCGAAGACGGCAAAGTTCGCATATACACCTGCGGCCCGACTGTCTACAATTACCTTACAGTGGGCAACTGGTTTGGCTATGTGATGTGGGACGTACTGGTGCGGACACTGCGTGCGCATGGCTACGATGTAACGCGTGTAATGAACATTACTGATGTAGGACACCTAGTGAGCGACGCGGACGACGGCGAAGATAAGCTAGAAAAAGGCGCGAAGCGTGATGGCAAAACAGCCTGGGAAGTAGCCGAATTCTACGGCAACGACTTCCTAGAAGGTATGAACAAGCTTGGACTCATACGCCCAGAACACATCACCAAAGCCACAGAATACATACCTCAACAGCTCGAGCTAGTACAGACACTCAAAGATAAAGGCTATACGTACCAAATTGATGACGGCATTTACTTTGACACCGCCAAATTTCCTACCTATGCAGACTTTGCAGGGCTCGACCTAGAGGCACAAAAAGCTGGTGCACGTGTGGAATTCAACATAGAGAAGCGTAGTCCAAGCGACTTTGCGCTTTGGAAGTTTACGCCAGTAGGTGAAAAACGTGACATGGAGTGGCCAACGCCGGCCAACCTAACAGACGAAAATACAGAGCGTCCTGGCTTTCCTGGCTGGCACCTGGAGTGCAGTGCGATGGCTATGTCTATCCTCGGCAATACGCTTGATATCCATGGTGGCGGTATCGACCATATCCCCGTCCACCACACCAACGAAATTGCGCAGAGTGAAGCAGCCAGCGGCCAGCAATTCTCTCGCTATTGGGTGCACAACAATCACCTCAAAGTAGACGGTACCAAGATTAGCAAAAGCCTCGGCAATGGCTATACACTACAAGACCTAGAAGAGCGCGGCTATACACCGATGGATTATCGCATGTTTGTCTTGCAAGGTCATTATCGCAACGAAGGCAACTTCACATTTGAAAACCTCACCGCCGCAAAAAACCGCCGCAAACACTGGCGCAATGTCGCTGCGCTGCGCCACCAAACGCACGATAGCCAGACAGAAACAATTGAGCAATCCGTACCGTCATTCGCTGCCTCTGGCGCTATCCAAGAAGCGCTCTATGACGACCTTGACACGCCACGCGCACTTCGTATCATCGACGAGATATTTACTGAAGTAGAGTCTCGCAGCCTTGACCACATCAATCGTCGAGCACTTGCAGAAGTCTTGCAGACAATCGACGATACGCTAGGCTTGCAGCTACTTGATTCTAGCCCAGATATCACCGATGAGCAAAAGCAACTTATCCTCGAACGTCAACGTGCCCGAGAAACAAAGGACTGGAGTAAGTCGGACACACTACGTAACACGCTAGCAAAGCAAGAAGTAGTAGTGCGCGATACTGCTGACGGCTCAATATGGGAGTATAGCTCGTAAAACAGCCTATCGTTGCATAAGTGATTGATTTATAACAACTCTCAACCTTGTTGCAGTCGAGAATTTACGCGGCTATGTGTCGGCCAGTGCTTCTTTGCTTAACTTTGTACCAGCAGACCTCTTACTTGATTTGCTTGTCTTACGACGATGACTAAAGTGATCCTCTAGCAATACTTTGATACAGCCAGCAATAGGGATTGAGATAATACCTCCAGCCAAGCCGAATACATACAACCCGACAGTTACCGCCATGAGCACTGCCAAGGCAGAAAGTTCCACCGTCTTGGACTGAATCACAGGCGCAATAAAGTTATTCTCTATCTGCTGATAAACGATGAAAAATACCGCAAACACAATTGCAGCCGTTATATCGTTGAACGCAAGTAAAATCGTAATAAGTATACCTGCAATGGTCGCACCAAACATAGGTATAAGAGAAAACACAAAGGCTATAGCAATGGCTGGCAGCGCCAAATTCATTGGAATATCAGGAATGGCTAGATGCAACAAGAACACTACAATACCTGTACATAGCGCGCCAATACCAGACACTGCGAGCTGACCTGTTACGTAGCCAGTCACCACCATATGCATGCGCTTTGCAAGCCGCTGATGATATTGCTGCTTAGTCTTGTCTCCGTATACACCCCAAATCATCTGGAGCCAACGTGGACCTTCGACGAGCATCAGAAATGCAAGCACTACAGTGAGAAAGGTTGCTGCCAAGATACCAAATAGCGATCCTACGCTCGACACGAAGGAAGTACCTATACTTGCCGCCCACGACGTTGCGTTATCTTTGATAGATTCGATTGTATTGTCCACCTGTGTCTGTAGGTGATATTTTTCAATGACATCGCTAGCAAAATGCCAATTTTCCTGTGCAGAATCGATGAGATACGGAACATTGCCAGCCACTTTGACAGTTTGTTCAATGATAGGCGGAACGATAAGTCCGACAAATATACCTAAAAACGCAACGACCAGAGTAAATGCAGCAGCCGTACCGCCGATACGACTCTTGCCTGGCATACGCTCGGCGAGTTTCGTCACAGGTCCACTCAACGCAAGTGCTAAGAAAAACGCTGTTCCGATGATTATCAGTGCTGTCCGTGCGCTATAGATTGCCAAGCCAGCCAGCCCAAACCCGATCACCACAAGCCAAAAACGTACAAAAGTATGTGTATCTATCTCTATGCGAACTTTCATATAGTACAGTATAGCGCACTCAAAAAGTTTTGGATAGACAGCCCATTTTTATAGAGGTAGGCGGTAGTAATCGGTCAAAAATTGCTTTTTAAACTCATAAAAAGTACCGTCCGCAATACTCGCGCGGATGTCATCGACAAGTCTGACGATGAATCGTTCGTTGTGAATAGTAGCAAGAGTGTTACTCAGCAACTCATCAGATTTGAAAAGATGGTGGAGATAGCTAGCAGTAAAATTAGTGCAAGTATAACAGTCGCATTCGGCGTCAAACGACTCAAACTTCTCTTTGAACTCACTGCGAGTGATATTAACCCGACCACGCGAAGTATAGAGCGCGCCATTGCGACCCACACGGGCAGGGGAGACACAGTCAAACGTGTCGGCACCGTTTTCGATGCACGCAAAGATGTCATCTGGCTCGGAAATGCCGAGCATATGGCGCGGCTTGTTTTCTGGTAGCTCTTCGCACATCCAACGCACATTGTTTGCCATATTACTTTTGCGGAGCGCCCCGCCCAAGCCATAGCCGTCGAAATCCATGTCGCCCAAGAACCTAGCGCACTGTCGGCGTAAATCTTCATAGTCTGCACCCTGCACCACACCAAAGAGCGCCTGCGGAGGGCGATGGCTACGCTCGGCATTGAGTCGCTGATGTTCTGCCAGGCTTCGCACAGCCCAAGGATGTGTGCGCTGCTCCAGACTCTCCACCTGATAGTCGTAATCATGAAAAAGCGTGGTAAGTTCGTCGAACGCAAATGTGATATCTGCACCGATGCCATGCTGAATTTGCATAGATAGCTCTGGTGTAAACCGATGTATGCTACCGTCAAGATGTGATTTGAAT
Organism: uncultured Candidatus Saccharibacteria bacterium; assembly: GCA_964593465.1. Classification (GTDB taxonomy): domain Bacteria; phylum Patescibacteriota; class Saccharimonadia; order Saccharimonadales; family Saccharimonadaceae; genus Mycosynbacter. The sequence continues at coordinate 55,988 of CAZQJY010000005.1, forward strand.
CGCACACCATCATTATCAATCCATGCCAGCTTATCTTTCTTTTTCGTCGCTTGCTGGTTCGGAGCACCGTCCATGTCAACAACCTTTTTGAACCCAACACCCAAACTCATCACCTGAAACCCACCGCTGTCGCTGAATATCGGACCATCCCAATTCATAAACTGATGCACCCCGCCTGCGCGATCAATCAGTTCGTGTCCAGGGCGGAGGTAGAGGTGATACGCATTTACTAGCACCGCCTGTGCGCCAGTTGCCTCTAGCTGTTCGGGGGTAAGTGCCTTGAGTGTAGCTTTGGTACCAACAGGGATAAATGCCGGTGTGTCAATAGAACCATGCGGTGTAACAATCGTACCTGTGCGACCAAGCGCGCCGTCAAGGCGATGGTGGATAGTAAATTCAAGAGGTCTCATCTAATACCAGTATACCACAGCAGTCATGAAAAATATTGACACAACATCTATAAACCTGTTATAGTAGTCTAGTTCTTACGTCTACAACACTGGAGAGTTACAATGAAGAACACGGCAATCCTGTGCCGCTCAACCATCCATGACGACATCCTCGCGATGGGGTACATGCGCACCTCGTCGGATGTACTCAGGCGAGAGGCGGTGAGAATGTCCCGAGAGGAGACACAGGGTCTGATTCGCGCACTGCAGCGAATTCGTACCAAGAACCTCACCTCCGCTCGAGCCATGGTGCGCCAGTATGCCAATCTTCCGAAGAAGATGGCCATCTACACCCTTCCCTACATCAACCAAGCGAAGCACGCCAACCACCTCATCCTCGCGCTCCGCTACCCGTAAGACACCACGCCCGCTAGAGTCGAGATCGCCCACCGAACTCCTCGGCGGGCGATCTCATTTGTCTATAGAAATTATCGTGCCCGCCCGCCACATAGTAATGAGCAATCTACCTATGCTACACTGTTGGAGATGTCCAGAAAAAACCTTACGCCAGTAGAAGTCACGCTCAGTCACATCATTGGTGGCGGTCAAACTATTGGCACGCTAGAAAGTGGCAAAAAATGCCTCGCGTGGGGCGGCCTGCCTGACGAGCGAGTGCTAGTGCGACCGCTCAAGAGCAAATCTTCATACATAGAAGGGGTTGTAACAGAGATATATGATGCATCAAAAGAGCGTGTTGAGCCGCGCGACCCTGAAAGCTATCTCAGCACCAGCCCTTGGCAAATCATGGATTTTGCGGCCGAGGAACACTACAAATCCGCACTTATAGAAGAGGCGTTTGAGCTACACGACATTGTACTACCAAACCCTATCGAGACGTATAGCGACGGCGTAGAATATGAGTATCGCAACAAAGTAGAGTTTAGCTGGTATGGCGAAACAGACGCTACATCTGGCGTCGACATGCTACATCTGGCGTTTTTTCGACGTGGCACCAAAGGTAAAATCCCGATTGAAACATGTTCTCTGTTGCCAAACATAATGCTTGATGTAGCGCATTCGATCCGCGACACACTACAGAATCTGGACGTATCGGCACGCCAGCTCAAAACGCTACTGATTCGGAGTAACAGAGCAGGGCAAACTGCCTGGCAACTATACGTCAAAGACGAGGATTTTAACACAGATGTAGTGACTAACGCACTTGGCAACTTGACAAAGAATGGCGAGATTATTTATTCCAACCCAAAAAGCCCCGCCAGTGTCATTACAAGGCGTCTCTACCAAGGCAAAAATATTGTACTCGAAGACACCATCCTGGACATACCATTTCGCTATGCCACAGAAGGCTTTTTCCAAATTAATCTCCCTGTGTATGAACAGGCGTTGCGCGATATGCGTGAATGGGTACCGACAGGCAAGCCGGTGGTGGATATGTACAGTGGCGTGGGTACGATTGGCCTCACGATTGGCGGCGATGACGTAACACTCGTAGAACTCAACGAGCATGCTGTACGTGAGATGGAGCGAAATATTGCCGAGCTTGGGCGTGCGTCTAGCACAAAAGCAGTGCTTGCGGCGAGCGAAAATGCATTAGAATATATCACCAGCGACGCAACGATTATCGTAGACCCGCCGCGTGCGGGGCTACACGAAGATGTGGTATGTAAGCTACTTGAGGCGGCACCAGAGCGTATTATCTATCTCAGTTGCAACCCGACTACGCAGGCTCGCGACGTGGCACGCCTGGCCGAAGTCTACGGCATACGTCATCATCAAGGTTACAACTTTTTCCCGCGAACTCCTCATATCGAACATTTGGTGATTTTGGATAAAAAATAGACAGATTCGTTACTTCTGTGCTATAAATAAGTTTTAAGTGTCCGTTTCGACTGAAATGAGGTGGGGACATGCAACACATCGATGTGTTTGAAATGCTGGAGAAGCAAAACTGCAATGTACTGATGTGCAGTCTCGAGTTTAAGGGCAGTGGAACCTCTGAGCGTGAGGTTAAGACCTGCGGCGAGATTGATCGGATCGTGCGTCCACGTATGGGTGAAGAGGCGTCTCTTCGTCTGGAGTGGCGATACCCACTGTCACGCGTCGTGATTGCGCGGTGCTTCCTGGAGGACGTAGAGACTGGCGAGACACAAGTCAGCCTACGGGATGTGAGCGTACGACTCCATCAGTTCAGGGTGGAGTATGGGTACATCCATCTCGACGAGCTGAAACTGTCGGCCGCAGAGCTGCGTCGACCGCTCGCACATGTACACCAGACATCTGCTCCTGCATGATGACACCATCATCCGCCAACTGTTTTTCGGGTCAGCAAGTTTCTGCTTACCCTAGAGAAAGGGTTGGCGGAGATTTGCTTTTTATGAGGTTTTGATACGCCGATAGGCAAATTTGGCAACCGTGCGCCACCCCGTTGATGCGTCGGTGTCAAACTGTTTGATTTCACCATTTTTGACTTCTGCAATGACAATGAGCGCAGGATTGTAAGGCGCGAGAGTTTTATAGTATCGCAAATCGTGCTCACCAGTAGGCTTACGGCCCGGATAAGTGTGCGTAAACTTTTCTAGTGCGATATCCTCGAAATATTGCGGCTGGCCCTTTGGCGGAACGTAGAGCTCGGCACGCAGACCCATGCGAGCAACGAGCTTTTGTATATCACCCAGTGTGTAGTTGGAGCGGCCGTGGATGTAGGCGTAGAGTTGCTTTTTCCTAGAGAGGAACACACTAGCTTCGCCTGTGTGGCTAATCGGTATCTCGCGTGCAATCATCTGACGAATTTCGAGATCAATCCCAAAACGGTCTTTGGCTATTTGCTCAATGGCTTCGTCGGCGAGAAGTTGATCATTCATATCTACAAAATAGTATACCACCATCAGGCTAGACAAGCATGAGCGTAGGGTGTATACTCAGCGTCACCAGACAAACAAGGAGAAATGGTATGACTGTTCGCATGGATGATTATCGAAGCTCTGAAACTACTCTTGACGCTAATACTGTGCCCCGCGATGAAAACGGGGATTTTTTGTACAAAGAATTTCATAACCCTGTTGCCAATACGGAAATCACCTATGAAGATGAGACCTCGAAAGCACACATCCGCAAAGAGCGAATCACCATGAACAACGGTACATACTATGATGTAACATCAACACTCGCTAAACAGAGGACTATTGATGTCGGCATTGTGGCTACCGCAGCATGGCTTACCCAAGACCAGGGAATCAATAAGGACAGGGCGTTACGGGCAGCCAATATAGGGATTGATACGATGTTCATTTCCCCGCAGCAAAACCTCAATCGGATTGGGCACTTTGGCAAAAGTGTTTGCAATATTATTGCTATCGCCGACTACTTGCACCTAAGAGACGAGCGTGACCCAGACCACTTGTGGGTTGATGGGATTTCTAGGGGTGGGATGCATGCACTTGGCGTAGCAGCCAAGGCGCCGTACGTTAACAATAAGCGAGTAATCGTCGGAGATTACACGGTACCATGTTTTCCAGATGGAATCGATTTGGGGCGAGATTTGCCGCAACTACCGCGACTAGTAGTTAATGAGTTCAGTGCATTAACAACATTCGCTCGCCTGCCATTGACAGCAATGATGCACTACCCAAGGACATTTGCCGCTAATCCAAAGATGTTATTTCAGCATGCAAAAGAGGCACCTACATTGCTCAGTGGTGCTACTGGAGATGCAGCAAGAAATATGCCGAGCGATACATTTGGACATGTGACAAACTACCTAGGTGATATCATGGGGCAAGGTCGACGCTGGGAGCCTATCTTTGAAACATACGACAATATTACAGTTGAGAACTTTAGCGGCGGCGGACATTTGAGTCTTGTAGATATGCGCTGTCAAGATAAATGGGAAAGACGACTGCGAGCGGTGCATGAAATTATCGAAAGTGACCCGAGTATTGTTGAGGTAGGCGGTGATAAAATGCGCGAGGCAGTTCGTAGTATTAAAGATAATGGGTTTCAGCATCGAGGAATTGCAGCCTAAAATGCTACACTAGTAGCAATGGACTACACTACTCGCTACAAAAAACTCAACAAAGCTCAGAAGCAAGCCGTCGATACAACCGAGGGACCAGTGATGGTAATGGCAGGGCCGGGCACAGGCAAGACAGAACTACTGAGCATGCGCGCAGCCAATATCTTGCGACAGACAGACGTGTTACCAGAAAATATCTTGTGTCTCACGTTTACCGAGAGTGGCTCCGTGGCGATGCAAAAGCGTCTACGTGATATTGTAGGACGCGATGCGTATGGAGTATCAATTTATACATTCCACGCATTTGGTACGGAAGTCATGAGTCGCTACCGCGAGTATTTCTATCGCGGAGCACAGTTTCGGGCAGCAGATGAGCTATCGGTGCACCGCATCATCACATCAATCTTAGACGGTCTGGCGTACGATGATCCGCTGCGCAGCAAAATGAATGGCCAGTACACTGCGATCGGCGACATTGTGAATGCGATTTCTGACCTCAAACGCGCAGGTTTTACTGATGCAGAGTTTATGGCGCTATTAGACGCGACAGATGAGGCGCTTGCCATCGCTGGACGGCTTGTTTCGGAGGTGTTTGCAGAGCGTATTAGCAAATCCACACCAGATAAAGTTGCCGCCATCATCCCAAAGATTACTGCCATTGGCGAAAAGATGCCGCTCGACACACTACAGCCTTTTTCTACTGTGCTGGCACGAAGTCTGCAATATATGCTGGACGAATCTGCCATACATCCAAAGGTAACTCCACCACTCACAGCCTGGAAGAAGCAATGGATGGCACTTGATGCGGAGCGTAAGCCTGTGCTAAAAAGTACCAACTACCGAACAAAGATGCGCTCCCTTGCATATATCTATAGTCAGTATCTCGCTATCATGCAAGAAGCTGAGCTGATGGATTTTGACGATATGATCATGCAGGTAGTGCACGCAATAGAAGTGTACCCAGAGTTGCGCTATGAGTTGCAAGAGAAGTATCAATACATCATGGTGGACGAGTTCCAGGATACCAACCTGGCACAGATGCGTATCTTGCGTAATCTCACCAATAATCCCGTTGTTGAGGGCAAACCAAATATCCTCGTGGTAGGTGACGACGATCAGGCAATTTATGGATTTCAGGGTGCCGAGGTAGGTAATATTATTGCGTTTAACGAGCTGTATCCAGAGACGCTGCGTATTACGCTGACAGATAATTATCGCAGCACCGCACCCGTGCTGACGGGTGCGCGCGAGGTGATTATACAAGCGAGCGGGCGGCTGGAAACAGCATATAGCGATGTAGATAAAACGCTCACACCGCACCGTAAGTCGGACTCGGCGGTGTCTGAGCTAGTGGAGCTTACAACGCCAGATGCCGAGCGAGCGTGGATTGCGCACGAGATTCGCGCACTACTCGATGCCAATGCAGCAGCGCAGGAAATCGCTGTGATTGCGCGGCAACACAAAGATCTAGTGGCGCTGGTGGGCTATTTGCAAGACGCCAAAATCCCCATTAGCTACGACCGTCGCGACAATGTACTCGACGACGAGGCGGTGATGCAGCTCGAAAGCATTGGGCTTGTGGTAGTGTCGCTCGCACGTGGCAACCACGCAACCGCCAATGCGCTACTGCCAGAGCTACTGAGCCACCCGGCATGGCAAATTACGCCAGAAACACTATGGGAGATTAGCCTCAAAGCCAACCAGACACACCAGAGTTGGCTTGAGGTGATGCGTCATCATGAGGCGCTGGGAGAGTTTTGGAAGTGGCTACAAGCCTGCGCCAAAGAGTCTGAGCATTTACCGCTAGAGCGTATGATAGATGTGCTATTTGGTACGACCAAGCTCGATGGTGACTATGTGTCGCCACTGCGTGAATACTTCTTCCCAGCGGCTAAACTTGAGAATGACCCAGCACGCTACATCATGCACCTCGAAAACCTGACAGCTATTCGTACTAAGCTGCGTGAGCACGAAGTAGACATGGCAAAACCACGACTAGTGGATTTTCTAGAGTTTATAGAAAAAAACCGCGCCACCGATACACACATCACCAGTCTACGACACATCGGACAAGACGACGACGCGGTACGGCTACTCACAGCACATGGCTCCAAAGGTCTAGAGTTTGACCACGTGTTTGTGGTTAATGCAACTGATGCAATGTGGGGCGAAAAAGCTCGCGGACGCGCAGGCAGTATAGTATTTCCGCCACACCTCAGACTGGCTCGCAATAGCGGCAGCTATGATGAACGTCTCCGACTATTCTATGTGGCCATGACGCGTGCCCGCGACACACTCCATGTATCTTATGCGCTCGAAAACGACAGTGCCAAAGAAATGTTACGTGCTGGATTCTTGTCAGAAAGCAGTAGTGTGCGCACGATCAATACGCTGCACGAACACAGCTCACCCCAGCAGGCAGCCGAACGTACCTGGTATGCACCGTTGCTCTCAATAGACGGTGGTACAATGCGTGAGTATCTGGCGCCGCTGCTATTTCACTACAAGCTTAGCGCGACACATGTGAATTCGTTTATTGACATTGTCCAGGGTGGACCAGAAGCATTCTTACTCAACAATTTACTGCGCTTCCCGTCACATCCGAGTCCACATGCTAACTATGGCACAGCAATTCACGCAGCACTACAGCGAGCACACGACTATATGCGCGCTAATAAATCACTTCAACCAGAAGAAGATGTGTTACACGAGTTCGAAAAGTCACTCGAGCGCATGCAATTTACAGATGAGGAGCGCACACTGTACCTAGAAAAAGGCAGCGCATCACTGAGGGCTTTTTTGGCCGCAAAATACAGCAACTTCTCGCCCGAACAACGTGCAGAGCTAAACTTTAATCACCAAGATGTATGGCTTGATGAAGTACATCTGACGGGCAAGCTCGACGTTGTAGAGTTTGACAAAGATGCCATGACAGCGACCGTAACAGACTACAAGACAGGTGCATCGCTCGCAGACTGGGATAAAGGCGCAGATTACCAGAAAATCAAGGCACACAAATATCGCCAACAATTGCTTTTCTATAAGCTGCTAATCGAAAATTCTCGCGAATGGAACCGCTATACAATGACACGTGGTATTTTGCAGTTTGTTGAGCCGAACAAGGCGGGACAAATTATAGCTTTGGAGCTACAAGATATCGACAACGAGGAGTTGGAACGATTTGCACAACTGGTACGTGTGATATGGAGGCATATTCAAACACTCAATTTCCCGAACACATCCGAGTATCCGGCGACACTAGCAGGCGTGAAGCAATTTGAGGAAGATTTGCTCAGCAACAAGATGTAACGAACCCACGAAACTATTGACGAAACACTATAAATACAGTACTATGTAGGTTGTGCAGATGTGTGCACGACGAGTTTTGCATGAGAAGTATTTTTTCGTGCGCGACTCGTCGTGTGCTTGCCTGTCGCAAATTGACAGACAGAGATAGGAATCTATCGCGGAGGTGTCGAGCCGTATGCCAGACACAGTCGTTTGATACAGTATTCCAGCTTTTACGGCAGGCACAGGGTAAGTGGTAGCGAGTACGAGAAGTACTTGTCGCTATTTGCCCGCCATGGGATGTGGCGCAGCTTGGTAGCGCATTGCTCCTTACGAGGGGCGACGGTCGCGGGTTCAAATCCCGTCATCCCAGCAATGAGTCCGCAACCGGCTGGCTCACCATCCGAAAGGAAGATTCATGGCTCTTTTTGAGTCTCCCGCAGCCGACAACTATTCGGCCGAGAAGAGACGAATTCGAGCGAAGCTCCGCACCGGAACAATCTCGCGAACGGATTCAGATGTTCAGACGATTCGCGGAGCGACCAATCTCGCGAACGTACGACGATTCATCGATGAAGTCGACTTGGAGTCGAAGCTACACTAAACCTCGACTCCAATGCATGACGAGTAGCCGCGTCACTGCACCCCAGCAGTTGGCGCGGCTACTCAAGCCATCCCGCCCAGATGCCATCTCTGTCTGCATCTACCAATACCCATATTGTGTATCAAATGTGAGTTTTGTTAGATGAAAGGAAGTAAAAGTATGACATTTAACCCCGAAGCGTTTTTGGATGGCATGTACCCAGCAGGAGAAGCCCCCTTTAATGCAAACATAATCGCAGACGCCGAGAGTCCAGAAAAGGTCGTCATTAGCGAAGATGCCATGGAGTCGATGAATGCTGCAATTCGACATCTTCAGGCAATGCCAGAAAAACCAACGGAGGAGTAGTGCAAAATTTCTGGGTGGACCTACCAAGACCGTTTTATATTCTCGCGCCTATGGAAGCCGTGACAGATGTAGTATTTCGCCATGTCATCGCCGAGGCGGCTGCTCCAGACGTATGGTTTACTGAATTTACCAACGCCACGGGCTGGGCAGCGGCAGGCGACAAAGCAATCGGCGGGCGACTCGTTAAAACAGACGACGAGCAACCAATTGTCGCCCAACTCTGGGGCAGTGTACCCGAAGCTATGGAAAAACTTGCCGCTCGCTGCGCCGAGCTTGGCTACCATGGTATCGACATCAACATGGGATGCCCTGACAAATCTGCCACCAAGAGTGGTGGTGGCAGTGCGATGATCTGTAATCCAGAAAATGCTGCGGCCATCATCGCAGCCGCCAAAACCAGCGGCTTGCCCGTGAGCGTCAAAACCCGCCTGGGCTACAGTCGTATAGACGAATGGCAAGATTGGCTTACGCACTTATTTAAACAAGACATCGTCAACCTTACCATCCACCTCCGAACCAAAAAGGAGATGAGCAAAGTACCAGCGCATTTTGAATTGATACCAGAAATCAAAGCTCTGCGAGATAAAATAGCCCCCCAAACACTCCTCACTATCAATGGCGACATTAGCGACCGCACACACGGTGAGCAGCTTGTCGCAGAAACAGGTGTCGATGGCGTGATGATAGGACGCGGGATTTTTCATAATCCATTTGCATTTGAACGAACACCTCTCAGTCGCAGCAGAGAGGAACTTGTAGGGCTTTTGCGCTTACAGCTCGACCTCTACGACCAATACGCACCCCAAACCAACCACCCCTATGACACGCTCAAACGCTTCTACAAGATATATATCCGTAACTTTGAAGGTGCTGCCGAACTACGAGACAAGCTCATGCATACCAAAAGCACAGACGAAGTCCGTGCTATCTTGGCACAAATTGTTTAGCGACACCTATGCGACAATCTTAAGATTCACGCCTTGCCCCGACTCAGACTGGTCATTTGGCAATAACCGTGCAATAGCAGCATGTCGTATGGCCGTGGCCGCCAGCACCTTGTCTGGATCCACAGGAAACGCCGTCGATACCTCGCGCGTTAATCGTGGCACAGCCCACATGTCGACATTGTAGCGTGGCACACCACGGGAGTAGGCACTCTGAGTATCGAACACCGTGCCATTCATATGATTAGCCACAAGGTAGGGTGCTACATGCTCCTCGTGCGCCAGTCCATGACGCGTGATACCAGGATGCTCACCATCACCATCCATACACGCAGCTTCCACCTCAGCTCCACGGTAATGGTGTGCGCGGAGTCGATTATAATACCAGCTAATCTGTTCATATGTCGCGTCAGAAATATCGGCCTGAGCAATTTCTATAGCTGAATTATGAACCTGCTCGGCGTTATCGGTAATTTGGTCAGCTATAGGTATAGCCCTGAGTTCGGCTGCACATTCTTGATGCGTACCAGGGTCTATATTGTAGGCACGAAGATTTTTGGCCACAATCTTGGCAGTTGCACCCAGGGGCATCTGCAGTGCATCATCACCTAGATCCACAAAGTTAGCCGCCTGAATGTCTTTTGCGAGCCCGAAAGGCCCAGCGGCTATTTTGAGACTCTGGCGTGCGATCGCGTATCCACGATCGTCAATACACTCTAAACCGACAACTTTCTCTGAATCTATAGGAGAATAAAACTGATTAATATCGTGACGAACCATCAAGAAAGAACCTTTCGTAAAAGTTAGTGATGACGATATCAGGTGTAATACATGCTGGTTCAAGCGCGTGAGCCAGAACACATTGCATCCGATATTGTGGCGGTGCATTGGCACTTTTTTAAATGCACTGTCGTAGTGTAACGCCAGCATTTTGGTTTTGCAAGACCTAAAGTTGCTTTTCGGTCTTACATGTATTATAATAGCATAAATATGAAGAAAAATCAAGACTTAGCTATCACACGCCCTCTTTTACCAATAGAGCAAGAGATACTTAGTGCCGACTTTCGCGCGCTTGGGTCATATGACTCTGACGATCTTGAGCACCTCAAATCCATGTGGCTACTTGATGGCCTTCACAATAATCCCTCGCACAAACTCCTCACGCTCGAAGCCAGGGAAGAGATTAAGCCAATCGATAGTATCCGTCGAGCATACAGAGCAGGCGTATTAGCCGGCACACTCATTATCCGCCACCAGCTGGCCGACATACAGGAAGACCCGTCTATTCTCACCATGTCAGAACACGAGCCAATGCCTATCGAATGGCCGCGCATGAAGCTTGCCCGTTTTGCCCTTAGTAGTATGTTTGATACTCCGCGCGACGTATCAGAAGCACTACGAGACAAAGTAGAGAAGTCTTGGTTGTCGCACCACAATACTTTTCAGCCAACAGCAGAAGAAGCCGAAAATATTAAAAACGATTGGCTTGCTATCGGCATGGGTGATGCTATCGCGCTAAATGTCATGGTTCATGCACGTCACCACAACACGCCACAGCCCCTCCTTGCAATTAAACCACTCAAGCCAGAGCCTTTACTCAAGGTTATATAAAAGCTAAACTCAAAAAACAATTGCAATCACAAAAAAATAGGACTATAGTAATTCTTGGTTTTCTAATAAGAAGGATTCTCTATGTCCAAAAAGACTCCAGGCTTTGACGAGCAGCATCTTTTGCACGTCCTCAAGCATTACCTGCCATCGCAGGGCCCGCTCAAAGATTTCGTACACCACAACACATTGCATGCGTTTCAAGATATGAAATTTTACGATGCTATTTTCAAGGCGTCGGCTATTTTTGGCTATCAGACAACTTTCTCGCTCCAAGAATATCGCGATTTACACAAGCTAGGACGCATCACCCCAGAAGCACTCGAGCGGGCAATTCGCAGCAAAAAGGGCGCCAAAAGCTACAAGCTATGGCACGAACACGCCACAAAAGACGATTATGACGAGTATGTAGAGCCACGCTTTGGTCGCTTGCGTAGCAAATGGAAACAATCGCACCCCATCGTCCTCGATAACACTGTCCAGCCGTCATTGTTTCGTATCCTCTGCAGCTATCTGGACCAAGGTATCTCCATTACACCATTTCCATTTGAAGATAAAGGTCTCATACCAGCACTTCGCACACTCGACACACGTAGCAGCGTGAGCTTTTTTAAGACCAGGCGTGCCCGTAAACTTTTACACGGCAAACACTTGAGTATCACGCAGCTGCTTGAACAACTAGTAGGCAAAAAATACGAAGCATATTTTGACGAGTATATCTACGATCAGCAGTTTGGGCACCGCGGCTGGTCGGGAATGGTAGCAACGCTCGAAAGTAAGCCAGAATCACTACTCTATGCAAAAAAAGTCTCACTCGAAGACATGATTATCTTGGAGCTATTGCTCGAGATCGACACACTTACTCACACACTTGGTAGCAACTGGCAACCGCTTGGTGACATTATCACCGAGCCACCTATAGACCTGTTTGCCGACGAACCCACGAGCGAGCTGCGAGAAGTGTTGGAGATTTGGCAGGACGCATTTGAATGGAGTTATTACGATTCTGCACTTGCCGGGCTTTTGCAAACATATCCTAGCACGACGAAGCAAAAAGCTACGCCGAAGCACTTGCAGGCTGTTTTTTGTATCGATGAGCGCGAATACTCACTCCGTACGCACGTCGAAGCGCTCGACGACAACATCGAGACATACGGCGTAGCGGGATTTTTTGGCGTAGAATTCTATTTTCAGCCAGCACATGCTAAATTCTACGACAAGCTTTGTCCAGCGCCCATCACCCCCAAATACCTTATTCGTGAAATCCCAGCAGAAACCTCCCAAACCCATGGCAAAGAAATCATGTATGACAAACACTCACACCGACTCGTCCGTGGATTGTTCTACTCATACCTGCTTGGTATCCCAGCGCTCGGTAAACTCATTGCCAATCTCGTCAATCCAAGTATGAGTCCGGCTATCGCCGATGCGTTTTCACATATGGACCCGCAGGCTAAGCTTACCATTGCACACGAAGGTGAACACGACAAAGAAAAAGACCTACAAGTAGGTTTCACTATTGCAGAAATGGCCGATCGTGTCGAAAAAGTACTCCGTTCCATGGGACTTATAGACAATTTTTCATCACTTGTCTATATTATTGGTCATGGCTCAAGCAGCGCCAACAACCCGCACCATGGTGCACACGATTGCGGTGCATGTAGTGGGCGCCCAGGACTTGTCAATGCGCGCGTATTTGCCCATATGGCCAACCACAAGCTTGTACGCGAAGAGCTCGAACAGCGCGGTCTACGCATCCCAGATGCAACGCAGTTTATCGGGGGCATGCACGATACGGCATCTGACGAAATAGCGTTTTACGACACAGATACACTCCACGAAACCAACGCTGAAGCACATGTGGCAAATCTAGACCTATTTGAGCACGCGCTTAATCTCGACGCCAAAGAACGTTCACGCCGCTTCAAATCTATCAATACAAAAAAATCACTCAAAAAGGTACGAGCAGATATTAAAAAACGCTCTGTATCATACTACGAGCCGCGTCCCGAACTAGGCCATGGTACTAATGCACTCTGCATAGTAGGACGGCGCGATATCAGCAAGCAACTGTTTCTTGACCGCCGTGCGTTTCTCAGTTCATACGACTATCGCACCGACCCGGATGGCACAGTTCTGGCTGATGTACTTGCGCCTCTCGGCGTGGTATGCGGCGGTATCAATCTCGAATATTTCTTTTCGCGCATGGACAATTACAAGCTGGGTGCTGGCACAAAGCTACCGCACAATGTCATGGGGCTCATTGGCGTGTCCAATGGTACGGATGGAGACTTGCGTGCCGGGCTCCCACTCCAGATGGTAGAAGTGCATGACCCAGTGCGCTTACTCATGGTTGTCGAGCACCATCCAGATATTGTATATAAAGTTATCACTGCAAATTCTGACCTGTACGAATGGTTTGGCAATGAGTGGATCAATCTCGTGGCGCTGGATCCGACCACCCAAAAACTCTATGTGTTCCGAGATGGCAAATTTACACCCTATGTGCCATATACCAAAAAGTTGCCGACTGTCAAAGACCTACCACAACTCTTTGAATCATCCCTCAAAATGAAAACCAACCATATACTAGATGCTACGCAGGAAAATCTGCCAATACATATAATCAAGAAATAGGGGACAGACCATGCTATCATATCTACTCACCGCTCTCGCCATCATCCCACTCATTGGGTTTATGGCGACACTTTTCGTGCCAAAGTTGCAAGAACGTGTTATTTTCACCATAGCAATGAGTACAATTGCACTCGAGACAACCGTAGTTGCTATGCTCATCTGTCTTTGGGCCATTGGGGGTGCGGAACCACTAGCAACAAGCCTTGGCTCCTTATACTCGAGCGAGCACTATACGTTTAGCTTTGAGCTATTACTCGATACGCTGTCTGCAGTATTTATGGGCGTCGCAACGCTCATTACGCTACTCATATTTATCTTTAGCAAATATTACATGCATCGGGAGCCAGGATTTAAGCGATTCTACTTCACGGTATTGCTGTTTTTCATCGGTCTCACATTTATCACGCTTGCCGGCAACTTTGAAGTACTGCTCGTAGGCTGGGAGTTCATCGGCATTAGCTCGGTGCTACTGATTGCGTTTTACCGCGACCGCTTCCTACCAGCCCGCAATGCACTCAAAGTATTTTCAATCTACCGTATAGCAGATGCTTTTTTGTTGGCGGCCATCTGGTATGCGCATCACATTTTTGAACACAGTGCACATTTTTCGGAGTTTGCAACTATAGCAGGGCAGCATAGCAGTGAGCTTGCCATTCTAGGCTTGCTGCTGCTCGTCGTGGCCGCTATTAAATCCGCACAATTTCCGTTTTCTTACTGGCTACCGCGCGCCATGGAAGGGCCCACATCATCGAGCGCTATCTTTTACGGCGCACTTTCCGTTCACATGGGACTCTTTATATTGTTGCGCTCATATCCTCTCTGGGAAGGTATCGTCTGGCTACATGTTGCCGTGGGTGTAGTGGGACTTGTGACTGCATTTGTAGCATCATCTATTGCGCGCGTGCAATCATCTATTAAGTCGCAGATTGCCTATTCGTCCATCACGCAAATCGGTATCATGTTTGTCGAGCTAGCGCTTGGACTTTGGTGGCTCGCACTGATCCACTTTGTGTGTAATGCATTTCTCAGAACGTATCAACTACTCATCTCTCCGTCTATCGTCGGCTATATGATACATGATCAATTTTTCCACTTTACCACACCAAAACAGCGAATCGATACGACACCGATGGGCAAAATCCGCGCCACACTCTACGTACTCGGCATCCAAGAATGGAACATGAACACGGCATTTAATCGCTACCTGTGGAAACCGCTCAAAACAATAGGGCGAGCCCTTGCTGCGCTCGACAAAACGCCCCAACAACTTCTAGCTGTCGCGGTGTTTATGGTTGGCGCAACTCTTGTTGTCACTCATGCGGACGTATCTTTTGTACATATCCCATTGATCGCTGGTGTCCTCAGCATCCTTTTCTTTGTGCGAGCGTATACTATAAAAGGATCGGTACGTATTGCCTGGAACCTTATGATGCTTGGTCAGCTGTTTGTTATTCTGTTTTTGACTGCACTCACAGAAGCCCATGCACAGTATGTCGCAATCTATAGCAGTGGTATCTTGGTAGCGTATCTCGCCGGTCACCTATGCCTAAGTTATCTAGCAACCAAGAAGGAGGAGTTGAGGCTGCGCTATTATCAAGGCTTGTCGTATATGCATAAAACACTTGCACATGTGTTTTTTGTCGTCTGCCTAGTGTTTATGACTTTTCCTCTGACGCCCGCGTTTCTGGCGCAAGAAACGTTGCTGAGCCATATCACCACAAAAGATGCATGGTATATCGGGTTATTTTGTGTCGCGTATCTACTCCTTGGCATCGGGGTTATGCGTCTGTATACCAAGCTTTTCTTTGGTCCACACAGCCAGAATCTTCATGAAAAATCCTATAAGTCATCTTGAGTTAATTCGGCGGCATGAGTATTGATTTTTACTTGTAATATGTTATTATTACTTATAAGGCAAGCTGCCTTACTCTTTGAGACAGAAGAAAAAATGATCGTCATGCGCAAGCCAGAATCGAAAGGATCGCGACTGAAGACAGTCGGCGAGCTAGTGCTGATGGGTGTCATGCTCGCCATGCTCCTCGTTGGCCTCTACCTCTTCTTCGGCGTCGCGTTCTCGATGCCGTAAGCCGCCCCAAGACCCCAAAGAGTCCGCCCTCGTCTGCCATAGTGCAGACGAGGGCTTTCGACTTTTTTATACGTTAATCTATTGCATTTATTATATATTTGTGCTATAATATAAAACTGTCCCGATACGCTTCGGGGAATTCGAGAGAAAGATCTTCAACAATGAGTAAAATCTTCAGCTGGACACTCGCCATCGTGGCGATGTTCGCGCTGGTCTTCGGCTACGCCTATGCAGCGGCACCGAGCGTGTCTGCACATCCGCACGACGCGCCGCAGATTGGCGACGTGCACGGTTTCGCGTACACGCCGGCCAGCTGCAATGTCAGCTTCACGAGCGTGACCGGCCGCAACATCAGCGGCCGCACCGCAGTGTTCGCACTGGAGCGCCGTCAGCCCGACGGCTCGTGGGCGCTGGCGTCGCAGGACAACGACGGTGTCGTGGCCTACATCGCCGGCGTGCGCTACCTCGGTCGCGCAGCGGTCATCGTCCCGAACAGCAAGTCGTTCGAGATTGATCACTACCAGCCGCGCGGCGATGTCGGCGAGTACCGCTGGATGTCGATGTGGACCGGCGGCCCCACCGATCGCGGCCCGCTCGCCGGCTGGACGTCGCACCGTCCGACCGAGGCAGAGTGCCTGCACGCTGTCGCCTGAAGCCTCTCAACAACGCCTCGTGGTATCCGTATTCGTATGGATGCCACGAGGCGGCTTCAATTTCGACCCAACAAAAAAACACCTCTCGCAAATCACGAGAGATGTTTTTAACATTCGCATAGCCTAGCGTCGATGTCGCCGACGCAAATCCGCAACTTTCAGGCGCACTGCATGACGGTCAACCATCGCAGAGGCCTTTTCTAAGTCAACCTGATTTTTTGCTTCGGCTTTCATCTTGAGTGCACGATCAAGTGCAGCCTTGGACTCAGCTTCGACGATGTCGTCGCCACTGTCGGCTTCGTCGACAAGCACCTTGAGAGACGTAGGAGTGACTTCTATCACGCCACCGCTGATGGCAAAAAACTCTAACTTGTCATTGGCATCAGCTTTGTTGTGACGCACGGCAATCGCACCGGGCGCCGCGATACTCACCAGCGGCTCGTGGCCTGGAAATACGGCAATTTCGCCATCGGCCGTTGGCAAGATGACCTCATAGACATCGGCTTCAACTTTGACTCCCAGTAATGTAACTAACTGAAAATTCATTTAATCCTTCTTTTCGCTCAAGGCTCCTGGTGCCATATAGAACCAGCTCTCTGGCTTATCATCGTATTTACCAGCCAAGATATCAGCCGCGTCTTTGATGGTGTCTTCGAGCTTGACATAGACACCCTTATTGCCAGTAAACTGCTCGGCCACGTGGAACGGCTGCGCAAAGAAGCGCTGCAAGCGGCGAGCACGGTTGACGGTTTGCTTTTGCTCGTCTGACAATTCTTCCATACCAAGGATGGCAATGATATCTTGCAGGTCTTTGTATTCCTGGAGGACACGCTGCACTTCACGCGCAACTTTGTAGTGCTCATCACCAACAACCTCTGGATCAAGCGAGTTGCTAGTGCTATCGAGCACGTCGACCGCAGGGTAAATACCGATTTCAGTCAACGCACGGTTCATCACGATGGTCGCATCGAGGTGAGCGAAGGTCGTGGCTGGCGCTGGGTCGGTGAAGTCGTCCGCTGGCACATAGACAGCTTGGACAGAGGTAATCGAACCGTTCTTGGTACTCGTAATTCGCTCTTGCAGCGCACCCATTTCTTGTTGCAGGTTTGGCTGATAACCTACTGCACTTGGCAAACGACCAAGGAGGGCAGAGACCTCTGCACCGGCTTGGGTGTAGCGGAAGATATTGTCGACGAAGAGCAGGACATCTTTGCCTTCGTCGCGGAAGGCTTCTGCCATCGCGAGACCTGAGAGAGCAACACGAAGACGTGCTCCCGGTGGTTCGTTCATCTGACCAAACACGAGCGAGGTCTTGTCGAGCACGCCGCTGTCTGCCAGCTCTTCGTAGAGGTCTTTGCCTTCACGCGTACGCTCGCCGACACCCGCAAACACAGAGTTACCCTTGTGGTATTCGGCGATGTTGTTGATGAGTTCCTGAATCAGGACGGTTTTACCGACACCCGCACCAGCGAAGAGGCCAGCTTTACCACCCTTTGCAAGTGGTGCGATAAGGTCG
>CAZQJY010000006.1:0-72013 GCA_964593465.1 uncultured Candidatus Saccharibacteria bacterium
AATTGGTAGACACGCATGCCTAAGGAGCATGTGCCTTCGGGCGTGGAGGTTCAAGTCCTCTCATCCGTACCAAGAGTGAAATTTATTATGGAATGACCAGCTATCTAAGCTGGTTTTTTCTATTGTCTACACATATGGTATCATTAGGTTTTAAGGGTAAGTCGCCCTAAGAACCTCTAGCGAAAGGCAAGTCAATGGACAATCCGAGCGTAGTAGCACGGAAGTATGCGCTGCAACGCGCATGGGCAGACGCGTCAGTTGTCATGAGTCCCACAATGCGTCGATGCGTTGATATGACCACACTGCATGAGTACACTCAAGCATTAGACTGGATTCCGCTTCTCGAGAACCGCAAGGTATCGTACCAGGCAAAAGCGGGAAAAGTACAGTTTCCGTCGCTAGGTATGCAGTTAGCTAGTGATGTAGCTCGTCGACTTGAGTGGCTGCTCACCACGAGCATGGCAGAATGGCACTACCAGCCGCAGACCAAGCCGCGCGCAGTAATGCAGACAGTGCAGGTGTTTCGGCAGAGTTTCGTGCATCATTTACGGTGCAGCTACCCGGAGCATACCGACGATTTCGCAGCGCGCACGCGTATTGCAACGGCACAGCAGGTTTTATGCCAGGGCATGAGTAGCAGTACTCGTGCCGACGTACTCCATGCAGCATGGCAAGACAAGCTCTTAGCGGGCAAGTCCGTAAGAGAAAGCTCCATGGTAGCATACAAGATTGCGCTTGCGCAGTGCACAGGAACCTGGGCAGACTAGAGACCCTAGCTCTCGGGCAGCAGGGTTCGTCCTGCTGCCCGAGAGCTTCTCTATTTGCAAAAAAGCTTATGTAACACACAAGATATGCTATCATAGGGGTAAAGCTTAGAATAAGAGGAACTAGATGAGTAAAATTTCCCAATATCTAAACGAGCATCTGCTCGGAGAGGTTACGACCAATACGTCGATACGTCGCAAGCTGTCGACAGACAATAGCATCCTTAGCATCGCACCAGATATTGCTGTCTACCCACGCGTTACAAACGATATACGAAAAGTGCTCAAATTTACCCATCAGCTTGCCCAAAAAGGCCACACTATCAGCACCACTGTGCGTGGCGCAGGCACCGATCAGACAGGCGCTGCGATCGGCCCTGGTATTGCCGTTATCACCACTGCACACATGAATAACGTCTACGAGTTTGATAGCAAACAGCGACTCGTACGCGTGCAACCCGGAGCAAGCTTCGCGACTCTACAAACTAGCCTCAAAATACAGGGCTGCTATATACCAGCATTCCCCGACTCTATTGCATATAGTACTATCGGTGGTGCCATAGCAAACAACGCAAGTGGCCGCCTATCTGGTCAGCACGGTGCCATAGACGAAAGCGTACAAGAGCTAGAAGTTGTGCTCTCAAATGGTGACGTAATCCAAACCTCACGACTCACCAAAAAACAACTCAATCGCAAAAAAGGTCTCCAGACGTTCGAGGGTGATATTTATCGTGCTGTCGATAATCTCATCGAAGATAATCGTACGTTACTCGATGAAATAGCCAGCAGAGGCATTATTGACAATTCTGGCTACGCTAATCTGAGTAAAGTCAAGCAAAAAAACGGCTCGTTTGACCTCACCCCCCTATTTGTCGGTAGCCAAGGTACGCTCGGCGTTATATCCGAAATGATTCTCAAAGCTTCGTTTGCTAACAATGACGAATCACTCGTAGCGATTGCTTTGCCAGATACCAACAGCTTCATCGACCTCGTAGATGAGCTACGCAAGCTTTCGCCGGACTCTATCGAAGTGTTCGATCGATACTTGATTGCCCGCGCCAGGCTTGGTGGCAAGAAACACACTATTTTTACCCTCGCAGAGGGCGAAGGCGCTACCAAAAACCCTATTGCCGGGATTGTGCTATGTGCGTTTCAGAGCTTTAACGAGCGTACGCGTAAGCGCAATATTAAAAAAGTTCGTAAACTCGCCGAAAAGTTTGGCGGCACAGTAGAAGAAGCCACGACACACGAGCTGGTTCGCGAAACAGCATCACTCCGTGGCATTCCTTATTCCGGCATGTATGCTGACGAAAAAGCAGGTGTCGTGCCATCGATATTTCGAGGTGTCTACATACCGCACACCAGGTTCGAAGAGTTCCGAGAGGCTACTGCGAAGCTGGAGAAAGCAACCGGCATACGACTGCCCTATAGTGGTTTTGCCACCGATGGAGTGTATAACTTTTGGCCGCAGGTGCAACTGCGTACCGCTACAGACAAACAGAAACTCCTCAAACTATACGATGCGTTTGCACAAGTAGTCTACGCGCATGACGGATCAGTTGTCGGTGAAGCTGGTGAAGGACGGTTTAAAACGCCATTCATCGGAAAGCAGACTGATGCAGACACTGCCAAGATGTATGCAGACCTGCGTGCTATCTTTGACCCATACACCACGCTCAATGCGGGAGTGAAGCAGCCTACTGAGCTACGAAGTATCGTGGCACATCTACGCACAGGCTACGATGGTATCGACGAGGCAGGGTTTACCAGTCCAAACTAAAACACCTTACAAAGCCAAATAAAACAGAGACCTTTGGTCTCTGTTTTATTTGGTACAGATGAGAGGACTTGAACCTCCACGTCCCAAGGGACACTAGCACCTGAAGCTAGCGCGTCTACCAATTCCGCCACATCTGCGTGCTTACCATCCATCACTGTACTACAGAGATACATATTTTTCAATTTGGGGCATTAGTCTTCTGCTAGGCTAGTCCGACAATAACCGTGAGCATACACATCGCGTACAGTACCTCAAGCGACCATGCCCACGGGCGCTCACCCCATTGGATTCGAGCGGCAAACGCAAAGAACTTATCAGCTAGGCGGTTATGTACTTTAGTATAGTAGTGAAAAATCCACAAAAAATCTGGCAAAACTGCAAAAAACATCGCCAGTCCCATTGGTAATAGTTTGTCTGGATACAGCCATACGACAAGCCCAACAGCCAATAAGCACAATACGGCATCTATAGTCACAATCCATCTAAACTTCTTCGTACGGACACCCGCGGTGTCGTCTCTCCCGTAATGCGGCATTGCATCAAGTATAAAATGCGATGCAAATGCGACTAGAGGAATATAAACAATGTATTGTGGTGGCATATAGATACCGACAAGTGCACCCGCTAGTGCATGATTGAGTCCTATCATGCTACCTCTCGCTTCTTCTCATATGTCAACGCATGATGACGTGTCGCACGAGCATGTCGCTTAACAGAAGCAGGAGCAAATACCCAAAATTTGAGACCGACGTACGACCAAAAAACAAAAAATAAACTCGACATCACAAGGCCTGCATAATATTCGTACATTGCATATTCCGGAAGGCTTTGCGCAAATAGTCGTCGACTCACCTCTATGAGTACCAAATTGAGGAAAAAATTAAATGTCATAAAAGCAATAAATCGTACTACTTCAGATACAAGGCGCTCGTCGTCATCTGCGCTACGGAATACCCAGTGTCGATTTACGATGAAAAATATAATATGCGCCACTATACTCCCAACAATGACACCTATAATAGAGTGGACAGTGAATATCTTTTCTGCCACAAAAATACCAGCCAACGTTCCAATAAACAAAATATTACCAGCCAACTGCAATCGTACAAACTCAAGACATGTACTTAGCCAGCCCATACTGCGACGCTTTGCTACCATAGTAGACCTACTACTCCACCAGCCCCTGCTATCGTATATCTACCAACCCGCATCGCTTATCGCACTAAAACAAACGTGTTTTTGCCTTTTTTTACCAGGCATGCGCCATCTAGTTGCATGTCTTCTTGTAGTTTCACTCCATTGATAGATACGGCACCTCCAGCGATTAAGCGACGGCCCTCTCCTCTGCCTTTTGTTATTCCAGCTTCAGCTAAAATATCGGTCGCCATCTGGCCAACAACAGCCTGCGGCAGTTCACGCGCCAGCAGCTCTATAACCTGCGTATCATTGGCATCAAATATCTCGTCACCGAATAAAATACCCGTAGCTCGTTCTGCTGCTTGTGCACGATCTTCACCATGCACAAGCTTTGTTACTTCCCAGGCAAGGCGCTTTTGTGCCACGCGCTGCTCTGGTGCCGCAGCTTGTTGTTCCGCAATATTCTCGATCTCTTTTTTACCAAGCAGCGTATAGATTTTCATATAATCAATCACACCTTTGTCGTCGACATTGAGCCAAAATTGATAGAACTGATACACACTTGTGAGCTCAGGGTCAAGCCATACGGCACCACCTTCGCTTTTGCCAAACTTGCGGCCTGTAGACTGATCTATAATAAGAGGTAGACTATAGACATGCGCTTCACCGCCTTCAACGCGACGGATCAAATCAACACCTGCGATTGAATTGCCCCACTGGTCAGCACCACACAACTGCAGTGTCACGCCATGTTGGCGGTAGAGATGTAAAAAGTCATAACCCTGAATAAGTGAATAGCTAAACTCAGCATAGCTAATACCGCTACCGCCTTCACCAAGTCGCGTCTGGATAAACTCACGACCAAGCATCATACTCATTGGTACATGCTTACCGATATCGCGCAAAAAATCTAGATAGTTAATTTTGCGAAACCAATCAAGATTGTCGATAATTTCAAACTTCTGGCCATCAAACACTTGACGATACTGCCGAGTGATCTCAATCTTGTTACTCGCGATTTCTTCGACGGCTTTAAGATTACGCTCATCAAGCTTACCGTCTGGATCGCCGATCATACCCGTAGCACCACCTACCAATAAATAGGCTTCGTGTCCGTGTGCAATTAGATGCCGTACAGCCATTGCTGCCGCCAGATTACCTATCTGCATGCCGTGCCCACTAGGGTCTACGCCAAAATAGAACTTGCGTGAAGATTCGTCTAATGCGGTAATGTCAGCGAATGTCATCTGATTGACAAAGCCACGCCATGTCAGTTCTTCGGAAAGTGTCACGTATTGCTCCTCTTGTTTGCTATATTTCTCCTTCATATTGTAGCAGAAAAATTATAAATAACGTTTCACCACGCGTTTTTGTTTGGTATAATAGAGAGCAATACTGCTTATGGGAATACAGAATACTTGTGAAGAAAAAATCATCACCACGTAAGATGAGCGTTTACGCCAATTTGTCGCACAAACGCAAGACAAAAAAAGACGCCAAAGCACGCAAACGTGCCGAGTACCTCGCTACATTACCGAAGCATCCGGTTAAGCGTTTTTTTGCACGGTTACATCCCAAGCGCGTAGCAGGCTACTGGTTTAGTCGCAAGGGTGGCATTATGCTACTCAAGATATCTGGTGTCGCACTACTAATCGGCGTATTTATTATTGCAGGATTATTTCAATATTTCCGTCGAGACCTTGATGCAATCCGTCCGGGTGAAATCGCAAAACGCGTCCAGACTACTGTTACCAAATACTACGACCGCAATGGTGAACTCCTTTGGGAGGACAAAGGTGATGGCGACTATAAACAGGTGGTTAAGTCTGACCAAATTAGCAACTATCTCAAAGAGGCTACTGTTGCCATTGAAGATAGAGACTTCTACAAACACCACGGCATCAGTCCCACAGGGCTTACTCGCGCAGCATTCAACAACATCACCAAGAGCGGCGACACTCAGGGTGGTTCAACTCTGACCCAACAGCTTGTTAAACAAGTCTTCTTTGCAGATGAAGCGCATGATCGCGGCCTGAGTGGCGTACCTCGTAAGATCAAAGAAGCAATCCTAGCGATAGAGGTTGAGCGTATGTATGACAAAGATGCTATCGTCACACTTTACCTCAACGAATCTCCCTATGGCGGACGACGTAATGGTGTAGAAAGTGGCGCACAAACCTACTTTGGTAAACCATCAAAGGATGTCAACCTAGCTGAAGCAGCGTTGCTTGCCGCAATTCCCAATCAGCCCGGACTTTATGATCCATACAATGAGGCGGGTCACGTAGCACTCATCAAGCGCCAACACCTCGTACTAGACGCAATGCGAGACACGGGTAAAATTACCAAGAAAGAAGCCGACGATGCAAAAGCATATGATATTCTCGCCTCTATCAAGCCACCCGTTAATAGTAACGAGAATATCAAGGCACCGCATTTTGTACTCGAAGTACGCAAACAGCTAGAAGCCGAACTCGGCAAGGCTACTGTTGGACGTGGTGGACTGACTGTCAAGACAACACTCGATAGCAAGGCTCAAGAGAAAGCTGAAGAAGCAGTAGCGACTGGTGCAGCCATGCTGCCAAACTACGGCGCTGACAATATAGCCCTTTCATCGATAGATGTTGAGACTGGGCAAGTCATAGCTATGGTGGGTAGCATCAACTACCACAAAGAGGGCTACGGGCAGCAAAACAGTGCCACATCCCCTCTTGAGCCAGGCTCAAGTATCAAGCCTATTGCAGACTTTGTACCGCTTTTTAAGCAACGCGAAGGCATCAATTATGGCCCAGGATCCATCCTAAAAGATGAGAATATTGATTCGCTCTATTGTGCGGGCTACCAGGGATCATGTACTGTTCAAAACTATACTCGTCGCACCTATGGTGATGTGACAATACGACAATCACTCGCAGGGTCACTTAACCGTCCAGCCGTCAAAGCTATGCATATCGCCGGTATAGACAATGCACTCCAAACTGCACGTGACCTTGGTGACTTGTCATACTGTACGGACAACAATAATGCTGGGTTATCAGCGGCTATCGGCGGCGGCTGTACTGTAAGTCAAGTGGAGCACACCAATGCTTATGCATCACTTGCACGTGGCGGCGTCTATAAGCCAATTAGCTACGTCCTAGAGGTACACAATGCATCAAACGAACCACTCAAAAAATGGGAAGATGTTTCAAGCAAGCAAGCTGTTGATCCGCAAGTCGCATTCATGATCTCAAGCATACTCAGTGATGCGCAAGCTCGAACCATTACATTTGGCGGGCAGGCACACTCGTTTGGCTTTGTCGTACCAAATGTCTGGACTGCAGCCAAAACCGGTACTACCGAAAATGGTAACGGACAAGCCAAAGATTCGTGGCTAATGAGCTACTCTCCTGTCGTCTCAACTGGTGTATGGATGGGCAATCATGACGGTAGGCCTCTTACTTCCAGCGACAACTCAGTCGTACGTCGCGTCACTAACGACTTCACAGCTGCCGTACACACAGAGGTTTACCAACCAGCCGGCAGATGGAAACCAAACCAAAAGATTGAACAACCAGCAGGCATCAAAGAGATTAGTATCAATGGCCGCAAAGATATATATCCGTCTTGGTTTGACCAAAAAGCAGGCCGTACCACTGAAAAACTAACCTTTGATAGCATCTCCAAGAAAAAGGCCACCGACTGTACACCTCAAGAAGCGCGCACAGAGCTAGAAGTCTACAAGACAACTGACCCAATCAGCAAAAAACCTGCTTATATCGCACCGAACGGTTATGACGCATCAAAAGAAGATGACTTGCACAAATGCGACGACGTGAAACCGTCTGTATCGCTCTCGCTCGTACCGTCCGATGGTAACAAAATACAAATCAACGCTAATATCACCCAAGGAACACATCCACTTTCATCTCTGAAGATTCAGGTTGGCGACAAAGTGATATCGGATGTGGCTGTCAAAACAAGCGGTACGTTCTCGGTCAATACAACCGCATCCTCCAACAGCCAGACCATCACTGCGACTGTCAAAGATGATGCTCTCTATAACGGAGTTGCCTCAGTGCAATACGCACGACAATCTGGCTCAAATAACTCGAGTGGTGGCAATAATATCATCGATAGAATACGTAATCGAGGCGACTAAGCTCCTTTTAGGCCACCGGGCCGCATGACACTGAATAAAAAACCACCCCGCATCATACCGCGAGGTGGTTTTTTATTTGCAGTCTTAGTTTACTCGCCAGACTCAATCAAATCAATCAACGCATCTTCGTTGCTGCGCTGCGGCTTGCGCCCACGACGTGGTCGGGATTGGCTCAGTGATTTGGCAGTTGACTTGTCCTCAGTGGCCGGCTTGACTTCCTTGGCCGGCACCGGCTTATTGCGGCCTGCGGCTTTTCTGGCTACTACACGCTTAGCAGGCTGTTTATCAGCACGATTCTTTTGCTCCTGCTTGCTTGCGGCGAGGCGCGCAAACATCATCTTGCCTGCGTCTGTCTGTAAGACACGAATAAACTCCACTTCGACCGTCGTGCCGACATATTTAGAGGCATTCTCCACGACAACCATTGTACCGTCACTCAGATACCCCACACCTTGGTGACTATCTTGGCCCTTTGTTACCAATTCAATCTTGGTCTTCTCACCAGGCATATGTGCAGAACGAATATTTTTGGCTAGCTCGTTGATATTGAGCACTGTCACACCTTCGACTTGCGCTACCTTGTTCAGATTGTAGTCGACCGTACAGATACTACCTTGATATTTCTTGGCCAGCTCAATAAGTTGCTCATCTACGCCGCGTAGTGCTTTGCCGTCTTGCATAATGCGCACTGTAATACTGTCGATGTCTTGCAACGTACGTACCAAGTCCAGCCCTTTGCGTGCTTTAGCTCGCTTGTCGCTATCGCCACCATCCGCCAGTAACTGTAGTTCACGTAGTACACTTCGCGGTATTACCAACTCTCCAGGCACAAACCCAGCTTCGGCAATTGCCAAAATCCGTCCATCGATGAGGACAGATGTGTCAACGTACACGCTCTGACGCGCCACACGGGTGTTTTTCGATGAGGTAGCGACCACTAAATACGTAGTCTGCGCTAGAATAGTCAGCGCAATTAATATAATTATATATTCCATAGTTTCTCCTAGTTTTTGTGTAGATAGTCGACAAGCGCCGAACGCATATCTGTCACGTTTTTGATAAATGATAATTTCTTATGCCCTGCAGCTGGAGCAAGTGCTTGGGTAAATCCAAGCTTTTTAGCTTCTGCGATGCGTTTATCGAGCGCTTTAACTGAACGAACTTCGCCTCCCAACCCAACTTCGCCAAACACCACTGTTCCACTAGCAAGTTTATGCCCTGCGGCTGCACTAGCTATAGCCATACAGATAGCCAAATCTGCCGCTGGATCACTCAGTTTCATGCCACCCACGACATTGATATAGATATCTTTGTCCGATAATTTCAATTTTGTTCGTCGCTCAAGTACTGCGATCAAAAGATTAAGGCGGTTGAGATCAAACCCAGAGGCTGTACGTTTAGGATACCCGAAACTCGTAGGATTGACAAGTGCCTGGATCTCGACCAGTAGTGGTCGATTGCCTTCGAGTGTCGCTAATACCACTGACCCGTCTTCGTCGCGTCGCTCTGCCAGTAATGCCGCCGAAGGGTTTTCTACCACTTGTAGACCCCTTTCATTCATTTCAAAAATCGCTGCTTCGGCCGTAGATCCATAGCGATTTTTAACCGCTCGTACGACTTTAAACCCGCCGTAGCGGTCACCATCAAACTGCAACACCACATCTACCAAATGCTCCAGTACTTTTGGCCCTGCAATCGAACCTTCTTTTGTTACATGTCCGACAAGTATCACCGCTGCACCTGTCTCTTTGGCGGCACGAATAATCACATTACTACTATTGGTGATCTGGCTCACCGTACCTGGTGCAGAACTAATGTCAGATAGGCTTAATGTTTGAATTGAATCTATCACCACCACCTGATATTCACCACTACGAATAGTAGCTGCGATATCGTCTGCGCTTGTAGACGCCGCAAATCCTAGCTTCTCACGCTCATGCGCGCCCAAACGCTCGGCACGCTGTTTAACCTGATGCGCCGACTCCTCACCACTTACATAGAGCACGCCGTGCCGCTCTGCGATGTGCGCTGTTACTTGCAGCAGAAGGGTACTCTTGCCCATGCCAGGCTGTCCTGCAAGTAGCGTCACTCCACCAGGCAAAATCCCGCCGCCGAGCACCACGTCTAAGTCAGAGATACCTGTAGAAATACGAGCCATACGCTCCTCTGGATCTATAGAGTGTAGTGTCTGCGGAGACAAGATGGTACCGCTGCTAGCACTCTTGTCAACAGCAGACTTTCCCACTACTTGTGGCATCTGCTCAACAAGGGTATTCCACTCGCCGCAGTTCTCGCACTTTCCCATCCACTTCGTATAGGTCGCTCCACACTGTTGGCAGACAAATTGTTGTTTTAATTTGGCCATTGGTTCTATTGTACCACCACTAGAACGCTGGTGCTGGCGCAAGGCTACTATCTAGTGAACGCGAGAGGCTATTCGATTCATCCACCATACTATTATGCTCTGTTCGTTTTTTTTCATACTCTACCACCTTCTCGTTGATTATTTCGCGCTGCTGTTTTTGCGTGTCGACTCTTGCTATAAGCGTCTGGCGCGCAGCAGAAAACTCAGTTGCACTCGCAAACCCACCACCTTCTGCACGGGAGTTAAATCGATCAATGTCGTTATTGAGTACACGAATCGCGTCATTATATTCGCCTGTCAGCGTATCTATTTCGGTAGCAAGTCTATCAAGTTCTGATTTGAGCTCTTCGGAGCTGTTGCGCAACTGGCTAAACTTACTATTGTACGCACTATGCAATTTCACAACAGCCTGGCGGTCAGTAAAGTAACGACTAAAGTGCTGTTCAAGTTCGTGTGGCAATTCTGCTAGTTCTGTCGCAAAGATAGAGTGCAGTTCATTGTCACGCTCGCCAGGCTCCGTACGCGCATAATACTCCATACGCTCACGAAACGCCACGTCATCTGTTTGTAACTTTTTTGTGTACTCTGCAGCCAGTAATTGATTGATGCGTGCTTTTTCACTCACACCAAGCCGATCATACGCAGCATGCAACATTTCATGCGCCGCAGTCACCTCTTTGACGCCAGCAAGCCGCTCGTCTTGAATATCATAAATAAATATTTTGCCCGCACTATAACACCCGAGTATCGAGCTATTTTCTTCTTGGCGCCTACATTCCTCATTAAACTTGCTTGTACCTTCAAGCACAGGATGTGATGCGTAGAAGTAAAATTTGCCTTCTGGAGTCATGGTTGTAGTATCGGCAATCTGGGCCACTGCAGCTGATGGTTCATACTGCCACACCGCTATTTGATCGGCAATCTTTTGCCTGTTGAGCACTACACCGAGTGCCGCACCAAATAACACCACCATGAGTATGATGCTGAGAGTAGCTACAACACTACCTGGCTTTGCCCTCATATTCCCCCACAACTACAATCTCGCCGCGCTTCACGCCAGCCGTCACCACAACACCTTTGTCAAACTTACCAGCAATTACACCTTCGGCAATCTCGTGCTCCAACTCATCTTCGATGACACGTCGTAGCGGCCTAGCACCATTATATTTGTCATAGCCGTGGTCGATTAGCAGGCGTTTTGCCGCCGGATTCACTACCAGTGCCACGCCTTTTTTGACCAATCGCTCACGCAAATCACCTATCATGCGGTCAAAAATCTTAGAAATCTGCTTGCGCGTCAGTGCGCGGAACGTAATCACTCCATCAAAACGATTAATCAGCTCTGGTCGCATAAATGTATCGAGTGCTTCGCGGGCCGACTCCGCGTTACGTTCGTGCACCTCTTCAAGCTTATCCTCGTCTTTTTTGGTTTTTACCCCAAAGCCCAGACTCGATTCACGTCGCATGGCCTCTGCACCCAAATTACTCGTGAGAATAATGATAGTATTTGTAAAGTCTACTACACGTCCGGTTGCATCAGTCAATGTACCATCTTCGAGCAACTGCAAGAGCATATGAAATACCGTCGGGTGCGCCTTTTCAATTTCATCAAAAAGTACTACACTATATGGCTGGCGACGAATTTTATCTGTGAGCTGTCCACCATCTTCGTAGCCCACGTAGCCTGCGGGCGCACCAAGTAGTCTGGAAGTATTGTGCTTCTCGGCAAACTCACTCATGTCGATCTTGATCAGCGCATCATCGCTACCAAATACTTCGCGTGCGATCACCCGTGCTAACTCTGTCTTGCCCACACCAGTCGGTCCCATGAACACAAACGAGCCAATCGGTCGCCTGGTCGAGCCAACACCGCTGCGGCTACGTCGAATAGCACGTGCTACCTTGTGCACAGCTTCTTCCTGGCCGATAACTTGCTTGCCCAAATGTTTTTCAAGCTGCGATAGAATCCTTGCTTCGTTCTTCTGCACACGTGTTGCCGGAATACCGGTCATTACTGATACAGCTTTAGCGATATCATCACTCGTCAGCTTCACAGGAGCTTTTTTCTCAGCTTCTTCGTGCAATTCTTTGACCTGCTGCTGCAACTGACTAATGCGCGTTTTATAAAGTGCGGCACGTTCATATTCTTCACTTGCTACCGCTTCTTCCATCTTCTCATTCAACTGCTTGAGCTCACGAGTATAGTCACGGATTTTACTTGGCTGTTGGCCCCTGCGCACACGTACAAGTGCCGATGCTTCATCTATGACATCGATAGCTTTATCAGGCATAAACCTATCTTTGATGTAACGGTCTGCCATGTATGCTGCATCCTCTATCACATCATCACCCATGCTCACAGCATGGTGCTTTTCGTAATACGGGCGCAGCCCCTTGAGGATGGCTATCGAGTCACGCATATTCGGCTCTGGCACAACAATCGTCTGGAAGCGTCGCTCTAACGCACTATCTTTTTCGATATGCCTGCGGTATTCGTCTAGTGTCGTTGCTCCAATAAGTCGCAACTCGCCACGTGCTAAGGCCGGCTTAAGTAGGTTCGCCGCATCAAGCGCACCTTCGGCTGCGCCAGCACCTACGAGTAGGTGCAGTTCATCAATAAAAATAATAGTATTATGTTGCTCACGTACCGCAGCTATCACCTTTTTGAGTCGTTCTTCAAACTCACCGCGATATTTGGTACCAGCAATCATTGCCGCAAGATCAAGCTGGACGATACGCTTATCGAGCAGGTGATCCGGCACTTCTTCTGTAGCGATACGCTGCGCCAAACCTTCGACGATAGCAGTCTTGCCCACACCAGGCTCGCCAATCAGCACAGGATTGTTTTTGGTACGGCGACTCAGAATCGTTACCATACGTTCTACTTGCGAATCACGACCAATCACGGGATCGAGATCATTTGTTCGTGCTTTAGCTGTTAGATCCGTACCAAATGTGTCGAGGATACTCGGTTTGCGCTTTGGCCTTTCTGTTTCAATAATGATTTCTGGCGCCTCCAGATTGCCACGCCTTGCAAAAAACGATTCTAAATCACCCGCTACTGCATCGATATCCATCCCCATATCAGCAAGTAGCACAGTTGCACGAGCATTGCGCTGATTGAGAATACTGTAGAGGATATGTTCGGTGCCAAGCGAGTCTTGGTTATACTCCTGCGCGATCTGCCAACTCATACGCAGTGTTACCTTGGCAGTCTCACTCAATGTATTGATGCCTACATGTACTGCCTGCGCAACAGGCTTGAGCCCTAGCGCTACTTCCGCCTTATCAAGCGTCACGCCTGCATCAGCTAACACCTTAGCGCCAACGCTTGAGCCTTGCGCTAATACACCCAGCAACAAATGCTCCGTGCCGATAAACTTACTACCGTAGCCACGTGCTATAGAATCCGCATGATACAAACTTGTCCGTGCGTTATCTGTGAGATGTGCAACAAATTCTGCAAATTCATCAGACATATTATCTATTATGTTTCCTCCTTGGCGTAACCGCAAGCCTTTTTGTGCTTTTATACGATAACTTACTTCATAGTATACAGGACTTCTAGCACTCACGTCAAGAGAGTGCTAATTTAAGTATTGTTTTAGGTGTCGCGTACGTAATTTTTAGGATGTAGCTCTTCTAGCGTATAGACGCCATCCGACTCAAAATTGAATTCTACATCAAATTCTTTCTGAAAATAATCACCATTTTGGACAATCTTGTAATCAATTGATGCTCGCGAGTTCTTGTTATCTTTTGCCACCTGACCGTTGTATATCTCTATCTCGCAGCCCCGTCCAGCTTGCAACCGCTCGTATTGGTTCATACCCTGACCCATAACAGTACTCCTAGTAAGCTCCACCTCAAATGCCGCCAAATTCTGCACCCATACTCGCGTACGCATAGAATTGCCATTGCGGTGTGTTTTGAGGTTCGACACCTTTAAATCAGGAACTACCTTGTGCCCAGAATTGGTGCGAGTAACATCATGTTGCTCACTAGGTGCAGCAGGCTGCTGCGTACTCTGCACATTCGCCTCATCGCCAAATACAGGCTGTCCGTTTATTATTTTGCCAAGTGCATCGAAAAATCCCATATACTTATGGTACTACATCCCGTGTAAGAAGTATGCGAAACTATTGACAAATATGATATGATATGATGCAAATCAGACGACCAGCCACGGCCGTTTGAACCCTACACCAGCCTAGGAGGCTACATAATGTCGAATAACGAGACCTTGCACATCGTCATCCAACGCCACCCGAACAAGGAATTCACTTCCTTCCACGTCAACCGTCGCATGAGCGCATCCAAACGCCCCGTGAACTTCGCCTACGACAACATGGGCGACAACGTCAACGTTGAGCCTCTGGCCCAACAGTTGGCCGAAAAGATTTACGAGATCGACGGTGTTCAGAGCGGACTCATGAGCGGAGGTGTCTCCGCCTATGACTACAAGGTCACCGTCTCACACTGTCGTGCATTCGACGAGAATGACATCGAGTTCGCCGTCATCGAAGCACTCGCCGACGTGTTCAACGTCGGCCTGGACGACGTGACGTTCGAACTCGACGACTACACTCGCTCCGAGGAATACAAGGAGCGTCAGCGTATCTCCGAGCGCGCCTACGCGCGCATGTCGCTGTAGCCCCAGTTGGTGCGCTCTTAGGTTCACACCCGAGAGCAAAAGCCCCCGTACAGAGTTTTTCTGTCGGGGGCTGCATCATTTCTAGCGACCACTAGAAATTATTCCTCGTCCGAACCCTCCAACGCATCAAGCAAACTATCCTCAATATTCTTCTTCGGCTTAGCCTCTTCAACAACAGGCTCCTTTGCCTCGATATCCAGCTCGTAGCCAGTCAAGCGGCTCGCCAAGCGCACATTCTGTCCGCCGCGGCCAATCGCTACCGACTGCTGGTCTTCAGCGACAAATACCTTGACTCGCTTGTCAGCTTCATCGATCTCAAGATTCAACACTTCGGCAGGGCTCAGCGCATTGCGGATATACATGTCGATATTTTCGTCGTAGGGTACGATATCGATTTTTTCTTGATCACCCACTTCGTTCATGACGGCCTGCACGCGTGTACCATGTCCACCCACGAACGTACCGACAGCATCAACGCCCGGTACAGTACTTGCCACAGCGATCTTAGTACGGCGGCCAGCTTCGCGAGCGATGCCTTTGATTTCTACCGCACCCGCTTCCATCTCTGGTACTTCTTGACGGAAGAGGTATTCGATGAACGCTTCATTACCGCGACTCAAGATAAGCTGCGGGCCACGATTGTCACGTTCGATGTCTTTAATAAACACTTTGATGCGCGCACCCACACTCATAAACTCGCCTTGAATTTGCTCGCTCTGCGGCAAGATGCCGGTCGCCTTGCCCAGCTCTACACGCACCAC
This sequence comes from uncultured Candidatus Saccharibacteria bacterium, assembly GCA_964593465.1. GTDB lineage: Bacteria > Patescibacteriota > Saccharimonadia > Saccharimonadales > Saccharimonadaceae > Mycosynbacter. The sequence continues at coordinate 15,603 of CAZQJY010000006.1, forward strand.
GCGAGGCTCGACACGCTGCACGATGCCCGTCACCACGGTGCCGATTTTGTCTTCGTACTCCGCTAGCACGATTTCGCGCTCAGCTTCGCGTAGGCGCTGCAATACCACTTGCTTGGCAGTTTGTGCGGCGACGCGACCAAATTTCTCTACTTCGAACTCCTCTTCGACTTCGTCGCCGAGTACAGCACCTTTTTTGTACTGCTGCGCATCTTCGACACTTACTTCTATGGCGTCGTTGATTGGGTCTTCGACCACTTCGCGGATCACAAACACCTTGGCTGTACCTTCGACAGTATTGAGCTCGGCACGTACATTTTGGTCGCGCTCGCCGTTATCTCGGCGCCAAGCCGCAGCGATTGCCTGTTCGATGACACTCATAACTGTTTCTTCTGGTAGGTTTTTCTCTTCTGCGATAGTGCGCACCGCGAGGGTGAGCTGCTTGAGGTTGATGTCTTCCATAATTTTATAAACTCCTTTGGTTAGCTATGAAAAAATCCGACCTGCTGGCCGGAACTATTACCTTATAAGTATAGCATACTTATACTATTGCTGTAAATAAACTTTTTCGCTTTCGTCCTTTTAGACTCATCAGTAGAATCACACAATTCTAGGACGAACATGACAAGCGGACAACGAGAGAGCATGGCAGAGGTTCGCAAGATCGAATCAGTCTGACGAACGAGCCGAACTGACGAATACTCCAGTGCCGAGCAGGAACCAGAGGTTGTACCAGAAGCCGTTATTTGGCGACTGGTAGATGGTGATGTCAGGGTTGAACCATGACATCACGAAGCTCGGTAGTGCAAAGTAGCCATGCAGAAGCCCCGCCCACCAGTTCCCGCTGCCATTGGGATAGACGTATGCGATGCTTGTATTGGCGTACCACACAAACAACGCGACGTAGATGAGCACCGACACTATCGCAGTCACGATAGCTGTGAAGCGCGAGGTTGGCGACCACTTCACATGCAACGGGCCGATACGGAGTACCGCCTGATAATCTTCGTTGTACGGTGCATTCAGGTGAACCTTGACTTGAGCCATTTTATCACTCTCTCCTCATCGGGGCGGTCGCCCAACAAATGCTAGTGACTCACCCAGACGGCGAAGACACAAGATGAGGTGTCAAAATACTATCATATTCTCACATCTCACCTCATGCTTATCCACTTGTCAAAAAACAACCTGTCTAGAAATCTAAATTTCTACGATAGGCATAATTTAATATTATCATGAAACAATAAAAAAGTCAAGTACACTACGTCCGCCTTCTCTTCCAACCACAAGCATGATACTATAGACCTAAAGCTACAGATATATAACACTTTTGGAGGTGGGACCAACAATGCACAAGCCGTATATCCTCGCCATCGGCGATATCGTGACAGATGCGTTTATCAAACTCAATGACAACGAAGCCGAAGTCATCACCGATGATACAGGTAACAAAAAACTCGTTATGGACTTTGGCAGCAAGCCACCCTACGATTATGTTGATATCGTGCAAGCTGTCGGGCCATCGCCAAACGCCGCCGTGTCGTTTGCGCGGCTCGGTGCTCGCTCTGGTCTCATGGCCTATATGGGCGATGATCTGCCAGGCAAAGACATGCTCACTTACCTAGCAGGCGAAAACGTCGACACCTCGACCATCTCTGTAGCCGAAGGTATGAAATCCAACTATTGGTACGTGCTGCGCTATGGTGCCGAACGTACAATCCTCGTCAAAAATGAAAAATATGAATACACATGGCAAGAGCCAGGCGAAGTGCCTGATTGGATCTATTTGAGCGCACTTGACGAAGCATCATGGGACTTACATCTAGAGGTACTCGATTACCTACGCAAACACCCCGACACCAAGCTCGTGTTTCAGCCAGGCACGTTCCACTTCAAATGGGGAGCCGAAAAACTCGCCGAAGTATATGCGCGCAGCCATATGACCGTCATGAACAAAGAAGAGGCAGCAGATGTGACAGGTCGCGATGTCGAAGATATCGAAGATTTGTTTGACGGACTCCACAACCTAGGGCCAGAAATTGTTATCATCACCGATGGCCCGCACGGTTCGTACGCATCTGACGGCAAAAAAATCATCTCTATCCCGAACTACCCCGACCCTAAACCTCCGACAGACCGCACGGGAGCAGGCGATGCGTTTGCCTCTACCATCACCGCTGCGCTCGCACAAGGTGAATCACTCGAAACAGCTCTCACATGGGCGCCAATCAATAGCATGAACGTATGTCAACACCTTGGCGCACAAGCCGGACTACTCGACAAAGACGCGATACTAGCGTTGCTCGCTGACGCACCGGCAGATTACAAGCCAACTATCATCGCTGGCTCACAGGAGTCATCTCTCGAAGATACTGCTCGTGAGCTTGTTGCCAATCCTAAGGGAATTTTTGCTGCCGACGAAAGTGGCGGCAGCATTAACAAACGGTTTGAACAATATAGTATTGAAGATTCAGAAGAAATGCGCCGCAACTATCGTCAGCTTTTCTTCACCACTCCAGATGTCGAGCACCAACTCAGCGGCGTCATCCTTTTTGACGAGACGGCACGCCAACGTACCGACGACGGCACGCCGTTTCCGAAGCTTCTCGCCGACCGAGGCATCATTCCTGGTGTCAAGGTAGACAAAGGTATCGTGCCACTCCCTGGATTTGAGGGCGAAGGCGTCACTAGTGGGCTCGATGGCTTACCAGAGCGCCTGGTAGACTACCGTGAGATGGGACTACGATTTGCCAAATGGCGCGCGGCTATCAATGTGTCGCCCGCATTGCCGAGTGATGCTGCTATCGCGGCCAACGTACATGCGCTGGCTCGCTATGCGCTCGACTGCCAAAACGCCAATATTGTACCGATTGTTGAGCCAGAAATTGTCCATCAGGGAAACTTCGATATCGTCCGCGCAAAAGAAGTAACTGCTAAGGTGCTTGATACACTGTTTGACGAGCTCGCACTGCTTGGTGTCAATCGCAAAGCAATGATTCTCAAGACAAGTATGGTACTCGCAGGTAGCGAGCAAACGCAATCATCGCCAGAAGAAGTCGCCAAAGCGACTGTCGATGTGCTCTCGCATCATGTGCCACATGATGTGGCAGGCATTGTATTTCTCTCTGGTGGGCAAACACCCGAACAGGCGACCGCAAATCTGCAAGCCATTACCAATCAAGGCAAGCAAGTATGGCCTATCACCTTTAGCTTTTCACGAGCACTGCAAGAGCCAGTTATAGAAGCATGGGGTGGCCACGCCGATAATATATCGCGCAGCCAAGAAATCTTCGCAGAACTTGTACGCAAAAATAGCGAGGCAACTACACAAAGAGACAGTTAAATCCTACTGAATGGGCATTCCTTGCCTGGGACAACTCTCAAGAACTCGCTGCATCGTAGCGAGTTCTGTAGTTGTCACCCACAGTTCATACGCTCGTTTCACAGCGATCTGCCGCGCCACATACTGACAACGAAAGCTTTTGTTTGACGGCAGCCAGCTGGCCGCATCACTATCGCTTTTCTTTTGATTTGCAGCACCATCTACGGCTACAAGATTGAGTGGGTCGTTGGCAAGTGCATGCCGTTGCTCAGCGGTAATCTGCTGAGCACCTGTTTGCCATGCGTTACTGAGCGCCACCACATGATCTATTTGCACCTTGTCACTCGTATCGGGCCCGCGTACAAACTCAATCGTTTTGCCAGTATAGGGGTCGTTAAGTGTACCGCTCAATACTTTACAGTCTTCATTTACTTTGGCATCTTTGAGGTCTCGTCGCAAAATAATATTTCGCAGATCACATCCACCAGATTTTGCCCATCCGCTACTAAACTGCGTGCGCTTGTAACCTGTCTTGGGCGCCTTGCCTTTGACAGGTAGTTGCGCCAATTCATCGGTAGCCAGCTGTACTGATTCCTGTAGGTTTTGCTGTGGTGCCTGAGTTGGCTGCGCCACTTTCTCTCCCGCGCCAAACTCATGCCGCGCCACATCATAGGCCAATGCCGAAAGACTGGCAATAGCAACAATGAGTAGCGCCAAGAGGCGACGGGCTTTGTGGTTAACACTCATAACTTCTATTTAACTTTGTTACAATAGATATATGCAAGCATTTTCTCACTTACTCGACTCTTTTATACCAGACAACTACGACCTATCCCTCACGCTCGAGCGTGAAAAGCGCACGTTTCATGGCACAGTGACAATTAGCGGCTACCAAAAAAGTAATGACTTCTTGCCGCTGCATGCCAAAGACCTAGAAATCACCAGCGCGACAATTGACGGCAAATCGGTCGAGTTCACACACAGTGACCACGATGAACTACACCTCGTACATACCACGCCAGGTGCACACATTATCGTGCTGCAATTCAACGGTAAAATCACCGACGCTATGCACGGTCTCTATCCTTGCTATTTTGAGGTAGCTGGGCAGAAAAAAGAGCTACTTGCAACACAGTTTGAGAGCCACCATGCTCGTGAAGTTTTCCCATGCGTAGACGAACCTGCCGCCAAAGCTACATTTGACCTCACCCTCACCACAGAGGAAGGCATCGAAGTACTCGGCAACATGCCCGTCGAGTGGCAACGCACAGAGCCAGAAGGTTTGGTGACAAAGTTTGAAACTAGTCCGCGCATGAGCAGCTATTTGCTAGCGTTTGTCGTGGGCGAATTACAGAAAAAAACCGCCACCACCAAAGACGGTGTCGAAGTAAACGTCTGGGCAACACGCGCGCAACCAGCTGCCGCACTCGACTTTCCACTTGATATCGCAGTGCGCTCTATCGAATTCTACAACGACTACTTTGGCGTTGCCTATCCTCTACCAAAAGCCGATCACGTAGCATTGCCAGACTTTAGCTCTGGCGCGATGGAAAACTGGGGACTCATTACCTACCGCGAGATGGCACTGCTGGCCGACCCGAAGACAACGAGTATATCGAGCCGCCAATACATCGCTACCGTCATCGCGCATGAGCTGGCACATCAGTGGTTCGGTAATCTCGTGACGATGCAGTGGTGGAACGATCTCTGGCTCAACGAAAGCTTTGCCACGCTCATGGAATACTTGGCCGTTGATGCACTGCACCCAGAGTGGAACATTTGGCTCGATTTTGCTACCAACGAATCCATTGTGGCTTTGCGCCGTGACGCACTCGACGGCGTACAATCGGTGCAAGTTGACGTCAATCACCCCGATGAAATCAGCACTCTGTTCGACCCAGCCATTGTATATGCCAAAGGTGCACGCCTCCTTCGTATGGTGCAGCAGTTTGTCGGTGATGAGGCATTTCAGCGCGGCCTGGCGCAGTACTTCCGGAACTATGCGTATGGCAATACCGTCGGCAATAACCTCTGGCAGGCCCTCGCGGACGCCAGCGGCAAAGATATCGTAGATATGATGAGTACCTGGGCGTCACAATCTGGCTTCCCGGTCGTCCATGCGTCCCTTTCGGGTGATAAGGTTACGCTTCGTCAAGAGCAATTCTTCATCGGTAGCCACCAGCCGAGTGATAAGCTTTGGCCAATTCCATTGAATGCATCTGCAGGTGATGCGCCGCAACTTATGACCGAGCAAGAAGTGTCATTTGAATATACTTCCGACGCACCATTTGCGCTCAATGTTGGCGACAGCGCACATTTCATTACACACTACGACGATGAGCTCTTTGGTCGCCTCATTGCCGCCGTCAAAGATGGCTCGCTCGATAGTCTCACCAAAATCCAATTGCTAGACGAAGCAACTCTGCTCGCTCGTGGAGGCGTATTGTCATCACATCAGCTTATTCCGCTCGTCAACGCATATCAGGGCGAGACCAGTGAGCCCGTCTGGAGCATTATCTCACTGGCTATCGGCGAACTCAAAAAGTTCGTGCAAGACGACGAGGCAGCCGAGAAAAAACTACGCGCATTTGCTGGAGGTATCACAAATAGCCTCTACGAGAAGCTTGGCTGGGAAGTAAAAGACGGTGAAGGCGAAGAAGAAACCAAGCTCCGCAGTATCATCGTCGGTCTCACGCTCTACGGAGAAAACGAGCAAGCAATCGCCAAAGCCAAAGAATTGTACGACAATACACCGCTTGAAGACCTTGACCCAGAGCTTCGTCCGCTCATCATTAGCTCCGTCGTACGCTACGGAGATGGCAAGCTAGTCGACACACTTCTCGAACACTACTGCTCCAGCCAATCTGCCGAGCTAAAGCAAGACATCTGCCTCGGCATCACCAGCACGCGCGACGCTGCCAGTATCGAAAAGCTACTCGCTAGCATCAAAGATAGTCAAATAGTGAAGCCGCAAGACGTCGCACGCTGGTTTGTCTACCTCGTGCGTGGCCGCGAATCGCGCGACGCTACGTGGCAGTGGATGCAAGACAACTGGAACTGGATAGAGAAGACTTTTGGTGGCGACAAAAGCTACGACGACTACCCACGCTATAGCGCTGGCGGCCTAAGCACACGCGCGCAACTCGAAGAATATAAAGCCTTCTTCGAGCCCAAACAAGACGACCCGTCCCTCACTCGCGCGATTCAGCTGGGCGTGGGCGAGATAGAGGGGCGAGTAGAGCTAATTGAGCGTGATCAAGCTGGTGTTATTGAAACATTGAACACACTATAGACGGACTATACTTCTGCAAAATACTCTTCGACAACAGGCGGCGTACCATTTAGTGATATCGCCGAAATCATCAATGACATGTCTGCGATTTTTTGACTATGTGCATAAAACTTTGCTGCATAGCACATCTGGTTTAGTTTCTTCTGGGTAATTGCAGCAAGTCCACCACCTTGGTTTGACTGTCTGCGGTATTTTACTTCTGTAAAATACAAGGTACCGTTTTTTTGCGACACGATGTCTATTTCGCAGTATTTTGTCTTCCAGTTGCGCGCGATGATTTCGTGGCCGAGCCGCACGAGATAGTTTGCAGCTTCGTCTTCGGCACGGTCGCCGATTTTCTTGGTACTCTTATGCTCCACGCCGGCCGAATCGTCTGCCAATCTTTTGCTTGGCGAACTGACCCCGCCGACGCCGCCAGGTGTGGCAAGCGAGACGGGCAAAACGGTTGGCGGACGATTCGGACTTTTATATTTAACCAAAGGCGCAAAACTCAACCGATGCAGTGGCGTTATGCCATATTTTTCTATCGCTGCTCGATGCTTCGCCACCCCATACCCCGCATGACTCTTAAATCCATACTCAGGATACAGTTCGTCCTGCTCGGTCATATACCGATCGCGCTCCACCTTTGCCATAATGCTCGCCGCACTCACGCTCGGTACTAGCAAATCAGCCTTTGGCATTGTCTTTACATACTTACCCTTGCCCGTATCCGCCAAAAAATTCACCATACCGTCAATAATAATCTCGCTATACGGCACGTTTATTTTCTCCACCGCACGTCTTGTCGCCAACCGCAGCGCGTTGCTCATGCCCACTTCGTCCAGTTCCTCCGCACTCACCCAGCCCGTCGCAGCACCTAGAGCCCGCTCCACAATCTTGTCATACAGCAGCTCCCGCTTTTTCTTCGTCAGCTTCTTACTATCCGCCAGCCCCTCAATCTCAGCACCACCAAGAACCACCGCACCCACTACCAGCGGCCCTGCCCATGGCCCGCGCCCTGCTTCGTCTATGCCAAGTATCATACTCTCATTGTAAACAAAAACCCTCCAAATAGGAGGGTTTTCACTAATTACATCAAGCTATATCTTACCTGCAGACACAATCTTGAATTCGGCAGCCTTAAGTGCGTCGAAGTCTGTCGATTGCACTAACGTAAACGCCTCGAAGTCCTGTGATTGCCCAGCACCCAGATCGTTGGCATATATAGTATCTTCCACGATACGCTTACCATCTGCATCTACAGCTTCAATCTGAATAGTAAATGATTTCTTCTCTGCTGTTTTGTTCGTAACGGTAACTACCAGCTTAGAACTTCCAAAACCATACTCGTCTTGAGTTGCGGCAAATTCACCCAAGTCAACCTGAACATCATTTTTCAAAACATCTTCTGTGTTCTTACCAGACATATCATCGGCAGATTGCTGCATCTCTTCGCCGGCTTTATTGATTTCCTCGCCAGCCTTGTCAAAAGCATCACTAATTGATTTCTGCATCGCAATCGTAATCCCCATTGCAGCAACAGCCAGCACCAGCGATACGATAGCCATCGCAATACTCTTCTTTTTGGCCAAAGCTACAATCGCAAAGATTAATGCCAGTGCGCCGAGCACAAAAGCTGCGTTATTGATAAGCGGAATAAATGACAATACTACTCCAATAATACTTAGAACTAGTGCTGCCGTTGCAAACCCAGTTGTCTCTTTTTCATCTCTACTCATTTACATACACCTTCTTTCTGCCGCCCAACAAAAAAGGACAGCCATTACTATTTGGCTGTCTACACCTAGAGCGAAGAATTACTTCCGCACTCACGCAATGGCTGCCCATTCGTATGCGAAAATACTTCAAAACTCTAGTCGAGTTTCACTCTAGATGTAGACATCACTATTATACCAGACAGTAAGTAAAAACACCCCGCTCCCGAGGTGTTTTATGACCTAGCTTTTAGCTAACTACGCGTCTGCTTTTTCTTCAGTAGCAGCCTCTACCTTTGGCTCTTCGGCCTTTGGTGCTTCTGGCAATGCGTTGACAGCTTCGCGATCAAACTTCACGGCCTTGAGGCGGGCAGATTTACCACTACGGTTGCGAAGGAAGCTGAGGTAGTTGCGGCGAACCTTGCTACGGCGAGTAATTTCTACTTTCTCTACCAATGGGCTATGGAGTAAAAAGCTTTTTTCTACACCAATACCACTAGCGATTTTGCGCACAGTAATGCGGCTGGTGTGCGACTGCTTGTTGTCAGTGCGGATAACCACACCCTCGAACACCTGCACACGCTCTTTGTTGCCTTCTTTGATCTTTTGGTGCACGCGCACTGTATCGCCGCTACGCGCATCTACAACAGCATGTTTTTTCTGTTCATCGTTGACTTTTTTAATTAGTGAAAAACTCATATTTTATCCTCTAAGGTGTCCGATTTCCGACCTTGGCTGGCCACGCAGTTGTATCCCTGCGGCTCCACACCGTCGACGCCTCGGCGCTTACGTCTAATATATACAATCAATTGCTGATTATAGCATAGAGGTGAAAAAAATAAAAGAGCCCGTCAGGGCTCTTTTATAACATAGTGTTCTTTAGTATCTATACAGGCTCACAAGTAGACAAATCTCTCTCGGTAGGAGCTGCATCACCAATCTTGACTACGAGACGCGCACCATCACGACAAATTATCTCATGCTGTTCAGACTGTAAGACCACTTGCTCATTTATGGTGTTACTAGGAGCTGGGGGAGTTACGTCCTCCCCGTTGCCGTCACGGTCCATGTATACTCCTGCTACACCCGCTACCGCAAAGGCTCCAACCACACCCGCAAAACGTGGACCAAAATACCTCCAAGTGTCTTTGGCAAGGCTAGACTCATTGTCTTCGTCCATTACCTTCCTAACATCTGGATTTACCATTCTATCTCCTTATATTGGATATAACACTCAAAATAGCATAAATAGATTATAATGTCAAGCTATATAGACTTATTCACCTCTTCTAACGTCGTCTCGCCACGCAAAGCTGCTAACACGCCTGCCTGCAAAAGCGTAATCATACCGCTCTCGCGAGCTACTTTTTCAATAGCCTCGGTATGTACATCTATGACGTCGCCGCGCAAAAACTTCTGAATTTCTTCGTTCACTACCATCTGCTCCATCACGGGCACGCGGCCCTTAAACCCAAACGGTGCGTCTTCACTTGCGACAGGCCGCCACAGCTTGAAGGTATCGAGATTTGGTACGTTTGGTGTATCTTTGGGAATACCCTCGAGCGTCTCTTTAACCCACTTGCGCGTGGCTTCGTCTGGCTCGTATTCCTCTTTCGTCTCATCGACAAGGCGTCGCACAAGTCGCTGCGCGATAAGCAGGCGCACTGCCGAACTAAAGATAGGATTTTGCCCAATCATATCAATCATACGACTAAACGCCGCGCTAGTAGAATTGGCGTGAAACGAACTCAGCACCAAGTGTCCTGTAATAGACGCCTGTATGGCCGTTTTAGCCGTCTCAACGTCACGAATCTCACCTACCATCACAACATCTGGGTCGAGACGCAGCACAGAGCGCAAGCCATCGGCAAAGTGCTGTCCGCTTGTGGTATCGATAGGAATCTGCGTAATGCCTGGTAGCTGATTTTCCACCGGATCTTCTAGTGTAATTAGCTTGCGGTCGTCGGTATTGAGCGCATTGAGAATACTATAGAGCGTGGTCGACTTACCACTACCCGTAGGACCAACCATCAGAAGCATGCCGCGCGGGTGACTCACAATCTCCTGGATTTCTTTCATCTCTTTTTCGGCAATATTCAGGAATTCAAGGTTGAGCTGCGCAGTGTCAAAGTTAAAGAGACGCATTACCACATCCTGGCCATTGAGCGTTGGCACTGCCTCGATACGCAAATTGAGTAGATGAGTAGCACCGTCGCGATGTACTTCTTTGTTCATGTGCCCAGATTGTGGCGTAGTAGACGCAGTTGAGATATTTGCGCGCGAGCTGAGTGCCGCCATGAGCACTCGGTAGCGATCTTTCTCTAGATGCGCCACAGAGTGCAGCGCACCATCGATACGCATACGGATACGGATAAAAGTACGCTGATTTTCGATATGAATATCGGACGCACCAAGCTTATCGGCCTGGTCGATAAGGTAATCAAACACCTTATCTGTACCGACGGAATTAAGTGTTTGAGACACTGATGCGAGTGTATCACTGTCACCTTCTTTGGCAATTTCGATATCATCATAAATTACCTCTTTGGGCGGATCGTAGCGATTCATGAGTACTTTGTAGCCGGATTGGCTAATCAACAGGAATTGCACGCCGCGACCGTCCTCGATATACTCAGCCTCAAGTTTCTTGATGACAGACTGTGGAGTCAGACTCGTGACACCGAAACGTGTCTGCGTCGTTTCATCGCCTTTTACAAGTGGCACCATCTTGTTGATGTGCATTTCCTTGATAGAAATCACATCCTTTGCAAGGGGTAAATCTTCTTCTATCTCACGCGTGTCGAGATACTGTAAGCCCAGTATCGCAGAACGCTTTTGCGTTGCCTGCTCATCATTATCCCGCCGGGCTTGTTGTACCTTTTGCTCGTCCATTGCCTCTATTATAGCAAACCATGAGCATTTTAGACCTCACATTTAGAGACAACTCATTACTCATGTTTTTACACCTATAGTGGTATAATAGCCCAAGATATGCGAGATATCATCCTACTGGCGCACAATATCCGCTCCACTCACAACGTAGGAGCTTTTTTGCGTACCTGCGACGGGTTTGGCGTCAACAAAGTCATCTTTAGCGGCTACACACCCTATCCCTCACTTGAGCAGGACACACGCTTGCCGCACTTTGCCGACAAAATTACTCGCCAGATTCATAAAACAGCTCTCGGCGCAGAAACAACTGTACCATTTGAGCGTCATGAATTACCACCAATTGCCGAACTTAAAGCCACTGGCTACCAGATCGTTGGACTAGAGCAAGACGAACGCTCTGTAGCACTACCAGGCTACCAAGTGCCAGATAAAGTTGCTTTACTACTCGGCAACGAGATTGATGGCATCTACCCTGAGTTTCGCAACCAATGTGACACACTCATAGAGATTCCTATGTACGGCACCAAAGAATCATTCAACGTCAGCGTGGCATGCGGTATTGCACTCTACCACCTCTCTATTTAGAGACTACTTCAGCACTACCGAATCTTCACCGAGTTTCTTCACTAGTTCACTGACCAATGCACTATGCTCATCAACCTTAAAAGGCAGACGAATGGCCGACTTTTTTACCTCACCAAGCACAAGTACGACCTCGGCAGTACCAGGGTGTGCTTTACACGTCTCTTTTAGGTAAAGTAGTGCATCATGATCGTCTGGATCTCTGATGTTGACGTAGAGTTTCTGCGCAGGCATGGTAGGAGTAGGTGCAAGTACAGGTGGCTTTTCTTTTTTTAGCTCATCCTTTGCGAGCTTTTTGGGTGCAATACCGCCATTTTTATAGGTTTCGCGACGCTCTTTTTTTACGGCGCTACTCATTTTTGGCCCATCTAGCTTCCGACCCGTTGTCTGATACTCTTGGATATCCTTGTCCGTCACGACGACAATCTCATCGGCAATTAGTTTACTTTCACTGCCTAAATTACCGTCACGATCTCGGGCAGAGTTCTTGCCGCCAATACGCACTACGGCATCTTGCACCAGCTTGGCCCCCACTTGCTCATAGAGATTTGGAAAAACAATCACTTCACCTTCACCAAACTTGTCTTCAAGTCCAACAAATGCCATCTTGGTGCCACTTTTGGTTACGATAGTACGCACGGTGCTGACAATACCGCCCACTGTCATGGTACGACTATCATACTCAGGGATAAGCTGCGTAAGGGGCTGTGTTTGCTCTTCTAAGTATGTCGCATATGCATCAAGTGGATGCGATGAGATATATAAGCCAAGCAGCTCGCGTTCCCACATTAACTGCTCCTTATCCGTATGCTTCGCGGGTGACGTTTGTAGTGTTACTGTTGGCTGCACGCTTGCACCCGCATCGCCCATAAGCCCAAACAAATCCGTCTGTCCGCTGGCTGCTTCTTTTTGCACTTTGCTTGCAAATGCCTGGATGGTCTCGAGATTGTAGAGTAAATCAGAGCGGTCACCAAACGCATCAAATCCACCCGCTTTGATAAGCGACTCCCATGCTTTGCGGTTAAACTTACTCGTACTTACTCGTTTGGCAAAATCTTCGATACCGGCGAACTTCTCTTGGTCACGTGCACGCAAAACTTCCTCTACAGCACCGACACCCACACCTTTGACTGCCGCCATACCAAAACGAATCTGTTTTTTACCTGGCACTACCGCAAACTCAACGAATGACTCGTTCACGTCGGGATTGAGCACCTCTATACCCATATGCTTACACTCTGTAATCTCAATTGCAAGCCGCTCAGTATCGTCTTGGTCACTCGTCATGAGGGCTGCCATAAATGCGTCTGGGTAATGCGCCTTGAGGTACGCTGTCCAATAAGCAATAAGTCCATAGCACGCCGCATGAGATTTGTTGAAACAGTAGTTTGCAAATTCTTCAAGCTGCTCCCAGAAAGTTTCAGCAATCTCTTTAGTAGCACCTCCATGTTTGACAGCACCATCCACAAAATCCATCTTCACTTTGCGCATCAAATCAATTTTTTTCTTACCGACAGCTTTACGTAATGTGTCGGCCTGACCACCAGTAAATCCGCACCACTCCTTAGAAATCTGCATAAACTGCTCCTGATAAACGAGAATGCCGTAAGTATTTTTGAGTGAGCTTTCCATACCTGAGTGCAGATAAGTGATCTCCTCTTGGCCATGCTTTCGTTTAATAAAGCTATCAATAAACTGCATTGGCCCAGGTCGATACAACGCCACCATCGCGATGATATCGTCAAATACCGTCGGCTTCAGCTCACGTAGATAACGTTTCATACCCGCAGACTCCAGCTGGAACACGCCGGTCGTATCGCCACGCTGAAACAACGCGTAGGTTGCTTCGTCGTCAAGCGGAATCGTCGATAGGTCAATTTCAGTTTTGTAGACTTTGCGAATGATGCGCAGCGCGTTGTTGATAATCGTCAGGTTGGACAAGCCCAAAAAGTCCATCTTGAGCAGCCCCAGTTCCTCGACAGGCCCCATCGGAAACTGCGTCGCCACGACGCCTTTTTGCGCCATCTCAAGCGGCACATAATTCACCACTGCCTCTGGCGCAATCACCACACCCGCGGCGTGTACACCGTGTGAGCGCATCGTACCTTCGAGTCGCATAGCGTAGTCAAGTACTTCTTTGGACGTAGGGTTTATTTCGTATTCTTTTTTCAAATCGGCATCTTCGACCACGCTACGTTTGAGCGGGATGTGCCTCCCCTGCTCGGGCGGTGGAATCAACTTGGCGAGCCGGTCACTCTCAGCATAGGGCACTTGCAGCACACGCGCTACGTCGCGCACTGCGGCGCGGGCGGCCATGGTGCCAAATGTACCAATGTTGGTCACGCGGTCATGGCCGTATTTTTCTGCACAATATTCTATCACCTCACCACGACGCGTATCCTGGATGTCAATGTCGATGTCGGGCATAGAAATACGGTCTGGATTGAGAAAACGCTCAAACAGCAAGTCATACTTCAGCGGGTCAAGGTCGGTAATATTCAGCGCATAGGCAATGATGGAGCCAGCCGCCGAACCACGCCCCGGACCAAAAATAATACCTTGGTCCTTACCCCAGTTGATAAAATCCTGGACGATAAGGAAGTAGCCGTTGTAGCCCATGCGATCGAGCACGCCAAATTCCATATCGAGCCGCTCAATCTCCTCAGGTTTGAGAGTAGCGCGAATTTCGGTGTTTTTCATCGCTTTGGCTTCGTCGAGTGTCTTACCCTGATAGCGCATCGCCATACCACGATACACCAGCTGGTCGAGATATTCTTTTTCGCTTTCGCCGTTTGGTGTTGGGAACTTTGGAATCAAGATTTTATCTAGCTCGATGTCGACATGACACATGTCGGCAATGCGCTTAGTATTACGCACTGCTTCGGGATTAGTCGCTTCCCAGCGGCTAATGATGTCACGCGGGTCTGTCACGTGCAGCTCAAAATCTTTGAGGCTCATACGTTTTTCATCACTCAAATATGAACCTGTACCAACGCACAACAATATCTCATGCGCATCAGAGTCGTCGTGTGTCAGGTAATGACCGTCACTTGTCACGACACATGGAATATCCAGCTCTTCGCTAAGCCGTTCCAAATGCTTATTAATGCCAACCTGCACATCCCACTTAGCAGGACAATCCGGATGACCGTGGTCTTGCAATTCTAAGAAATAGCGATCACCAAACACAGACTTATACCAAGTGGCGATACGCTTAGCTTCTTCGTAATTATCGTGGCGTAAATTTTCGCCCAACTCACCACTCGCACAGGCTGAGAGAATGATAAGACCTTCGTTGTATTTCTCTAGTAATTCATGGTCAATACGCGGCTTATAGTACATACCCTCAAGGTTGGCAAGCGTCGAAAGCTGCATCAAATTTTTGTAGCCTTGATTGTTCATCGCCAAGATAATCAAGTGGTAGCGTGCCTTGTCTTTTTGCGGATCACGATCCGCCCTACCGCGAGCGGCCACGTAGGCCTCCATACCAAGAATTGGCTTCACGCCCTCAGCATTTGCAGCTTTATAAAACTCAATTGAACCGCTCATCGTACCATGATCAGTAATAGCAGTTGCTTCCATACCTAAGTCTTTGACAAGCTTCACGAGGTCTGGAATTTTCGTCAGACCATCTAGCAAGCTATGATGCGTATGATTATGTAAATGCACGTAATCAGAGGGCTGTAACGCGCCCTTAATAGAGGTGTTTGTGCTCTCTGCTACCGCTCCCATTTGTTTGTATTATAGCACGTAAACCTAGGTAGGCATGTTGTAATAATTCTCCAAAAAGCAAAGAACGCCGTGGAGCGTATCTCCACATCCATTATGTCACCTCGCCCACAATAGAAGATGAATACTTGTGACAAGCAAGCCTATGTAGACTCTAAGAGACAGGCATATCATCAGTTACTCTAAATTATCATATACTGTACAATTAAACTACATGTTAGACTATTCTCTTATAGCTGGAATACTTTTATATTTCTTGATGGTTCAGTTACTAGCGAAAGGTATCATTAAGCCTGTTGCAGCTGGCGTACTGGTCACAGTCGGCTCATTTGGCTTCTCGTGGCTGTTGCGTGCAATGAATTATCATGCATACAAAATCCCCCTATCGCAGCTTCTAAATTTACTCGATATTATTGCAGTCGTCTTAACGCTAATAATTACCATTGTCACCTTTAGTAAGATGATAGAAAACGAAAAGTCATACACGGCATGGCTATTCTATGGAACTGCAGGCGCCGTCGGAGCATTCTACATCACACCATCTATACTAGGCTTATGACACAAAAATAGCTCCGCAACAACAGAGCTATTTTATCGCTACACGTGACCTAGTCCCACTTCTCGTCGTTTGCCTGTAGCTCGCGAATCTTTTTTTCAGCTGCTTCGCGGATCTCGCGCGCTCTTGCTTCCAGCTCACGGGCCTTTGTTTCTGCAGTGGCACGAACATCATCAGCCGTGTCGAGCGCTTGATTTTTGAGCTCGCCAGCCTTCCGCTTGATATCTTCACGAGTTTCTTTACCGCTTTTTGGTGCGGTAAGTACACCAGCTACAATACCTGATACCGCACCGATAACTGCACCGATTGCGAGTTTACTTCCTTTTGACATATTTCCCTCCTTACTTCTTCTTTTTGACGGCTTTGCGTAGTATATTAGCCACCGCAAGGGGTGTACTAAAGCGTGATACATTACTGGCCGCATCCTCCATCTTGTGTACTGTACGTTCAGCGCTCTCAGTAATGTTTTTGATTTGCTGCGTAACGCGTATAAGCAGGATCATAAGCACCACCGCAAGCACAAGGAAGATAGCAAGTGTAACTGCCAGTATGATTACCAAAATTCCTGCTGCTCCGTCCATACTCTCCGCTCTTACTGTGACTAATTCTTATGTCTATTATACTACTATTCCAGGCGGTCACGCAAATACGATTCAAGCTCGTCACCATATTCTGAGTCTTGCAGAGCCATGTCTACCACAGCTTTGATATATTTGAGCTGATTGCCCGTATCGTGCCATACACCGTCGATGATACGTCCGTAGACTTCGTCTTGTTGTGCAAGTTCATTGATACTGTCCGCAAGTGTTATCTCGCCGTTTTTATCGACTTTTTCCTCAGCGATGATTGGTAGGATATCTGGAGTCAATAAGTAGCCACCTACAGATGCGAGGTTGCTTGGCGCGTTCGCTTCACCCGGCTTTTCAATCAGCTCTGTGAGCTGATACGCTCCGCCTGCAGCTTCATCTTTGATAGCTGCCATACCATATTTGTCTGCATCCTTCCTGTCAACTTCTATGAGTGAGATGACAGATTTGCCAGTTGACTCATACGCCTCTAGCAGCTGCTTGGCACGCGGCACTTCACTACGGAAAAAGTCATCGGCAAAAAAGACGAAGAATGGCTCGTCCTCAGCTATTAAATGCTGTGCGTTGAGCACTGGGCGAGCATTACCTTTTGGCGTACCCTTTTGGCGTACATACACAAAGTTAGCAAGTTCAGCCACTTCTTTGATCTGATCTGCCTTGTCGTGTTTACCTTTTTCGCGTAGTTCAGCCTCTAGCTCATCACTACGATCGAAATGATCTTCAATAGCACGCTTAGTACTACCTGTTACAATGATAACTTCTGTAACTCCTGCTGACACTGCCTCCTCAACAATTAGCTGAATAACTGGACGATCGATAATCGGTAGCATTTCCTTCGGCATCGCCTTTGTCTGTGGTAGGAATCTTGTTCCTAGTCCTGCTGCACAAATAATTGCTTTCGTTGGTTTCTTCATGATTCTCCTTTTCGCTTCATTAATTCGTCGTAGGCATACAATACCGCCAATCCGTCCGTCATCGCTCCATGTGTAGCATTATACAGCAGTTGGTCTATAGTGAGCAGCTTCACAGAAATAAATTCCGTACTTTCAAGCGCCTGCTCTGCAGATTCCACACAATCCGTTGCTAGGTAAAAATGTCTACGCAAATTGGAATAGCTCTCATCAGTCGTCGTGCCAAGCTCTATCCAACTGTCACTTGTGTAGCCCGTTTCTTCTTGCAGCTCACGCTGTATTGCGTGTAATGGCTCTTCGCCCAAGTCAACGATACCCCCAGGTAAATCCTGCATTATTTTTTCCGGTCCAGTGCGAAATTGTTCAGCCACTACTACCAAATTATCTTTTGTTAGTGCGACAACCGCAGTAGCCGCATCACCAATACTACCCATTGTATCAAATTGCGTTTGTGTACCATCTGGCAAAATAAAATGTTTACGCACGACCGTGCGCCAGCCAACTTTCGTGACTTCGTCATCAGCATATCGCTGCCATTCACTTGTCATAATCCCTACAGCCTTTCTCGAATCAAACCTTGGGCCATAGCTGGATTTGCCTGACCTTTTGACTTCTTCATCACTTGGCCAACAAGATAGCCGATTGCCTTGTCATTGCCAGCTTTAATGTCGGCTACAGCTTTTTGGCTAGCAGAGTCAGCCAGTACCTCATCAACAATTGCCGCAATAGCACCTTCATCACTAACCTGTAATAGATTCTTTTCTTCTGCAATCTCTTCTGGTGATTTTCCTTTGTAGACCTCATCGAACAGTGCCAAAAATACTTCTTTTGCACCTGTCGAGCTAAGCTTGTTTTCGCCTACCATCTCTGAAAGCTCTGAAAGCCGACGCGGCCCAACAAGTCCAGACTCTACAGCCGATATATCGATATCGTCTGTTTGCACCGACGCAAACCAATTAAATACCCGCCGCGCCATATCTTCCGCACCAAAACGCTCTACAATTGCGTCGAGCGTGACAGCAACAGATTGGTTATCAAGGATTGTACTGACAACGGAGCTATCGAGATTGAGTTGCTGCCAGTTGGCACGATACTCGCTTGGTAGCTTTGGAAACTCAGCTTGAATTTCGCCAACTTCTTCTGGCGTTAATACAATTGGTGGAATATCTGGGTCCGGCATATAGCGATAGTCCTGAGCATCCTCTTTGCTGCGCTGGCTTATCGTAACCTGCCTGTCATCATTCCAGCCACGGGTTTCTTGTACGACTTTTTCTCCGCTCTCTAGCACGTCAATCTGGCGATTAAATTCATACTCAGCTGCACGCTCAACACTACGGAAAGAATTGAGGTTTTTAATCTCGGCGCGCGTACCAAGCTCGGTGGAACCTTTTTTGGCAACAGAAATATTCACGTCAAAACGCATATTGCCATGATACAAATCACCATGTGTCACGCCTGCATAGGTCATGAGACGATACAACTCTGTAGCATAGGCACGCGCGGCGGCAGCTGAGTGAATGTCGGGCTCAGACACAATTTCGATCAGCGGTGTACCTGCGCGATTGAGGTCAACGAGACTATAGTCGTCAAAATGCGTCAGCTTGCCGGCGTCTTCTTCCATATGCGCATGGTGAATCCGCACATCAACGGTCGTACCATCTTCAAGTGGCACTTGCACAAGCCCAGGACCAATTATTGGCTCATACATCTGTGTCGTCTGATAGCCCTTTGGTAAATCTGGGTAAAAATAATGCTTACGATCAAAATGACTATGTAGAGAAATCTCGCTACCGAGTGCTTTGCCTGCACGTACTGCAAGTCGTACTGCCTCCCAATTGAGTACAGGCAACATACCGGGCAAACCATAGTCTATCGGCACAACTTTGCTGTTTGGTTCGGCCTCACGTGCGTCGTTGTCGGCGCGACTGAATAATTTTGTCTTGGTGGCGAGCTGTACATGGCACTCCACGCCAATCGTCATCTCATAAGTGTCTAATACGTCTTTACCTGCCATAATTATATTGCTCCTACATCTTTGAGTGCCTGCCTGAAACTAGCCAATGCACGCCGTGCGGTATCATACTTTACTTGCACATCTGGCTCATGCGCGATTTGGTTGCGCAACTTATGTGCCGCCCATACGGCATTACGATTACTGAGCCTACTGCTCGCTGATTTTAGCCGCTCACCCATCGTATTACCCTTATAGCCAGCTTCTTTGAGCGCATGGTCAAGCAACTTATCTGCATTGAGTACCGATAAATGACAACTCGCTGGCTGATCTTTGACAAGGGAGCGCTCTACACTAAGCCATTTGGTACGGTATTTTTCTTGATTCAACTGATTACCGCCTTTTGTATAGACGATAATTACCAATACCAACCCCGCAACAATCAAAATTGCAGCAAAAAATGCTAGTAGTACTATATTACTATCCATCTACCGCCTCCCGAGCATCACGCGCAATTGCCAGTACATCGGCATCGTGTTGCCGTGCTCCGATCACCTGCAAACCAATAGGCAATCCCTCGTGGCTTACACCAATCGGCACGCTTACCGCTGGTAGCCCCGCTAAACTTGCTGGTACTGTCATGACGTCTTCTAGGTACATTTTGAGCGGATCACTAGTATTGTCACCAATTTTGAATGCAGGATTTGGTGCGACTGGCCCAATGAGCGCGTCGTACTTTTCGAATAACTGATTGAATTCTCGAATAAGTAGCGTGCGCGCTTTTTGAGCTTTCTGATAATACGCATCAAAGAATCCGCTTGAAAGTACATAACTACCGATGATGATACGTCGTTTGTTCTCAGGCATAAATCCAGCTTGGCGACTCAGCTCGTAGACATCGCTCAGGGTGCCCTTGTTACCCTTTCGGGTGCCATAGCGCACACCATCATAGCGCGCTAGGTTACTGCTAATTTCTGCTGGCACCACGATATAGTAGATAGCTAATGCGTATTTAAGCATCGGGATACTAACTTCTTCGACTTCGTAGCCGTGCGATTTATAGTTATCAACGGCTGCCAACAGCTGAGCTTTAACATCCTCATCTACACCATCTGCCATAAACTCTTTGATAAGTCCAAGCTTCTTGCCTAGTGGCGTATCTACTGGCTCAAAATAATCCGATAACGTTGTCATATCTCGTGCGTCTTGACCAGCTAATACATCCATAACAACAGTTGCATCGTCGACCGAACTTGCCAATACACCCACCGTGTCTGTGCCACTCGCCATCGCCACCACACCGTAACGGCTCACCATGCCATAGGTCGGCTTCACACCCACTACACCATTGAAACTAGCTGGCTGACGAATAGAACCACCCGTGTCTGTGCCGAGCGCAAATGGCACAATACCGCGCGCTACAGCCACGGCTGAGCCACCACTAGAACCACCTGCCACACGCGTACCATCCACTGCATTTTTCGTCACTCCGTAGGCAGAGTTTTCTGTACTGCCGCCATGTGCAAACGCATCAAGATTTACTTTACCGATACAGATTGCTCCTTCGGCTTCCAGTTTTTCGATTGCTGTCGCTTGAAGTGGTGCATCAAATGATTCGAGGAATTTACTAGCTGCCGTTGTTGGCGCTCCGTAGCTCAAAAAATTATCCTTTACCATAAAAGGCACGCCCGCCAAACGCCCCGTGATCTTACCTTCATCAATAAGCTTAGCGCGCTCAAGTGCACGCGCTTCCGTGAGATTAATCGTCACATTATGTGTATCTTCTTTAGCGCGCTCAAGTGCCGCCTCTACAACCGCCAAGACTGACTGGCTTTTTATCGTATTAAGAGTCTCTGTAATCGTCATAGTACTTATAATACCTTTGGAACCTTTACCTGATACACAGCCGTCCCGCCCTCAGACAGATTCGTTAGCGCCTCACGTGACACCTCTTCTGGTGCAACGACATCCCTACTAGCTATGTTTGTACGATCCATACCATAGTATGTCGGTTCCACATCATCTGTATCTAGTTCACTTAATAGTTCAAAGTACCCTAAAATGCGTTCAATGTCCGTTGTTAGACTTTCCGCCTCGTCATCATCAAGACGCAACGCACTTAGCCGTGCGAGTGACCGCACTTCTTCGATCGTAATTTTTGTCATATCACTATTGTACTACGTTGACAGATAAAAAGTGAATATCCGTCATAGCCCCTCCGAGTCTATTGTTGAGGTTGTGATGGATTTTGTGGAGGTTGAGTATCTGAGCCAATAGGGTTCTGCTGCGGCTGCACGGGAGCTGCTGGCTCTTGAGGAAATACCGTGGGTTGCGCGGGTTGTTGTGGCAAAGGCGCTTGAGACTGTAGTCCGGGGTGCCATTGTGTTGACTGTGGAATATCAGTAGCGGGCCGAGGATTCTGCGACTGAGGGGCAATGCCGATATTTTGCTGCTGCCATTGGCTTGGATCGATGTATTCTCCATGTGCCATTTGACCATACTGTGTCTCCGTATGAGGCTTGGCAAATACTTTCAGGATAACCTTGGCAATTGCCAGTACAAGCAACAAGCAGATAGATATTAAGGCAAGTATCTTCATGGCGCCCACTACAGCGTTCATGGTTGATGTATCTGTGGCTGATCCATACTGCCCCTTACTGTATGCAGCAAACCGAGCCGCATGATAATTCTGTGGATAGAGCTGACTGGATTGAGTAAACAGCTGTGTTGCCTGACGATAGTTGCCGCGAACAAGTTGTGCAACTGCTTTGTTCCATGTGTCCGATACTGCACTCACAGGCTGTAGTGTGATATTACGCTGCTTAGCAACATCTGCAATCCCGACGGTGTCACGCACAACCGTACTTGCAAAACATTGCTTATCCTGACAATTCAAGTTGCCATATGTTGCCATCCCCACTACATCGCCTTTTTGATCAAGTGCCGGAGCACCGGCAAGCCCCGCATGAGAAGGGGTGCTAATCATCCTCACCTTTTGGCCGGCTTCACCACTAAACGTCTGCGCGACCTGCCCCGAACGATACATAGGAGTCGACCTAAATTGCGCAGTACTCAGTGAGCCGACAGCATACATTGGCAAGCCAACGATATTGATGACACTCTTGTCTGCTATACCCTCGCCAGTAAGTGCAAGCCGCAAAGTTGGATACGTTGATGCTTTTTTCATCTTGAGTATGGCCGTGTCACCACTTGCTTCACCCTGATATATCTGCTGCTGGGTCTTGCTGATATCATAGACTTTACCTTCTAACTCTGCTTCTAATACTGTATCCGTATAAGCAAATGAGGTTGCACCATCTCCGCTACCATTGACAGTGATAGGCTTATCAGCCAGCTGAATTGCATACTTGTACGACTCCTTGGTAACCGCCATATCCTCTGGAACAATACGAGAGCTGAGTGCATGTACCTTAGCAATGGCCTCTGGATTACGCTCCTCGACTCCTGCGACTAATGCGTCTGCATCTGTTTGCATGATACTACGACCCTGGACCATATAGCCCAATACTCTCTGAAGTCTTTGCAATGCCTGTTCAGATGTAGGCGCATTGACAATATATGCAGTAATAGCATCTTGCGGCTTAACCTGGGCTACACTACCAGCTGTCGCTACCAACCCTTCGCGAGATACAAAGAACCCTGTCCCCGCCTTGTCAATACATGCATCTGTTAATACCGGACCCTCACCGAGCCCATCCGGTAGCTCCAGCTTGATATCTGCACAGTATATCGTACCGACTCGAACAGTCGCAGGCACGGCTTTTGCGAATGAAACAAAGTCTGCAGTACTAGACAGATATTCAGGCACTTTCTGTTGCGACTGTGCATTGGTGTCAGCTTGCTCATTTTCTGTTTTAGCATCTTCTGCTTTTTCCGCAGATTCACCCTCGGCACCTTGTGTTTCGTTAGTTGATTCTTTGTCGTTCGCCTTGTCTGCATTCTTTGTCGCGGAGGTTGCGGTTACTTTTTCATCTTGCTTACCATCAAGCATTTTAGTATCCTTTTTTACCTCGACACTATCAGCACTCATAAGTACAGATGTATCCAAATCTTTGTAGGTAATCTGCGAGAGCACTTGTTCTAGCGCAGGCAATACTGCAAAGTTGGCGTCTCGAACACCGCTTATACATGCAGCATACGGCCTATCATTCTGAACGGTAATGTAGCAATCCTCGCGTCGCTCTGTTGTGACGCCAAACTGTTCATCTTTTGCAGTAAATACAATCTTACGGTAGTCAATATCATTGATTGTCTTCACCTCGGCATCCGAAGCCTCAACGGACTTGTCTTGCTTGCGAATCTTGACTGTTTCGTCTACCAAGATATCCACCTTTGACATATCTTTATATTCCTTTTTGGCAGACAGTTTTTCCCAGTATGCTTCATTGATACTCGATGTTACACGTAGCTCTGGCGACTCTAACGCCACCTGGCTACGAGTAGCTTCGCTTGTCTCAACAGGGCGAACGCGTATAACGGTGTACGCTTTTGCTTCATCTAAATCCGTACCAGAAAAAGTCACTTCATCCGCAAAACCAAAGCCCTCAAGCTCTCTCGAATTAAACAGTACCTGGATACCGAGCTTCGAATTAATCGTGCGAGATACAGGTGCCACATCCAATGGTTCTAGTACGGCTGCTGCGCCCGCTTGAGTCTTGCCAGTATCAGAATTCGTCTTACCCAGTAGCAAGATGACGACCCACGCCAATACCGAAAGTACTAATAGCCCACCCAAAGCAAACATCCCCCATGTAACAAAGTTACCTATTTGTCGCTTTTTGCGCGGAGCTACAGGTTGTATTGGTTGCTGGGGCGGCGTATATGGTTGTTGCGGTTGCATAATCTATGCGCTAGTATAGCACAAAGTGCTAACGTTTTGCACGAATTTCAGAGATGATATCACGTAGTTCAGCAGCTTTTTCGAATTCTAGGTTTGCACTAGCCAAATTCATTTGTGCAGTCAGTTCTTTCTCGAGGTTGGCGTATTCGTCTTTTGGAATTTTCTTGAGGTCTAGTTTTGGTTTATCATCTTCTTTTTGTGGAATGATGGCACGCAAGCCTTCGTCAATAGCCTTGTCAACACCACGCGGTGTAATACCATGCTTTTTATTATAGGCTTCCTGAATATCCCGACGTCTATTCGTCTCGTTAATCGCAGCTTGCATGGAGCGTGTAATGGTATCGCCGTACATAATAACGCCGCCATCGACGTGGCGCGCGGCACGACCCACTGTCTGGATAAGTGCGCTTTCACTACGCAAAAAACCTTCTTTATCGGCGTCCATAATTGCTACTAGACTTACTTCTGGCAGATCGAGTCCTTCACGCAGCAGGTTAATTCCCACTAGCACGTCGTACACGCCCATACGCAAGTCCCGCAGAATGTCTCCACGTTCAAGCGTATCAACTTCACTATGGATATATGCTGTTTTAATGCCGAGTTCGAGCAAATGCGAACTCAGGTCTTCGGCCATGCGTTTGGTGAGCGTGGTAACAAGTACACGTTGACCTTTGGCGGTACGGTCACGAATTTCAGCAATCAAATCGTCTACCTGTCCCTTTGTCGGTCTGATAGTGATTGGCGGATCAAGCAGCCCTGTCGGTCGAATCACCTGCTGAGCCGGCTCTGGGCTATGTGCCAACTCATAGTCGCCCGGAGTGGCCGATACGTAGATAGCCTGATTGATGTGTTTATCAAATTCTTCAAACCGTAAAGGACGATTGTCAAGCGCGCTTGGTAAGCGAAACCCATGCTCTACCAGTACTTCTTTACGTGCACGGTCGCCATTATACATACCACGAACTTGAGGTAGGCTCTGGTGGCTTTCATCCACAAGCAAAAGCCAGTCGTCAGGGAAGTAATCGATGAGTGTCGCGGGCTGCTCGCCTGGTTCACGATTGCTCAAATAACGGCTATAGTTTTCGATGCCTTTTACAAACCCTGTTTCTTCGAGCATCTCAATGTCATACTTAGTGCGCTGAGCTAGGCGCTGAGCTTCGAGTAGTTTATCATGACGTTCAAACCATTCAAGCCGCTCGTTAAATTCTTTTTTAATACCTGCTATTGCTTGCTCGATCCGTGCTTTTGGTGTCACGTAGTGACTGCTCGGGAATATGCTCACACGCTCAGGCTCGTCCAAAATCTCACCCGTTAGTGGATCAAGTCTCGTAATTCTATCGACTTCATCACCAAAAAATTCTATCCGAAACGCCGTCTCACCATTAGCAGGGAAGATATCTACTACATCACCACGCACACGAAATGTACCGCGGTGAAAATCAATATCGTTGCGCTTGTATTGTATATCAGTGAGCAGACGAATGAGCTTATCTTGCTGCCTACGCTCACCACGTTTAATGTGGAGCGACATCTCTTCGTATGTCTCTGGTGAGCCAATACCATAAATACAACTCACACTTGCTACAATAATGACATCACGACGAGTGAGTAGGGCACTTGTAGCAGCATGACGCAAACGATCAATCTCTTCATTGATAGCCGAGTCTTTCTCTATATAGGTGTCACTGCTCGCAATGTAAGCTTCTGGCTGATAATAGTCAAAGTAGCTTACAAAATAATGCACTTCATTATCTGGGAAAAACGCCTTAAACTCACTAAATAGCTGTGCAGCAAGTGTTTTATTGTGCGCCAACACCAGTGTCGGTACGTTGCGATTGGCAATAATATTTGCCATTGTGAACGTTTTGCCACTACCAGTTACACCCAGTAGTGTCTGCTCACGCTCACCGTTTTCCAGCCCATCAACAAGCTGAGCGATAGCTTTTGGCTGATCACCCGTTGGCTCGTATTTTGTTTCCAGACGAAACTTGTCCATCTTTTTATTGTACTACGATATGAAAGAAGAGCGAACTTGTTTACTCCTCCGAGTGAGGACGTACATCAATGACTTGTTGTTATTGTAATAAATTAGACTTAATTACTACCGAGAGGCGGCACAGTATACTAGCCCTGACCGTAGCGCTTCTGGCTCACATGCGCATCATCTGCGTCATGAATGAAGTCTGCATACTTCGTATCAAGTCGTTCGATAATAGCATCAACAAGCCGCTGCGGATCAGTATCGTAGATGATGTCTTTTGCACCAGGCGCTTCGATGTTCTCGAGCAGCGTCTTAGTATAGTCAGCTAGCCCGCCACTACCAAGTAGCACGCCGCATACTTTGCGACTTTCGAGTGCCGTCGAAAGCTCGTGCAAGCTGCCCATGCGACCACCTACGGTGATGATAGCATCGCTACTACGCACCAAGTGCACATCGCGTCCAACATACTCCATGCCGGTGAAATTGATATAATCAAACTCTTTAGTCGGCAAGCGATATGTCGCTACATGCTCACGAAACGAGCTGGCGGGAGAAAATCCGATTGAGATGCCACGTTTGCCCTCGACACTTACTGCACCCATCGCAGCATAATGTGGCAACCCTACAGTTGCGCCTGTCGTTAGCGTCTTACCTCGCTCAGAAATAGCTTTGCCAAGCTCAAACGCCAAATGATGCGAAGCCTGTACTGTCTCACCGCTCGCTGCGCCCGATACACAAATTTGATACCTCATGATTTTTTCTCCTTTTTCTGAATATGTTGTGTAATACGAATCAGCAATTCTGGATGCACCGCAAGGTCTGTGTAGCGTTGTGTGATCTCATTTGCTAACGCGTTTTGTAGACGCTGCGTACTGCGTTCAGCAAATTGCCTGTGTTCTACTTCATCGAGTGCCACATCGTCGTGATGAAACGACACAACTTCTCCGTCCACTACCAGCCCTACAAACTGTGTCGACTCGTCCAGTACATCTTCGTGCACGCGCAGCGCATGGTAGAGCTCGCGCGCGGTCACATCGCCCTCCAGTCCCATGTCGCGAATTAGGCTATGCGCTTTGTGCAAAATATCACCCACCAACTTAGCATCGACAGCCTGACCGCGTGTTACCTTCTCCAAATCATCAAACGCAATCTCCAGCTGTTTGTCCTTTGGCCTACCCAGCAATGTCATCAATGCACGCGACATACTAAAATGGCTTCTCCTCTAGCAGCATGTCATGTAGCTGCACACCTTTGTGCAGTATGCCATCTTTGGCACCAAACTGCGTCACCACAGATGTCGAATTAGCACTACCAAACACAATCGCCTCGCGCAGGCTCTTGCCCGCTGCCCATTGGCTCAAAAAGCCGCTAGCAAATGCATCACCCGCACCCGTGCGATCCAGCACTGGCACATCTTCGTACATGCCCGCCGTCACAATCGTCTTGCCGTCGCTAGCGCAGACACCATTTGGCCCGTCGCTCACAATAGCCACGGGTACATAATGCAGCGCATGTCGCACCAATTCTTCGATCGTCTCGCCGCTCACCAGCATCTGCATTTCTTCTTTATTGACACACAATACGTCGACGCTACTTAGTAGTGCTTTAAGCTTTTTGGGTTCTGCCAACTCTGGACCAGCAGGATTGAGCATTACTTTTACACCCGATTCTTCTGCTTTGTCGACAATCACCCGTAGTAAGTCTATACCGCCGAGTGCGAGAGATGTCGGGTAAATCCAGTCTACATCGGCAATTGCGTCAAGGTTTAAATCACGCGCACTGGCGTCCGTTGATACGCCACGGTTATTAAGAATCGTTCGCTCACCGTCCGTCGCAATCAAGATGTTAGAGTACCCTGCACGGTATTTCTCATTCCGCACCACGTGAGATGTATCTACACCCTCGGCGTCCAAATCGTGTAGCACTGTTTCTGACGCCGGGTCGTAACCCAACGTCCACATATAGCTACTATGTAAACCCTGTCGTGCAAACGTTACTGCTACATTACTAGCATTGCCGCCTGTAGCAAACACAATATCCTCAACTTCCATCTTTACACCCAATGGCAAGTGTGTATATGCTACCTTACCCTCCATATGCGGACTGAATTCTTCGCTCTTGAGAAACACGTCTTGCGTGGCTTTGCCTATGGCCAATATCTTTGGTACGCTCATATCTATCTTTCTGGTTTTTGTTTGAATGTAAGATTTGTTATTAGTATACCATAAGCGGCTATATGACACACATCATCCAGCAACAGTTCCTCAGAGTATATACATTCCAGTCTACCGCTCAACCCGACTCTTGTCTCTGTCAAAAATTACAAAACCGCCTTATTCCCGCTCCCAAACGCCTGAATCTTCTCCTCGACAACTGCTTGCACCGCTTCGTACACCTCTGGCATGAGCTTGACGACAGCGTATTCATTGGGGTTGTCGGCTAGGACTTTCTCTAGCGTCTTGCGGAAGACGTAGCGCATATCGCTATTAATATTGATCTTGCTCACACCAATCCGTGCTGCGTCTTCGAAGAAGTGGAGTGGCGTGCCACTGCCGCCATGCAGGCTAATTCCACAACCAATCGCCCCACGAATCTGCTCGAGAAGCTCAAGATCCAGCTCTTTTGGTACAGGATATTTGCCGTGCAGATTACCGATAGCCGCCGCAAAGGTGTCGATGCCCGTCGCTTCGGAGAACTCGCGTGCACCTTCCGGGGTGCTAAATGTTTTTTTAATCGCCTCATAATCAATATCTTCAGTATGTACATTACTACTACCGCCAAAATAATGTGGTTCACTCTCGACAAGCGCGCCCGTAAACTTAGCATATTCGACAACTTCGCGGGTTTTGGCGACGATTTCTTCTTCGCTGGCATCGTGATTTGCCTGCGAAATGTCGATATGGATAAACTCATAGCCCGCATCAATCGCGCGCTTGCATGACTCTACCGTCGGACTATGATCGAGGTTTAAATACGCTTCTATGCCATATTCTTTTTTGTAATTGTCCACCATGTCGCGCACATTTTCGAGCCCCAGCGCCTTGACTTCGCCCTCGCTCACCTCTATGAGAACTGGCGAATTGAGCTTCTGCGCCGCGCGAGCAATCGCAATCAGCGTTTCTTGATTGTCGATATTGAACGCTCCCACAGCGAAATGCTGCTGGCGCGTGCGCTGGTACAAATGCCTCGCTCGGGTAGTGTTATCTCGAATCTCGCTAATTGTCAGCCCCATGCCTAAAATCCTTTGTGGTATTGCGGTGTTGTATTGATAAATTCTTGAACTACTGGCGCCATTTTTTCACCCGTAAGTCCAAAATGATCAAGTAGTTCGTTTGGCGCACCGGATTCGCCAAACCTATCGTACATGCCAATTCGTTTGAGTGGCGTTGGCAACTTTTCGCTTAGCAGCTCGGCTATGGCACCACCAAATCCCGCTGCCACTTGTGCTTCTTCGGCCGTGACAACTCGCCCTGTTTTGCGCACACTGGCTAGAATCGTCGTTTCATCGAGTGGTTTGACTGTCGGCACATGTACCACCTCGGCAGATACACCATGCTTTTCTAGCAACTGAGCAGCTTTAAGTAGCTGGTAGGTCATTGTACCCGTACCGAGAAGTGATACATCATGACCATCACGCAGTACATATGCTTTGCCAATCTCAAATGGCGATTCGTCGGTGCTAAAAATTGGCGTTTTTTCGCGCGCCAGACGGATATAGCTCGGCTTGCCGTTTTCGGCAATCACTTGCGTGGCTTTTTCTGCTTCGACACTATCGCCTGGCACTACCACAACCATGTGCGGCAATACACGCATCAGCGCAATGTCTTCGAGCATTTGGTGGGTGGCGCCGTCTGGCCCAACACTTACGCCAGCGTGACTGCCGACGATTTTGACGGGCTGTTCGTTGAGTGTGGCGGTAGTACGAATTTGCTCCCAGTTGCGTCCTGGGCTAAACGCCGCATAGCTGCTAGTAAACGGAATTTTGCCCGCTCGCGCCAAGCCACTCGCGACTGTCACGAGGTTTTGTTCGGCCACGCCAATTTCGACAAATCGCTCTGGAAATTCTTCTCTGAAAAGGTGCATCTGCGTACTCTCGGTAAGATCCGCGCACAACGCCACGACATTTTCGTTAGCCTCGCCAGCTTTTTTGAGGCCGCGACCAAAGCCAGCGCGCGTCGGCTCCTGCGCTGCATCGTCCGAAAATATATCATCTCGTAATTGATAGTGTGTCATATTATTCTCCCGCCTCAATCTTGCCATCTAGTGTGCGCAGCTTGGAAAGCGCTTCTTTTGCCTGTTCATGATTTGGTGGTGCGCCGTGCCATTTGTAGTCATACTCCATAAAGTCCACGCCCTTGCCCGGAATCGTGTGTGCGATAATCACACTCGGCTTGTTGGTAATTGCCCGCGCCATGCTTGCCGCATCAATCACGCTCTCAATATTATGGCCATCGACTTCTTGTACATGCCAGCCAAAACTCTCCCATTTGCCGCGCAAATCTTCGAGCGGCATCACATCTTCGGTACTGCCATCAATCTGGATGTTGTTGCGGTCGATAAATCCAATCAGCTGGCTAAGCTTGTATTTGCCCGCAAACATAGCCGCTTCCCAGATATTGCCTTCGTTGAGCTCACCATCACCCATCACTGTATACACAAAACGATGAGGCTGTTTGTCGAGGTATTGCAGCGCATACGCCACGCCCGAGGCCTGACTTAGGCCACTACCTAGCGGACCGCTGGTATTTTCTAGCCCTGGCAGTTTGATGCGCTCTGGGTGGCCTTGCAGTCGACTGCCGAGTTTACGCAGTGTCAACAATTCTTCTTTGTCAAAAAACCCAGCCTCGGCCATGGCTGCGTACTGCACCGGCACCGTGTGGCCGTTGCTCAGGAAAAAATAATCCCGTTCGTCCCATTCAGGGTTTTTGGGGTCGTAGTTCATAATGTCAAAATACAGCGCCGCAAAGATGTCTGCCAGACCCAGAGGACCCGCACTATGTCCACTGCCCGCCGCCTCAAGCATTTTGATGATGTCTTTTCGAATCGTGTTGGCTTTTTCGTCCAACTGTGCCCACGTCAGTTGCTGCTTCACTTATAACACTCCTTGTTTGTTGATTTCTTCGACAAGCTGTTTGTACACCAACTCGGCATCGGTGGATTTCTGTATCGCACCGCCCACATTGAGCACGTTCACACCGCCTTGCGTCAGCGTGTAGGCATTGTCGACATTCACGCCGCCATCCCAGCCAATTTCTGCTTCCGGGTTGATTTGTTTAATGAGGCGGACTTTTTCGAGCTGCATCAGGTTTGCCGTGCCGCCATATTTACCCAAATCCCCGGTAAATACCATTACATGCTCCGCCTGTTGCAGCACTGCCTCGACAGACGACGGTACTGTGGGGCGAAGTAGTGCCACACCGGCTTTAATACCGTATTGTTTGAGCGTCACGAGTACCGACGGCAATTGCTCGGTATCTGCTTCGGCATGAAAAATCACCATACTTGGCTTGAGTTGCACCAATGTCTGCAAATGCTCGGCCGGCCGAGCAACCATGGCATGTACATCCACCTCCCAGCCCTCTGGCCACCAAATCTCATTGAAGCCAATGGTAAACGTTGGCGCGAACTCACCATCACTTACGTCAATATGTACGCGCTGCGCAAACGGCTGCACTTTGTCTATCGCCTGCTTATACTGGTCTGCGTTTTCAGCCAAAATCGCCGGTGCAATCAAGCTCATCTCTATACCTCATCAATCTGCGCATTGCGTCGCTTGTATCGTGGCGCCGAAGCAAATGGAGTTGCCAGCCATGTATCCAAAATTGCTTTCCACTCAGCTTCGTCTTTTTCGAGAATACGAGACGGCAAACACAATACATTACTATCGTTGTCGTTACGCGTCATCTTGGCTTCGTACTCGTCCCAGATGACGCTCGCGCGGATGCCGCGAAAACGATTGGCCGCCATAGCCATACCCTGGCCGCCGCCGCATAGCAGTATCGCCCGCGGATCGCTTTTCTCGTCTTCGCCTAGCACCTTGAGCGCTGCCATCTGCGCAAACTGCGGAAAGTCATCCTCCAGGTCGAGCTCTTTACCACCGACGTCTTGCACGTCGTAGCCGCGCTTTGCGAGATAAGCAAACAGCTGCTCTTTGAGATGATAGCCATTGTGGTCGGAACCAAGAAAAATCTTCATACCTACAAGTATAAGCGTTTTTAGAGAAAAATCAAAGGCAATGCGGACAGAATATTGTAAATATTCCTATATTCTGCTATAATAATAAAGAGTACTATTCCTACGAGTGAACGGATTTGCCCGATGGCGGAAATCATGGTCAGTGCAAAAGGTCGAGAGCTCCTCAGCGAACATGTCAAAGCGCTGAGAAATAATGGCAACTACCAGCCCTATCCGCGAGCACTACTAGAAGGGATGCTTGTAAAAACCCGATGCTGCTACCTAGAAAATGGCGAGGTGCGCGACCATCTCAGCGAAGCTGGATTGCTCAGCGGTGAGGCGGTCGCAGTGTACATCTTCGATTCAGAGGGACTGCACAAAAAGCTGAGTCATGCCACGCTCGACTTTGGTCGCACGACAGTGCCAGTCGGCGAACTCAACTTCGAAGAAAGCTTCAAAGAAGCATGGAAGCAGCTGCAGCTCGTCGTTGCCGAACATCAAGTACCCAGCCCCGCCTAGGCGCGCAGCTCCCTACCAAAAAGGTCGAGCTTCGCCCGTATACGGCGGGGCTTTACCTTTTCCCGTTATTTGTCTATTCTCTGCTACACTAGATATATATGACTTCTTCCAAGATCGGGGTTATTCTGGCGCAGGTTGGCACGCCAGAAGCGCCTACCAAACAAGCCCTCAAGCCATATCTACGCAATTTTCTTGGCGATGAACGGATCATCGATAGCCCACGCTGGTGGTGGAAGCCGCTGCTGCATGGCGTTATACTACAGCGCCGCCCAGCTGCTGTCGCTAAGCATTTCGAAGAAATCTGGACCGACAAAGGCTCGCCGCTTCTCATTACGTCTGAGAAACAAGTCCGCGGTGTCCAGAAACGTCTCGGCTCACGCTTCGTGGTCAAGCTCGGTTTTGCCTACGCCGAACCAAGTATGAACACTGCCATGCGCGAACTGCATGAGGCAGGTATCACTCGCATCATCGTACTACCGATGTTCCCGCAGTACAGTACCACTACGACAGCATCGGTCTACGACGAGATTATGTTCTACGCACTGGGTCGCGAGAAACGTCGTGGAGCGCCGATTAAAAAATACTCGCCAGCTCTCAGATTTGTTGACCCATTCTACAACGACCCGCAATATATAGATGTGCTAGCCAGCAGCATCAAACAACAAATGAAAAAACTAGCCCATCAGCCAGATAAAATCCTCCTGAGCTATCATGGTATCCCGCTCAGCTACGTCACCGAAGGCGACCCATACCCAGAACACTGCAATGAGACAACACGACTGATTGCCAAAAAACTGGGTTGGAAAAAAGACGAGTACAAACAAACCTACCAATCCCGCTTTGGTCGCGCTGAGTGGCTCCAGCCTTACACACAAGTTGAGCTGCCTGAACTTCACGGCCAAGGAGTCAAGCGACCCCTTATTATCGCGCCAGCTTTCACCACCGACTGCCTTGAGACAATTCACGAACTTGGCATTGAAGGTGCCGAGCTTTATGCAGAAGGTGGGGGCGAGGAGAAAAACCTTATGACGCTCAAGTGCCTCAATGACGACCCGGCATTCCTCGATTACCTCGCGCAGAAAGTAGAGAGCCATGCCGGCGGCTGGTAAAAAAATCCTCTACGCACTACTCGGCCTTACCTGTACAGGTCTCGGTGTTATTGGCGTATGGGTGCCCGGGCTACCTACAACTGTCTTCATTCTCATCGCACTCTGGGCCTTTTCTAACTCCAGCCATCGACTTCACCATTGGCTCACACATATTCCAATCCTACGTTACGCCGTCCGTGAAGCGCATCGTTTTCAGCGCGAAGGTACGCTCTCGACACGTGTCAAATTCGTCTCGCAAGGTAGCGCCTGGCTATCATTTGCAGTCGTCACCTTACTTACTCGTAGCTGGATCATTGGCCTTATTTTGGCACTTGTGGCTGCGTCGTGCAGCGTGTTCATGTATCTTACGCCAACAACGCGCACTGTTCCCGCAGAAGCATTAGAAAAAACAGAAGATGCATGATATATACATAAAACTCGCACTATAATTGTTTCAAAGTGCGAGTTTTATGTTGTATATAAATACCCTTATCGACTAATCGACTTGCCGACGTCAGCCGTCAACTCAACCAGCCTATTGCTATAGCCCCATTCGTTGTCATACCACACCGCAATCTTGATGAGATTGCCGCCCACAACCTTTGTCAGTAGCAGATCCACAGTGCCCGAGTGACTGTTGCCAATGTAATCACGTGATACAAGTGGTTCTTCGCTGACGTCCAAAATACCTTGGTAGTATGGCTCTTTGGCGGCCTTTTTGAACGCATTATTCACTTCTTCTACTGTCACGTCTTTTGAAAGCAGTGCGGTGACATCGCTAATCGACACTACAGGTGTTGGTACGCGGATAGAAAGCCCGTCAAACTTACCTTCGAGTTGTGGCAATGTCTTAGTAACGGCAATTGCTGCGCCAGTTGTCGTCGGTACCATGTTTTCGGCTGCGTTGCGGCCCTCGCGCAGGTCGCCTTTTGGCGCGTCTTGCACAACTTGGCTGGCTGTGTAGCTATGGACAGTCGTAAGGAGCGATTTCTCGACACCAAACTCTGCGTCGAGCACCGCCATCACTGCTGCCAGGCTATTTGTCGTACAGCTTGCATTGCTAATTACCTCTGTAGAACCAGCAATCTTGTCGTCATTGGCACCCAGCACGATTGTATCGACGCCTTCGGATTTGGTTGGACCACTAATCACCACACGCTTCGCGCCAGCTGCAATGTGTTTGCTCGCGCCGTCTTTGTCAGTGAAAAATCCTGTCGATTCGATCACAATGTCCACGCCCATATCGCCCCATGGCAACGCCACTGGGTCACGCTCAGCCAGCACCTGAATGTGCTTGCCGTCGACGATAATGCCCGCTTCGTCGTACGACACCTCGTGATGGTAGGTACCATAGTTGCTGTCGTGCTTGAGCAAATATGCCAATGTCTTAGTATCTGTCAAATCGTTAATCGCGACAATTTCCAAATCCTTGCGCTCAAACGCAATCTTGAACGCGTTGCGGCCAATCCGCCCAAACCCATTGATGGCAAGTTTTGTCTGACTCATATCCGTTATGCCCCCTCATTACTCTAAGCATTAGTTCTTTGCTACTTATTGTATACTACTCACTTGTTTTTGCGCAAATTACTATATTTTACTTTTTAGTTATATATGATATAATTTATTATGTCTTATTCCGACAGAGAGGGTACACATGAGTATCTACACCTACAGTGCAGCCGGTAAAGGTAACGACCAAGACGGCAATCCCGTCGCAGTCTCAATCACCTTGCAGCACCGCGCAGACCAGGAGCGTCTCGAAGATGGAGCGGCCACAGTCGCGAAGGTATTGCGAGCAGTAGCTGAACAACAGAACATCGATCCGTTCACAGTCATCCAGTGCAGTGGCAGCAAAAACACGATCTCACCCATCAGCATCCCTGCCGACCTCAGACTCACGGAAGGATGACAACGGAGCGCTTCGGCGCTCCGCCTCCCTTTTATAGATACAAGATCACATATACTATCGAACTAGCAAATGATATACTAGCTATACTATGAAAAAGCGTGAAGTTCTAGAATTTGCAGCCAATCTCTACGACGAAGACCAGGTACTTGAACTTGAACATGCCATCAACTACGCAACTACCAAACACAAAGGCCAAAAACGCAAGAGTGGCGAAGCCTATATCACCCACCCGCTCGCCGTCACCTATAACCTCATCGACTGGGGCATGGATATCGATACAGTACTCGCCGGGGTATTACACGATACCGTCGAGGACACCGACGCTACACTCGAAGAGATTGAAAGTCTATTCGGGCACGATGTCGCGTTTCTCGTCGATGGTGTCACGAAGGTAAGTCAAGCGCGTGCCGGCATGCGCGACCTCAACAGCTACTTGCCACAGACAAAAAACAATCTATCTAAGCTCCTTATTGCCGTCGGCCAAGACGTACGTGTCATTATCATCAAACTTGCCGATCGCCTGCATAATATCTCCACGCTCTCGGCAATGCCTACCGACAAACAGCAAAAAATCGCGCGCGAAACGCTCGAAGTATTTGCACCCATGGCTGATCGCTTGGGCATGGGTCGTGTGCGTATGCAGATGGAAGAAATGGCATTTAGCTATCTTGATCCAAAAGAATTTAAACATCTACAAGCAATTATGCGTAAACGCCTTGGCCGTAGTACACGCAAACTTGGTATCGTACGCACAGAGGTTGAAAAAGTACTGCGTGACCATGGTTTTGAGTTCGAAATCAATGGCCGTGTCAAAAGTATCTATAGCTTGCATAAAAAACTGAAAAAAGTTGATGGCAATATGGATGATATCTACGACCTAATGGCACTACGCGTCATCGTAGCAAGCAAAGAAGACTGCTACCGTGTACTCGGCATTCTACACGGCATGTATCAACCCATGATTGCCCGTATCAAAGATTACATCGCCGTGCCAAAGCCAAATGGCTATCGCAGCCTTCACACCACTGTTATCACGCCCAATAAACAAATAGTCGAGTTTCAAATCCGAACCCATGAAATGCACGACTATGCCGAAAGTGGACTCGCTGCGAGCTTTCATTACCACGAACAAAAAGCCACCAAAGGCTATATGCAAAAAAAGCGTGGCAACGGTGGACTACCCGCAGAACTGCAATGGATTACACAACTCCAAGATGTCGCAACACGCTTGCAGGCTGGCGAAGAAATTAGCGAAGACCAGCTCACCATCGACCTGTTTGGTAACCGTATCTTTGTCTATTCACCAAAAGGCGATATCTACAATCTGCCAGAAGGTGCATTTCCGCTTGACTTTGCCTATCTCGTACACAGTGATATCGGCAAACATGCCAGCGGATTTCGGGTCAACGGCAATATCCACGCATTTGATAAGCCGCTTAGTAATGGTGATGTCGTAGAAGTCATTACGCGCAAACTCGCCCAGCCTAAAAAAGCCTGGCTCGATCTCGTAAAGACTTCACATGCCAAAAGTAAGCTTCGTATGCAGCTCAAACAGCTCGGTATTGTCGAAGGTATCTCGCATGCCGCGGCGATTATTCGTGACAAAGCGTCGCGAAAAAACGCCAAGTAGCCTACTTAGACGGTTCCTACACCTGCGCCACCAGCCTTCAAACCTTCGTGCATCGTTATAATATCATGTTGAGAGTTGCGTAGATATTCGGCCACCGCAGGAGTAACGGCCGCAAAATCCCGACAACTCGTATCATAGACTTCTCCCGCAAGTGTTACCAACTCACCGCCAGCCTCCGCAACAAGCAGCGCACCGGGCGCGTAGTCATGCACCTTGCCATAGCCACGGTACTGCAATCTCCCCTCCAGCTTCCCCTCGGCAGTCATAATAAACCCATGGCCCGACGCTACGACTGGCGTAATGCTTTTGATACCCGCTACCTTGAGATGTGTGCGCACTTCGGCAAATCTGGGAGACTCAATTGTCACCATCGCATCTTCGATAGGTCGACTACTCACGTGTATAGGCTGGTTATTTTTGGATGCGCCACCGCCTTTTGTCGCAGTATACATTGCATCTGCCACGAAATCATAAATCACTGCAGCCCGAGTCTCACCGTTGTGAATCAAAGCTGCCATGTTCGTACAAAAAGGCAGCCCTCGAATAAATGGCACCGTGCCGTCGATTGGATCTACAAGCCAATATGTTTCATGGTTACCATGTGCGCCCGTTTCCTCACCTTCAAATCCCAGCGCCTGCTCGTCATAGACCTGAGCAAGTGCCTTGCGAAGCGTCCGCTCTACAAGAATATCAAGCTGCGTGAGATGAGAGTAGTCGGATTTTCGACTAAACTCAGCACTGCCGTAGTCGTGCATCAGGCGTATTCGCAACTCCCGAAAAGTTTCAATAACAATTTGTTGAGATCTCGGTATATCTTCGCTCATGCTTAGCGATTATTCCAACGTTCGATAGACTCGTGGATAATCGTTTTTGCCTCGGCTACGTCACCCCAGCTTTCTACCTTGGTAGTACCTGGTTTCTTGAGGTCCTTGTAGTGGTTGAAATGGAATTCAATCTGCTTAATGAGCTGCTCTGGCAAGTCAGCTAGAGACTGTATAGCATTGCCGGTGTTGCGGTCGTCTGCCGGTACTACTACTACTTTGTCATCTACTTCCCCGTCATCGACAAATCGCATCACACCGATTACACGAGCCTCGAGGAAGATACCCGTTGGCAATGGCTCATCAGTGATAATCAGCGCATCGAGTTCATCGCCATCTTCGTCGAGTGTCTGTGGGATAAAGCCATAGTTTGTTGGCTTGGCAAATACAGTAGGCTCTACACGGTCGAGCTGCATGGCCGCAAGCTCACGGTTCCATTCAATCTTATGACTACTACCCTGTGGAATCTCCACTACGACATTAATAATGCCGCCATTTACATCACCAGGGGTAAGAATTGTGTTAAAATCTGCCATTTTTGCTCCTTTTTGTCAGTTATCTCTTGTTTCAAGTATACTAAAAACTTTGGTTTCACGTAACACCTCGACACCTCGAAAATGTAAGCAAGCGCCCTCTTCACTCGACATCTAATGTTATACTATAAAATATGCTGATATGGGGACACCGCGGCGCCAAAGGTGAGTATGCCGCCAATACAATCAATGCCATGCATGATGCACTACGCCAAGGCGTGGATGGCTTAGAATTTGATGTTCGCCTTACGCGTGATTGCATTCCTGTTGTAATTCACGACAATACGCTCCTACTTACACGAGGCATTAATCGTAGCGTGAGTAATCTGACGCATAACGAGCTCAAAAAAATCAGTAAAGATATCCCCATACCTACACTACAAGAAGTACTTGATGAATTTTGGGGCAAAACTTATCTCAATATTGAACTCAAATCTACCGGCAGCGGCGAAGTTGTCGCAACGCTCCTCGGTTCTCGTTATACAAAATCAGCAAAAGACTGGCAAAACTGCCTGATCTCCTCCTTTAAGATCAAAGAGTTACGTCAAGTACGCCACACAGCACCACATGCCAGGCTCGCTCTCTTGCACAATCGTACGCCATTCACCTTCATCCTCTATCAGCGATCACTCAAGTTTGCTGGACTTGGATTTCATAGACACTACACTAGCCTACTTGCACTCACGATCGCACGCAAGCTCGGTATCTTTACCTACGCCTACACTGTCAATAAACCAGGTGGCGCAAAGCTTCTTCGAGACAAGAAAATCGACGCAGTAGTGACAGACTATCCGCGCCGAATTATAGATGCATTGCAATAGAGCTATTTACGTGCAAGGTCTTCTAGATACTCACGAATCGAAAGCGCAGCCGTTGCGCCTTCGCCTACGGCGCTCGCAATCTGCATCGTAGCACCACTACGCACATCGCCGCTTGCAAACACACCAGATACATTTGTCTGCAATTTGTCATCGGTTTTCACTAGTCCAACTTCGTCAAGCTCGACACCGCTACCTTCTAGAAATGCTGTGTTTGGCTTAAGCCCGATGAACACAAACACGCCATCAGTTTCATAACTCACCTTTTCGCCATCCTGCGTTGCATCTACACGGACCACCTTACCATCTTCAGTTGCGATTGCATCTGGCTGCACACCCAGATGCACGGTAATCTTACCCGCGTCGACAAACTTTTGCAACTCGTGCTGCAACACTTCACTGGCTTTTACCGTACTGCGCACCAGTAGGTCAATATGTGGTGCAAAACGTGTCAAAAAGATAGCTTCTTGCACAGCGGAGTTTCCACCGCCCACGACAACAAGTCGCTTGTCCCGATAAAACGCGCCATCACATGTTGCACAGTAGTGCACACCGCGGCCATAGTACTCTGCTTCGCCGGAGATGCCAAGTTTTTTGTAGTCACTACCTGTCGCCACCAGCACTGCCTTGGCGCGCACCGGCTCGCCATCAAC
This sequence comes from uncultured Candidatus Saccharibacteria bacterium, assembly GCA_964593465.1. GTDB lineage: Bacteria > Patescibacteriota > Saccharimonadia > Saccharimonadales > Saccharimonadaceae > Mycosynbacter. The sequence goes on from CAZQJY010000006.1 coordinate 56,106, forward strand.
AATTAGCTCAATCTCATCGCCGTCTTTGCGGATTGCCGAGATGTCGCCAAAGTCGATATGAGCACCAAATCGCTCCGCTTGTGCCTGCAGCTGACCAGCGAGCTGCATACCAGAAATACCTTCAGCAAATCCAGGATAATTGTCCACCAGATCAGTAATAGCCGCAAGACCGCCAATCGTACCCTTTTCGTAGAGCGTAGTATCGATATCTTCGCGTGTGGTATATACAGCCGCTGCAAGTGCGCTTGGACCCGCACCCACCATCACCACATCTTTGACTTCACCCACGGTCTACTCCTTCTCTTCTGTTTCCGCTGCAGCAGGCTCAATTGCCATGACAACAAATCGAAGTGGTTTATTTGCCTTGATGTCAGCACCTTGATCGGCGTCGTAAGCCATACTTCCAGGAATCGTAATGACACGAACGCCACCAATACGCATACCCTGCACGCCTTGCACCCAGCCTGCAATCATTTGATTGCTACCTTCCAGTGGCATCTTAAGTGTATCGCCTTCGATACTACTGTCGAACACTTTGCCTTCCGTATTCCAACCTATATAGTACGCACGGTACTTATTGTTCGCATCAATCTCCGCTCCTTCGCCAACTCGCAGGTCCTCTGTCTCTAGACTCGTTGCCTTACTCTCATCAAATGGCTCAGGTAATGATGCAAACTGACTGAAATCATCAAAATATCGAGAAGATAGCTTGGCGGCTTCTTCTTTTTGCGCCTTGAGCTGCTTTTCTTGCTCTTCTTGATATTCTTTGATTAGCTTTTCGTAGTCTGCCTGCTGCTTCTTTTGATCACGAGTGTTATTTTCGTTTACCAAAATCATACTCACGAACATTGCAATCGTACTCACTACCATCGTGACAGCAATAATAATAATACCAATTCGATGACCTTTCGATGTCGCCATTATCTCCCTCTCTTTTTAACTATCGACTATTATAGCATATTTGCTAGCCTTGCATGTCGAATTCAGCCAGCTTTTCTTTGGCTTTTTCGCTAGTAGCCATTTGCAAATCCAACAGCTGCGCATAAATTCCGCCAGATTTAGCAAGCGTGGCTGGCATGCCGATTTCGTCGACTCGTCCTTTTTTGAGCGTCACAATTGTATCCACGTGCGCAATGGTACTAAGTCGGTGCGCAATGATAAGTACTGTACGACCTTTCATTAATCGGTCAAGTGCTTCCTGCACCACTGCTTCGCTACGGCTATCAAGACTACTTGTCGCTTCGTCGAGGATTAAAATTGGCGCGTCTTTTAACAAAGCGCGAGCGATGGCGATACGCTGCTTCTGACCGCCACTTAGCTTGATACCCCGTTCACCTATCTCTGTATCGACACCGTCAGGCAGCTCCTGGATGAATGACCAAGCGTTGGCAGCTCGCGCTGCCGCCTCGATGTCTTTGTTACTTGCAGATGGTCGGCCGTACGCGATATTTTCGCGCACCGTCCCGCTGAATAACGAAGCATCTTGGAACACGGTGGCAATCGACCTCCTCAAGCTCGACTGTGTCGCTTCGTGGGTATTCATACCGTTGATGCGAATCTCACCAGACGAGGGTGTATAGAGCCGCATGAGAAGATTTGAGATAGTAGATTTGCCACCACCGCTTTCACCGACCAGCGCGAGCTTTTGACCTGGCTCGATGACAAAAGATATGCCATGCAAAACTTGTTTTTTGTCGTCATACGCGAACTCAACGTCACGGAACTCCACCTTGGCATGCTTGGCATCCAGCTGCTTTTTGCCGGTCTCGTCAATCACCTCCGATTCTTCCGCCATCGCCTCCGCATAATCCTTGCTGTTTGCTGCTGCGCGCTGATAATAATCGATGAAAAAACTCATAGACTGCATTGGCCCAGAAATCTGCTGCACAAGCGCGATAAGCAACACCATTTCACCGATAGTCAGTATACCGGCTGCCGTCTGATAAAAAAGCGTTCCAAATACTATCGCATACACTACACCGAGCGCCACACCACGTACAGCATTCATGCTATGCCAATAGATAGACTGCTGTTTCGTGATACTCACCATTTTGCCGAAGTGCGTGTCAAACGACTTGAACTCTCGCTTCTGGGTATTGAAGCTTTTGACGAGACGTACCTGAGATACCACTTCGGTGAAACGACCGCTTGCGATATCAAAATGCTTATTGATGCGCTTCTCGTATTGCTGCCATTTGACACTCGTCTTAGCAGTTACGTAGAGAAATACCGGTATAAGCAGCAACATACTCACCGCCACTGGCCAGCTATACCATAACATGATGCCAAGAGCGATTAACACGGTCAGTAACGTGCCGAGTAGATTGTTGGCAAAAAACTGCACAAACGAAGTGACATTGACAATCGCACGATTCAGTCTGTTGACAACTTTGCCGGTAATCTCCGTATCGAAGTAGCGCTGCGGCAACGAGAGCAGATGCTCATAATAACGGCTCGACAACTGTCTACGCATCCGAACCGCCAGAAGATCGCCAAGCACACCACCTATGTCACCAACTGCTGTGGCCACGAGAGATACTACGAACATTAGTACTACCAGCCACCCAAGAGAGGCCACGTCGACGCCCGTACCACCCTGAAGACCTGCCACAATCGTGTCGGTCGCCATCTTGATGATAAAAGGCGTCGCCAAACCGAGCAGCGCTGTCAACACCGCCAGACATGCAACTATGGTGACAAGACGACCCAGCCCACGCGTATAGCCAAAAAGCCTGAAGAGATTCTGCATAAACTAGACGACCTGCGCACCAGTGACAGATGTCACGCGACTCGCAAGCTCATCGAGCAATTTCGCCGCTTCGTCGGACTCAAGTGTCTTTTCATACGGTGTGATGTTGACACGCAACGTAATTGTCTTGCTATCAGCACCGCCTGCCTGATAGATATCTAGTGGCTCTGCTGTAACATGCAGCTCATCACTCGTCAGCTCATCCAGTTTCATCGCGTCATACACATCCATATACCGGACCGCAGCTCCCACGCGAAAACTCACGTCTCGCTGCACAGAAGGGTAGCGCGAAAGCGGCCTATACGTCGGCTTGGTCTCGCACACAAATGGCGACACAAACAGCTCAAAACCACTTGTCCTCGACGGCAGCTTAAATGCTTTTGCGACACTCGCTCGCAGCTCGCCAATCACGCCCGCTAGCTTGTCGTCGATCGTCACGACAGCCGACCGCACAGGGTCAAAAGGAGCTAGAAGTTGCACGAAAGGTTTGAAGTCTGGCACATTGTACTCATCAAGTCGAGAATAGGCGAGTTTTACACCTGGCAAGACCGACTCTACGAGATACTCTACCGTTCGTTTCGCCTGGTAATACGCCGCGTCTTGCTGCTCTTTTTTGCTCGCGTATACACCCGCAACTCGTCCAAACTCTACAGGCAAATCATCGTCGCCAAATACTTCGTTGTGGTGCGCTTTGCCGATTTCGTAGAGCAAGAACTCAACATGACCGGCTTTGATATTCATATGTACCTTGTCGAGCAAACTTGGCAATACACTCAGGCGATAGTACTGCAAATCCGGACTGAGTGCGTTTGAAAGTTGAAAGGCTTGGTGTAAATCCTGCCCCGCTTTCTTGATGATGTTTTCATGCACAAAACTATACGTCAACACTTCGTTGGCACCAGCCCGCGCGAGTGTTTCACGCACACGTTGTTTAGCAGTAATCTCTGCATTATGCGCAGCAGGGGACGCACTGCGTCTTGGTAGCTCACGCGGGAGTTTATCGAAACCATAAAGACGACCGATTTCCTCGACAATATCTTCGGGCGAATCCAAGTCGGTACGCCAAAAAGGCGGCTCGATTTCAAACTTATTACCCATGTCCTTCACAGCAATCTCAACATTTTCGAGTAGCTGCACAATATCAGGCTCACCTAAGCTCAGTCCAAGTCGACTGTTGATAAACTTGACATCACTAACTACATTGCCGTCCAGCTCAGCAAACATATCTTCATCAAACACATCACTAGCCTGCTCGCCGCCAACAAGCTCGATGAGCTTAGTTAATACGACTGCATTTTGTAGGGGTGACTGCCCTTTATTAAATCGTGTCAGCGCATCAGTAAACACACCGTGTCGCATCGCGGATTTGCGAACCGCATACATATCAAAGTTCGCTACTTCGAGTACGATATTTTTCGTATCTGCCGATACCTCGCTACCTGCGCCGCCCATGATACCCGCAAGCCCCACTACGCCTTCGCCATCGACAATCACGATATCGTCACTCGTAAATTCATAGGTTTTGCCGTTGAGCAATTCAGCTTTTTCACCATCATGCGCCATACGCACACCGAGTTTATTACCGCGTAATTTATCATAATCATACGCATGTGTCGGCTGCGCCGTCAGTAGCATTACATAGTTTGTCGCGTCCACAATGCTATTGATTGACTTACTGCCCATCACCACGAGCGCGCACTGCAGCCAGAGTGGACTAGACTTCACGGTCGCATCTTTTAGCACCACAGCCATAAATCGCGGAGCTTTGTCCGCAGCATCGTTGAATACTTCCAGTTCCAGACCTTCGCCCGCGCTAAATTCAGGCACAGTCGTGTACCACTCAGCACTTGTAAATTTGTATCCCAAAATACCTGCAATCTCGCGTGCCACTCCCAACTGTCCGAACAGGTCTGGACGATGCGTAAACATCTTGTTTTCGATATCGATGATAGTGTCATCAAGACCAAAAATCTCCGCAAAACTCGCGCCTGCTTTGAGTGATTTTCCCGCAGCTAAGTCAGCTTCAGTAAGTTCCACAATCCCCTCATGATCACTGCCGATAGCCAACTCATCCGCTGCCGCGAGCATGCCATGACTCATCACACCACGCAGCTTGCGAGCATCGAGTACAAATGGTTCCGCATCACCGTACGTCGCAGGCACCACAGACTCTGGAGGTAGCCACACTGCCCACATGTCTGCATGTACATTTGGCGCACCGCAGACCACTTGCACCAGTTCTTCGCCACCAGCATCTACCCGACACACGCTCAAACGATCAGCATCGGGGTGCTTTTCGCACTCCACCACACGTACGATTTTCGCATCTTTGTATTTATCCGCCAGGTCGACAATCTCTTCGACACCACCCAGCTGCGCATTAATCCGCGCCACCAACTCATCTACTGGCGGTAGTTCAAAATCGATATACTGCTTAACTTGATTGAGACTTACTTTCATAATTATCCTGCAGTAAAATACACTCTCTGTTCATCAGATTTATTTGCATCAATCTCGCCTAGTTTCGCACGATAGTAGCCCCACTCGCTCGCCTTGCGATTATCTTCATCGCTAAATTTGTCGGCAAACACTTCCCGAGCAGCCAGCTCATCATCGCCGCGTAGTAGCTCGCCACGCGTCGCAATATACACGCAGCGTCGCTGTGCCAAATCACTCATACTCTGCCCCGCATCAAACACTGTCACAAATAGCTTGTCGTTCATCGCCAAATTACGTGAATGCTCCGCATCCGCAGTACTGAGCCAATACACATACTGTGTATCATGCGCAAAATGCACTGGTGTTCCGCGCGGCACACTATCAGTACTCGCCGTTGCAAGCGTCATATAGGTGTTACTCTTCAAAACTTCTTGGGCAATTTCTGTAAATGTCATATTCTTTCTCCTTAAAATTGTTTCAAAAAGTCTAACTTCGCACTCTCAAAATGCCGTACGTCCTCGATACCATACTTCATCATCACCAGCCGGTCGATACCGCAGCCAAATGCAAATCCAGTGTACATCTCTGGGTCAATATCTGCCGCACGTAATACGTTTGGATGAATCATGCCGCAGCCCAGCAGCTCAATCCAACCCTCGCCACTACAAACTTTACAGCTTGAATCTTTACCCTCGCAAAATGGACAGCTAAGCGCAAACTCAAATGAGGGTTCGGTAAACGGAAAATAAAATGGGTTGACGCGCACTTCGAGCTTTTTGCCGTAATATTCTTCGAGGAATTTTTGCAGCGTCGCGATTAACATGCCCGCATGCACACCTTTGGCCACATACATACCTTCCACTTGATAGAACGTATGCTCATGTCGCGCATCCAAATCTTCGTTGCGAAACACACGGTCTGGCACGATAGCGGCAATTGGCTCACCTGTCTCTAGATTGTTGCGGTATTTGCGTAAGATGCGATTTTGCATAGTACTAGTGTGTGCCGGTGCAATAAGTGGCTCATCTGCTGAGTCTCGCTGAATCGTCATAAACGTATCGTAATCATCGCGCGCAGGGTGACCAGCAGGAAAGTTAAGCGTCTCAAACATATGGTACTGGTCGTCAATCTCGCGTGACTCTTCGGCCACAAATCCCATGCGAGCAAAAATCTCAATCAGCGTGGCAATTTCTTGACGCAGTGGATGCACAGTACCCTTGCTCGTTGATAGCAACTCTGCCCGCTTGCCATTTATGCCAAATGGCGCGGTCACATCTAGCGACTCGCTAGCGGCGTCTTCACTCGTCGCTTCTTTATCACTCACCGCCTGCTCTAGTATTTGTTTGAGTGCGTTGAGCTGCTGACCAAACTCTTTGCGTTCACCCGGTTCAAGCATAGGTATACGCGCGTACAATGCTTTGATTTCTGGACTTTTCAATATCTCGCGCGGCTCATCTGCTTCTGCGACACGTGCCAAAAGTACTGTCTTTAGTTCTTGAATTTCACTCATCTTGCCACCAGTATACCACTAGTACTGTAGCACTAGCTAGACCGCACGATAAGATAAATCACGACCGCCACAGCCGCAACACCAATACCCAACCATACACCCAGTAGAGGTGATGACGTATGCGTATCCTGCACGATACCCGCATCTTCTGCGCCATCATATTTCGGCCCTTCGATATCTGCTTTGGCTCGCTCCACAGCTTTGGCACGCAAATCTGCAGCTATTTTTTCTTGCAACTTTGAACGTTGCTCATCTTGACGTACAAATAATCCCATATTTGTTAGTGTAACACGATAAGCGTTTTGCCACTAGTGCGCTGATGGTGTATACTATAGCCATATTTCACTATAAAGGAGGGAAATACATGGCAACTAAAAAAACCGCTTCTGCTAAAAAGTCAGCAACGACTGCAGCGAAGCAAACCAAAACTAAAGTAACGACTGTCAAAGCGGTTACTGCCGATACAAAACCAAAAACAGCCAGTAGTAAGAAATCAGTAAGTGGCGTACTCCAAGGCCGCTCAGAACTTCTTGGTGCATACATCGCTGAGTTCATTGGTACATTCATCTTGGCAGCGGTAGCAGTACTTAGCCAGGGGCAGCCACTCACTGTCGGCTTCGCACTTGTAGCAATTGTACTGACAATTGGTGCGCTATCTGGCTCACACGTCAACCCGCTCATCACAGTTGCTGCATGGGTAACACGTAAAATCAGTGGCGTACGTGCGCTCGGCTATATTGCTGCCCAGCTACTTGGTGCACTGCTCGCATTTGTAGTTGTAAACGCATACATTCCTACTGAGTCAGCCAATACAGCTGCAGCTCAGCTTGGCCAGTCGGTAGAGATATTTAAGGCGGCTCCGGTACCAGAGAATAAAGAATTCTACCTATTCTTTGCAGAAATGCTTGGTGCAGGTATCTTTGGTCTTGCAGTATCAAGTGCAATTCGTGAAAAGCGCAACCGCGCAGCACAAGCCTTCACTGTTGGTTTCGGCCTTTTGACAGCATTGGTGATTGCTGGCATCCTCACCAACTATGTTGGCGGCAGCTCAATTCTCAACCCTGCACTTGCGTTCACTCTCAGTGCAGTACAGTTCCAAGCTATCGAGCTTTGGCCTGTACTTATCTACATCATTGCACCAATCATTGGTGGTACAATCGGGTTCTTCCTGTTTGACATCCTCCGTGGTGAAAGCGATGGTGGCGACGACAAGTTAGTCAAAGACGAACTCTAAGAGTTTATCACTGACAAATCAAAAATCCGCGCTCGAAGTTGAGCGCGGATTTTTGATGTCTCTATTATTCATCTCGTTGCGGCTTGTCTATTAGTAATGGCTCCACGCTCGGATCGGCATCGGCTATCTTCACAATATCTTTATCGATCTTCTTGAGCTCCTTATGTGCATTATTAAAATGATTCACTGTTGTACCTAGGCTGCCACCTAGCTTTTGCATCAACTGTTCATACGCCGAGATATGACGGCCAAGCTGTCCTACGCGCGTTTGAATGTCTTTGGCCTGCTTTTCGATCTGCAAGCTTCGAAGACCCTGTAATACCGTCTGTAAATACGCCATAAAACTTGTCGGGCTGACAATAATTACCTTGCGATCACGAAACGCATACTCCACCAAATCTCTAGCACTCGCACCCGTACCCACATCACCAATTAACAAATCATAGTACAGTGACTCGCTTGGAATAAACATAAATGCAAAATCCATCGTCTGCTCGCTGGGGCGAATATATTTACTTGTTTCGTCAATCCTGCCTTTCAGATCATTCCGTACTTTAGTAAGGAGCATCTCACGCTCCGTCTTACTTTTACTCGCCACCATGCGGTTATAGTTCTCCAAGCTGAACTTACTGTCGATAGGTAAAATCATATCGCTTTCAAGCCGGACAATTGCGTCGACAATCTCGCCGTCTTTGAACTTATACTGCATCGAAAACTGTCCAGGCGGCAAGACATTTTCTAGCACGGACTGCAAATAATACTCCCCAAACACACCACGCTGCTTAGGATTCGACAAAACATTCTGTAGCGTCTTGAGCTCATCGGCCACATCTACCACACGACGATTGGTTTCGTCGAGCTTTGCTAGCCGCGTACTTACATCACCCACTAGCTTACTACTCTCACTTAGCTGTCGCTGCATTGATTGCTGCATGCGAAGCGCATTGTTATCGAGCTTGGTGCCAACATGCTGCTGCAATTTTACCAGTGAGCGATTGAGCTCTACCATGTCTGTCTTGAGCATTGATGCTGCATCACGCTGTTCAAGTTTTTGAATTTTTTGTAGTAGCACCGTGAGTGTCACTGCAAATCCGGCAACCATGCACATTACCACTATAACCATAATCAATATATCCATACGCCTAGTATATATCACCAGATCCAAAAAGAGGTGTCCGAGTCTGTAAGTAAGGGTGGCCTTACACTATTAGTGGAATCACGCGCGTCGCAAGGACCACGAGTACAAACAGAATCAAAACTACCACCACATGTCGCACACGTGCAATCCATGCATATAATACATATGCGAGTGCATAGAGAACGACACTCCATGCAATTTGCTCAACGATACCAAGTGGCGCAAGCCACGCAGCCAATCCCCATAGGCTAATAGCCGCGCCCAACACGATCAAAAGTGGACGAAACACACCAGCACGCACCAATGCTATAACACCGATAATCGCCACAATCACTGCTGCGATATTACCCGCATAGGCCGAAATATTAACACACGCTACAGCCGATTCATCACCACAGAACAACGCACGTAGCACAAAGCGCTCCAATACAAGTGCCAGTCCCCATGCAACAGCACCGAGTATCGCGCCAATAATAGCAACTCTGACGATAGTGCGCCCGTCTTGCTCAATAATCACAGGTTTTGCTTCAGTTACATAATCAACCACGTCTTTACTCCACTTCGTTTTCTATGGTGTATATATTATTCATTATACACTATACACTACTTTTTTGCAAGTTTTGGTATTTTTTCCAGATACCACAAAGCACCGATAGCTGCAGCCAACAAGCCACCAACCACATCGATAGGTGCGTGCACGAGCGCCAATACGCGCCCTATAGACACTCCTACTGCCATACATCCCGCCAACACTACAATCCAGCGTTTTGTAGACAATCCATACCAAAGCGCAAAGACAATTACCCATACAAGCAGTACATGATCCGATGGAAAACCTGGATTATTGAGGTATGCTGCACCAGGCTCTATACCCAACACTTCAAAAGGTCGTGCATCATTCGGCTGGTAGACCAATGCCATTAGTTTTGCGATCAGATATGAGGTCAGCCCTGCTACGAGCATACGCGAATACATAGTAAACTTGTCTCTATTTGGCACATATACAATTAGTGCGACAACCGCAAGAATCGCCAGAGGAACAACCAATCCATCAGCCAGTAGCCTAATAACATAATCCATATGTCTAGTTTACACCCTATGTATCTTCGTGACTATCATCTCCCGAAAAACGTATTTCACGCTTATCGAATTCTTCTTTAAGTCGTCGCCGGAACTCACCCGCCACTGCCCATTGTTCTGCAGGCTTTACTCTTCCGAGTGACTTGATGCGCATACCGCTAGCCGTAAACCCATCTATACGTAAAAACTGAATTGGCTCCGAAATGCTCCGTGACCACTTATCAGAGCGCGCTATCTGCTGACCAGTGTCATTGATGACTTGCTGCAGCTTATCGATGTCGGTGTCATACGCCACTTCGACATCGATATTTACATTGGCATATTTATAACTTAAGTTTGTAACAGACTGAGGTGTACCATTGCTCACGATATGCAGATTGCCATCTAAATCTCGTAAACGTGTAATACGTACAGTAACCTCCTCGACAGTGCCGCTTACCTGCACGCCCCCAACCTGTAGTTTGATAACATCACCGACGCGATATTGATTTTCACCAAGTATAAAAAGCCCTGCTACAAAATCCCGAATCACACTCTGCGCACCAAAACCAAATACTACACCGAGGAGTCCAGCACCAGTGAGCAGCATACTCAGCTGAAACCCAAGCTGTGTTAACACAATTAGAACCGCGACAGTCCATATCACAACCCCTATCGATGTACTCAAAATGCCGTATAGTGTTTGCTCCTGTTTGCGAGCATCCACCTTACGTGATGCATATCGGTTGCGCCGTACAACATTGCGTGCAAAAGCTCCAATCAGATAATTTATTGTTATCTGAATCAGTAGAGTCGTAATAACCGTCAAGAGTATCTGCACAACGATGTTACCTGTCAGTATTTCGTGCAGTGCCTCCCAGTCAATGTCGAGTAGTTGTTCCATTGCCCTCCCAAAAAAGTATGCTGGTGCTTATATCACCAGCATACCATATCTCAGCCAATATTATTCGCCTATGCCGCGTGTATCAAAATCGATGTATGGCACATACGTTGCCCATGCTGCCACATCAGCTTCAGACAATTTCATTGCATCATCTACCCACTGCTTCACAAGACTATTGCTAAATGTCACAACCTGGCCTTCGTTCAGCTCCGGCAAGCCAGCTGCATCCGCAGCTTTGGTTTCAATTGCAACAATTCTAGCGTTGCCAATATCTTTCTTATTCTGGATACCATAGATTTGCACTGCCTTGCGTACTAGCTGCGTATAGCTATCACCAGGTTGCGCAGTAAACGAGAAAGAAGTTTTTTCTTTTGCTTCGTTTGTTTTGTTTTCTGCCGCATATGTTTCACTAGATGTGCCAACTACTGCAAATGCAAATGCTGCGATTACACCAATAACTACCGTCCCACCGATTTTTTGGATAAATTTCACTTTATCTCCCTCCTTAAACTGTATATCTGTATTATACACTATACTTACAAGATAGACATATATATTTTTTAGCTAGAGTAGACATCAAAAGACGCCCTGATAGTCAAGGCGTCTTTTTCAATACAGTCTACTTCGTTACTGCACTTTTTCTTCTGCAACATCAAGCTCGATGCCACGTGATGTCTGGAGAACAAAGTTTACAATAAGCGCAAATACCGCGCCATAGAGCCAACCTATCAAAAACGCAACGCCAGGTATAACGATAAATGCCACCAGGGTAGCTGCGATACCTGCAAGCACCTTATGCCATGTTGCAAGATCACCAGTATCTGCAATGGCAACAATCGCTGCGAGCAATGCAACGACGCCATAGATTACACCGAGGATTGCATGCGCAACACCTACATATTTTGCTACAGAACTCACGCCGAGGCGCTGAACTACGATTCTCTTCATAACACACTCCTTACTTATTCACCTAGTGATGGTGGTACGAGAGTATCATGCGGGCTTACATAGAGGCAAGCATAAGCATTATCCCAAGCCCCGGCGATGCGTTGCACGGACACGCATTGTCAATAAATTATTTTATCGTACTTCTAAGCTGGCATCGGTGTGCGTCATGAGTGGATCCAAGAAGAACTCAATAATACGTCGCTGTCCAGTCGTAATCTCGGCCGTCACCGACATACCTGGTGCAATCTTGATAGTTTGGTCTTTTGACGTTTTGTCCGTTGCGATTTCAATTTTGATTTTATAAATTAGCCCTTGTTTCTCATCGACAATCGCATCAGGGCTAATGCTCATAACTTTGCCTTTGAGATAGCCGTACCGTTGAAATGCGTAGGTATCAACCTTCACGACAACCGCTTGTCCGACATGTATAAATCCAATATCTTTGTTTTGTGCCGTTGCCTCGACGACGAGTGTTGCGCTTGCTGGCACAATCTCAATAATCTTTTGCCCCGCATTGACAACGCCACCAGTTGTCGAGGTCGGAAAAGAAGCCGAGGAGATCATTGTCGTAGGGCGTGGTACCACAAAACGAAAACACGAGAGCATCTCCATTAGACGGGGGACGATATACCTGTGCGTAGAATCCAGATGACAGGGACTCTGTATCGAAAAGCTGGTATTGACCAGCGGCACCTAGTTGATCAAATATGTCCGTATTCTCGTTTAGTACATCATTATCCCTGAGTAACTCAGAGATTGTTTTTGCTTTTTCAGTGTCGGAAAACTCAGTATACGCAAGTTGAGCGATTGCTAAATATTGTTCAATTGATAACTGTCGTTCCATAGCTTATTGTGCCCTTCTTATCCAGGGCTCATCTAAGCACTGTGATAAAACTTTATCGATATCTTTAGACTCACTGCCCACACTGCATAGATATTCTGAACCGTCATTTGGGTCGATGATCTGAAGCCTGACTGAATACATGCCATAGTTATAGTCTTTGATGCGGTTAACGACTGCACGCAAGTTGTCCTTTTGTTGAGTCTTCTCTCTGTTATCTAGATTCTGCGGGGTTGTATTTAAAGTCAATGAATAATTCATCTTATTGGCATATTTAGTTAGTGCATCGCTAAGTGTAGGCACCTCGCCTCTGATGGGGTCAGGGCTATTTGGAGTTGGTATATTGATAACTAGATCAATTTTTGGAATCGAAGATGATGAATAGAGATGCATAAGATACTCCTCTAACTTTGGTGTTTCTTCTCGTACCCAGACTGCTCGGCTGTATCCATCGAAAAACACACCCGTATCTGGATCAACACCTGCTTGGAATTGCAACGATTTGTCCGAGATGGGGTGTGCGGTACCGACACGCAAGCCTGGAGAGCCAAGGCTTCCTCCACTTACAGTAATCTTACCGACCTTAAACTCTTGGCTGTACTTGTCTTCTAGGTAGCTCTCTATTTTGCTCTGATACGACGCGTGTCTTCCGCCACCAAATAACCACCACCCGATAACGCCAACAATCAAAATAGGTATTGCGGCGGCAAGTAGTATAAGCAGCATCGAGCCTTTGCCCCTTTTAGCCTTTTGTTTTTTGCTAGTAGACTTAGTATCGCTTGCTGCCATGTAGTGCCCTCGATTAGAGTAGTTGTTAAGAATGTCTTGTGTATTATCTTAAATATAATCGAGGTGAGTTTTTTAAGCAATAGCTTTTTCGTGGCATTGTCATGGTCTATATCTTTTGTTCCAGATAGCATATAATTAACACCATACTAACCCACAGGAAACACAAAAAGTATGCAGCCTAACAATCAAGAACCAGAACCTACGGCGCAGCCGGAGATACCAACACCTACGCCAGCTCAACCTAATGCCAGTACTTCGGGTGGTCTCACGCTTCAGCCCTTGTCGTCGGAAGAAGATATCCGACGAGAAATAGCCGAGAACACGCCACAGCAGTCACCAGTCCAGTCTAGTGCCAGCACAGACAGCCCCGAATCTGAGAGTCAGAATGTACCTTCTCCGACAGGCCAAGCTTCGGCTCCTGTCGTCATACCACCTCTGCCCAGTAAGGTGCCGACACCACCCGAAAAACACAAGTCGCCATGGCTCAAGCGTATTCTCGTCACAGTACTCTTGTTGATACTAGCTGGTGGAGCGGTGCTTACATGGGCATTCTTTACAGTATCTTCATACACCGTAAAGGAAAGTGACCTGATAGATGAAAAAGCCGAGGCTACTACTTATCTACGGCCAAAACAATGGACTGTCACTGGCAAAGGTTTTGGCGATGGTCTTGGCAAAGACGGCAAGTCTAGCTCTGTAATGCTTGTGAATGTCAGCCCGGTCGTCTCACAGCTAGTAAACGCATCACCAGAATTACAGAACCTCGCCAAACAACAAGCCGAGTCATCGCTGAGTGATGAAAAGTTACGCGACATGATGAGTGGAGGTACATATCCATGTACGTCAGTCCCTGAAATCAAACGTGGGTCAGATCTTGCGTCAATTCCTGAAATGGACAGTCTAATGAGCATTGACGCATCGTGCGAGCGTGAAGACGGACACTTTATGTTTAAGATGAAGATATATCTTGGTAAACCCGATGGTCGCCTGCGTGTGATGGGGCTAGGTGCGGGCGCAGCACTGTGGGATACAAATGGAGCGGTATATGAGAAGATACTTGGCAGCATGAGAATACCTGGATAGCGCTACATAAAAATCCCGCAAATCACTATAGATTGATAAAAAGAAGACTCGTATTTTCTCGCAGAGCGTGAAACACGAGCCTTCTTTGATATTTAGTATATACGGAGTCTAGTGGATTACGAACCTCCTTACTTCACGTACTGTCTCAGTATACAGGTCGAGCAAAGGTACCAAGGTAGTATTCACTCCTGAATACGTTTTTCTTTTAATTGATGTATTCAAGCGGAATCTCCACCCTGACAGTTTTGGATTCATCCCGAACCCTCCGGACAGAGAGGGGGAAAAGCCCCCCCTCGTTAAGCAAAGGAGGGTCTTTATGCAAGACACTGCACTATCAGCAAAAATAGCAACGTTAAATGACGCGGCTCGTCGAGATGTCAGGCCGAATATAATTACATGCGAAATATGCGGTGGCGTAGTTACTTGGCAGCTACAAAAGGGGCGCTATTACGGCGCATGCCGACGTCGCAATCCAGCCTGCAAGATAAAGAAGTCAATTCGCGAAGACTACCTAGAGAAGATGGTGTAGACACTCCTCAATGACCCAGCATGCCCGCAGGAACTAATAGACTGGGCAGCTTGAATCTAAACGCGAGATGAGCAGCATGACACACAAAGATACGTTAGAGAGTATCAGCAAGCAGATTGACCGCCTTGTTCGTATGGATAGCGACCTGTACGACAATAAGCTAGCTGGCGACATCACAAAAGATGTCTACCAAACAAAACACGCTATGTTCCTGGAGCAGCTAAATGAGCTACGTTCAAAGCAAGGTGCGGTCGAGGATAAGGTAAATAAGAACGACCTGCCGCAACGCCTAGTCCTGCTTAAACTGACTCAGAAGCCTGCAGAATTGCACCGAACTCGCACAATCGAGCAAAAGCGAGCTATATTGACCAAACTTTTCACTTCGTTCACCTACAGCGACGGTTCTGTATCTGTTATCTACAGTAGATTCGCGTCTGTGATAGCCAATAAAACGTTAAAAACCAAGGAAATCCTGGGGAGGTAAAAAATGAGTGATATAACCATCGTAAACGGAGAAAAGCAAGACTGAAATCAAAAAGCGACCCCTGTTATAGAGCCGCTTTCTGAACTTGATAACTTGAGTAATGACTACTCTGGTTCATTTTTTTCTCTAGCTTGGCTGGGATGGAGGGATTCGAACCCCCGAATGCTGGGACCAGAACCCAGTGCCTTACCACTTGGCGAC
>CAZQJY010000007.1:0-54827 GCA_964593465.1 uncultured Candidatus Saccharibacteria bacterium
GTGTTAAGCGCCTGATTGGCCGTAAGTTTAATGACAAAGAGGTGCAAAAAGACCTCGATATTATGCCATACGAAATCGTAAAGCATTCGAGTGGCGTGGCAGTGAAACTGGGCGACAAGGATTACACTCCAGAAGAAGTGTCGGCTATGATTCTCAGCAAGATTAAGGCAGATGCAGAGGCGTTCCTCGGCGAAAAAGTCACCGAAGCGGTTATTACCGTTCCTGCGTACTTCGATGACTCGCAGAGGCAAGCTACCAAAGATGCTGGTAAGATTGCTGGTCTCGAGGTGAAGCGTATTATCAACGAGCCAACAGCTGCAGCATTGGCATATGGACTTGAAGGCAAAAAAGACGAGAAGATCGCTGTATTTGACCTTGGTGGTGGTACGTTCGACGTATCTATTCTAGAACTGGGCGATGGTGTGTTTGAGGTTCGCTCTACAAATGGCGACACGCATCTGGGTGGTGAAGACTTTGACAATCGCATCGTCGACCACTTTATCGACGAATTTAAAAAAGCCGAAGGTGTGGATCTGAAAAATGACAAAGCCGCGTTGCAACGCCTGAAAGACGAGGCCGAGAAAGCCAAGAAAGAACTTTCGAGTACCAACAGCTACGAAGTAAACCTACCGTTTATCACAGCAGACGCAGATGGACCAAAACACTTCGAATACACACTTACTCGCGCTAAGCTCGAAGAGCTGGTAGCAGACCTGATCGACCGACTTGCCGGCCCTGTAGAAAAAGCACTCAAAGACGCCGACATGAAACCAAGTGACATCGACGAAATCGTGCTGGTGGGCGGTATGACCCGCATGCCAGCCGTAGTCGAAAAGGTAAAGAGCGTGTTTGGCAAAGACCCACTCCAAGGTGTAAACCCAGACGAAGTTGTGGCCGTAGGCGCAGCTGTACAAGGTGGCGTGCTGCAAGGTGACGTAAAAGACGTGTTGCTACTTGATGTGACCCCACTGAGCCTTGGTATTGAAACGATGGGTGGTGTGACCACTAAGCTTATCGAGCGCAATAGCACGATTCCGACAAGCAAGAGCGAGACATTTAGTACCGCGGCTGACAACCAGCCACAGGTAGAAATCCATGTGTTGCAAGGCGAGCGCGAAATGGCCAACGACAACAAGTCACTCGGTCGTTTCATCCTCGACGGTATCGCGCCAGCGCCACGCGGTGTGCCACAGATTGAGGTGACATTTAGCCTGGATGCCAACGGTATTTTGAACGTGACTGCCAAAGACAAGGGTACTGGCAAAGAAAACTCTGTGACTATCCAAGACAGTGGCAACATGAGCAAAGAAGACATTGAAAAAGCGCAAAAAGAAGCTGAAGCACACGCCGACGAAGACAAGAAAAAGCGCGAAGGCGTGGATGCGCGTAATACGCTCGAAAACGCCATCTACCAGGCAGAAAAAATGCCAGATGAGTTCAAAGATAAGATTTCTGAAGATGACGTAAAGGTTATCAAAGAGGCGGTAGAAGTGGCCAAGAAAGTGAAAGACGACGAGAAAGCCGACAAAGAGGAGCTCGAGGCGGCGGCCAAAGCATTGCAGGATACCATCATGCCGATAGGCGCCAAGCTATACGAAGCAGCAGCCAAAGAAGATGAATCAGCAGCACCTGAAGATACTCCCCAGAAGGGCAAAGGCAAAAAGAAAGCCGACAAAGAGGAGCCTGTAGAGGGCGAAGTTGTCGACAAAGACGAAAAATAGCCTAGGGCTATCAGTATGCAAAACACCTTCCATTATGGAGGGTGTTTCTGTATGTACATAATTTGCTACACTGTGTATACTGAAAAGCATAAGTGTAACTAAAGAGAGACATATACATGGAATTTGTGGGGAAGTTGGCTCAAAATAAAAGGTTGTTGGCGATTATCGCAGTAGTATTGATATTCGTGTTTGGTGTTGGTATTGCTGCCTATGTAATCTTGAAAGATCCAACACGATCGGCTGCGGATTCTGTGCCATATATCAACAAGAATGAGCATATTGGTGTGCTTGACGTGCTTTCAAAAGACCAGTTGCGTAGCGCATTTGGTGAAGGTACGGAAGTCAATGACGTTGAAGAGTCGGGTACGCTACATTCTGGTACCGTTCGATCAGAAACTGTCACGTTTTGGGTGAAATCTCCAGAAGGTGGCTTAAAATTTGAGCTAGATGCGCGCGCGTATCCTACAAAAGAAGATTTGCAAAACGCACGCGTCTTTACCGCTGCAGAGGCTAAAAAGATAGAAGGCGTGGGTGAAGAAGCACACTTCTTTGTTCCGAGGCTTCAAGCAGACACTAGGGAGCATCAGACATCACTCATTGCTACAGAAGGTAAAGTCGTCTACAAGTTTACGATTATCCAGCGCCAGAACGCAGCGGCATATGGTGTGACAGACGCAAAAGCTATCCTAGAAAAAGCCGCCAAGTCGGCTAACCTACAGGCTGTACAATAATAGGCTTAGGGCAAGATTTTTAACTAGCACTCTTTACATTTGAGTGCTAGTTTTTGTATACTAGATAGTAATGAGTAAGCGAGATTATTACGAAGTACTAGGGGTAGCTAAAGACGCCAGCGCCGATGAGATTAAAAAGGCGTTTCGCAAAGCTGCTGTGAAGCATCACCCAGACAAAGAGGGTGGTGATGAGACCAAGTTCAAAGAAGTGAACGAGGCCTACGAAGTGCTCAAAGATCAGCAAAAGCGCCAACGCTATGATCAGTTTGGTCATGCGGGTGTAGGCGGTGCGTCTGGTGGCGGAGGCGGCTACAGCGGCAACCCATTCGAAGGATTTGGTGGGTTTGGTGGTCAAAATGTACATTTTGACTTTGGCGATGGCGGTTTGGGTGACATATTTGGACAGTTTTTTGGTGGCGGACAGCCAGACAGGGGGCCACGACGTGGCAATGATGTCGAGACACGTATCACACTAGAATTTGAAGAAGCAGTCTTTGGTACCGAGAAAATGCTCAAACTCGATATGCAAGACGAATGTTCGCATTGTCACGGCGAGCGTGCTGAACCTGGCTATGGTATGAAGACGTGCGAGACATGTAAAGGTTCTGGTCAGATTCCAAAGGTGATGAATACAATGTTTGGGCAGATTCAGCAGGCTGTTGTGTGTCAGACCTGCGAGGGTAAGGGTAAGGTGCCAGAGAAGGTTTGTACTGTGTGCAAAGGTCGTGGCACAGAGCGACGTACACAGGAAATTACTATCAAGATCCCCGCTGGTATAGACGATGGTGCAACAATTCGCTTGCGCGAGCGAGGTGAGGCGATCGCAGGTGGTGCACGTGGGGATTTGTATGTGCATGTTCGCGTCAAGGCTCACAAAAAGTTCACGCGTGAAGGTGATTTGATTCTTAGTGAAGAGCATGTGAGCATGGTAGATGCAACGCTTGGTACAGAGATAGATGTCGATACTGTGGATGGCACGGTGCGCATGAAGGTGCCGGCTGGTACACAAAGCGGTACGGATTTTAAGCTGAGCGGTCATGGTGTGGTGCACGGTTCTACACGGGGTGCGCAGATCATCAGTATCGTCGTGGATACACCGACAAAGATTACCAAAAAACAACGTGAATTGCTCGAAGAGTTCAAGTCGAGCAAAAAACGGTCACTTTTTTCATAAATTATACTCAAGCATAAGAATCATATATCATAGAATACTATTGTGTGTTTCACAAAATAGGCGTATAGTAATTTATGTTCTTGTTGAGTTATATTAACTCTAGTCATAACTTTGACTAAATTGCTAAAATATGCTAGTATAGAAGAGATATGTGGGTGAAGACCTTGAGACCACATTTGGGGGGTGTGTTGCGATTGCAATACGCCCTGAATTTTTTGGCTGTGCTGTGCGCCGCTCTGTTCGCTACAATCATGATTTCACCTAGTGCACATGCAGCCGATGCCGAGTGGCAGAGCGGTAGCCTGATGTACGACGGCAAATCTTTTCAGGGGCCAGCAAAAGCTGATAGGGCAGCAGCACAACGTTTTGGTATTCCAGAAAACTCTCAGTTTTTTGAGCATATCGATACTACTAGTACTCCCAAAAAGTCACAGATTATCTTTTTTGGCCCCGGTGATGATCTTAAGGATGCTACATCAGGTCAGTTAGCAGAATTCACATATGATGATAGTGGCACCGAAGACAAATATACCAGTACGGGTAGCCCGAGAGCGATATCTGTTGATAAAGATTCGTACGAAACAGGTGGAGCAAAAGAAGAAACTTCGTGTACGGTGTCAGGTATCGGCTATATTATTTGCCCGATTATGGACTTCATCGCTGGGACAGTGGACAAAGTGTATGATGTACTCAAACGATTTTTGGAGGTGAAGCCACTTTCTGGTGATCCTGATTCTAGTCTGAAAAAAGCTTGGTCGATTGTGCTGTCGATTGCAAATGTGCTGTTTATCATTGGGTTTATCGTGATAATTTACTCGTATGTATCGAATCAGGGAGTGAGTCAATATGATGTGCGGTCGATTGTGCCGCGGCTTGTTATCGCGGCGGTACTAATGAATGTATCTTTTTATATTTGCGCGCTGGCGGTAGATGCGTCAAATGTGCTAGGCGCTGCGATTCAAGATATGTTTATAGATATACGCAAAGGTGTGGTGCCAAACGATGTAGTTGATAATACGTCGTGGTCACAGGCGGCTACATTCATCTTGTCTGGCGGTACTATAGGTGCAATTGCAGGATTGGCAGCGTTGGCACCGTCGGGTACTGCGAGCCTGACTTTTTTGATTCCTGTACTGGTGACAGTGGCAATCGCGATTTTTGTTGCGGTGGCGGTATTGGCGGCTCGCCAGGCGCTTATCACTATACTGATTGTGGTGGCACCAATCGCTTTTGCAGCGTTTATATTGCCAAGCACGCAAAAATACTTTGACAAGTGGAGAAGTCTTTTTGTCACGATGCTTATCATGTATCCAATTTTTGCAATTTTATTCGGTGGATCACAGCTGGCTGCAACCTTGGTGGCACAAAATGCAAATCGTATGGAGGTGATCCTCTTTGCGATGTTTATCCAGGTGATACCACTCGCACTCACGCCGTTTTTGATCAAACTAAGCGGTGGCCTGCTGGGACGCTTCGCGGGTATCGTCAACAACCCGGCAAAGGGCTTGGGGGATCGTGCCAACAACTGGGGCAAGCAAAAGCGTGATGAAGCCAAAGACCGGCGCCTGCAAGAGGCAAATCGTGGCTGGAGGCGCACGCCAGGACTAGCGTTTACTCAGAAAATGGATGAGCGTAAGCGTCGCCGCGAAGGTATGCAAAAGTACCACCAGGCTATGCGCCAGGCACAGTTTGACGAGACTAATACGGGTAGAATGCTAGCGGATAGACATGCGGAAGCACAGATGGCGCAGACGACTGCCGATAATTTCAATAAGGCACAGTTTGCCGAGCGTAAGATGCGAGAAGATGGCTTGCGTGCTGCGGCGTTGCGTGAAAAGGTAAGTCATATGCAGCTTGATGTCAACAATGCCAAGGTTGATACATATATCAAGGAGCTTGAGTCGCATGGTGGATATGAGCATCATCGTGGTGATGTCGCGGCTGACCGATTTGGCACAAGGATGCACGAGCTTGCACGAGACAGTATGGTACAAGCCTCGCGTCAGAGTATGGCTGATGCGGTACATAGAAGTGAGTACGCAGATGATATTTTGGAAAATCCTGGCCTTGCTGCAGATGCGGGGGGTATTAAGGGTGCTGCAGGTGCAAGTCTTGCGCTCGCAAATGCAACGCAGACAATTCGCAAAGATTTTGGCGAAGGTGTGGCTGCACAGACTGAATTGCTCAAGCACTTTAGCAAGGATCTCGATAACGCAAACCTCAAGAATCTTGCATTGGGTGGTACGGCAGTCGGTAAGGACTCTCAGGGTAGGAGCTATACATTTGATGCTTCTAATATTGGCGGCGATCTGCATGAAGCATCTGTGGCGAAGTATCTACAGGAAACCAACTACGATGGTGCGAAAGCTATTATCAAGGCAGCCAGCGATGGTGGATGGGATGGTATGTACGGTACTGTGAAAGATGCAGTCATCAAAATCCATGGTAGCAAGGCGCCGTTCTTGTCTGGCCAGTCGCTTGACGTCATTGACCAGGGTGGTGCAACGAGTGCGGGTGGTTACAATAATATGATTATCTCGTACATCAACAAGGGCAAGTTTAGCGGTCAGAGTCTCGCCGGGGCAGACGCGCAGGCGCTCGAAGACATGCTCAAGGTGATGTATGCACAGAAGCAGCATGACCCATCGCTGCTTGGTCCAGAGGTGGCAAGTTTTCCACCAGACTTCCAGATGCATGTTGATGGCCTAATACAAACAGCGCGAGAAGCTTTGGCTGATCCTAATATTCAGGCGAATATTTCCGAAACAAACCGCGAGAAGTTGCTAGCAATGAAGCACCTGAATCGTATCCATCATCCATAGACATAGTACTTAAAACATGGTACAATAGTCATATCTTTCGTCCGACATTTGGAGGTGGACAATGAGTGATGAAAGTGTAGAGAAGGAGCCGAAGGAGCTCTTGGAGCCGATTGAGGATAGCGTTGCTCGCGACAACAGGCTCGCTGGTATCATTCGGAGGTTGTACCCCAAGGCGCGAGCCGAGGAGGCAAAGGAGATGCCAGACGAAGCTACTTCGTAGTGTCACCCCGTCCTTGATGCGCCGCCACTCTCATGCCTCACTTGCTGTTTGAAACAGTAAGTGAGGCATTTAATTTGACCTTGTTACAATTAAAGTGTACAATATTGTTTGTCATGGATGAGCGACTCTAGGAGTAGAAATGTCGAGTAGTGATGATCCGATTCAGCCTAAGCACTGGCGAATCGTGGGATGGGTGCTGGTTGTGGGAGCTGTTGCTCTGACTGTCATCGGTGTAACGGTGTATGGCTCACTCTGGTTGTGGGTGGTTGCCGTCCTGGCTCTCTTGGCCGCGGTCGTGATATTCTTCTCTCGCGATGTAAATCGTGGAAGTGGTGAGAATCGCAGCGCTACGCGAGAGCGTGGTAATGCACCCGACACCGAACACAGCCGCAACCTCTGACCATCCCTGGTCTTGGGCTTTGTGCCACTCCTTGCTTTTCAAGCGAGGAGTGGCACGGGCCCCTATTTCTTTTGGTATTGCAATGCTCTTCACGTATAATTAAGTGCATATGGATAACGAGCCACGCAAACAATCTGAGAACAAGCTTGTGAGAGTTGGTGTGATTGGCGTGGTGTTGCTACTGGTAGGATTTGTGGTATATATGCTGTGGCCCGATGCTGGCAAGATCAAGGTGACTATCAACTCTAGAGATTTTCATGCTCAGGTGGCAGATACCGATGAACTACGCGATATTGGCCTCACGAATGTAGAGAAGATGGCGGAAAATCAAGCGCTACTGATGGCGTATGATACCGATAGCACGTGGTCGGTGTATACAAAAGGCCTTAAGTTCCCGATCGATATCATATGGGTAGACAAAGACCATAAGGTTGCGTTTGTGGCGCGTAACGCGCAGCCTTCGGAGAAGAATATGTTTCGGCCTGGTAGTAAGGTGAGGTATGTGTTGCAATTGCCAGCAGGTACGATTTCCAAATACAATATCTCGATTGGTACGCAAGTAGATTTTGATTATCACAAGGGTCAATAGATGGAAGTGTTGCTATTGATAGGCCTGATTGTCGTTATCTTGTTTGTAGTGGCGTTTGTGACTAAGCGACGTTTTGGTGTGTTGGGTTTAGCGTTGGCTGCAGGGTATGTGCTGAGTCAGTTGTGGGAGCACTATATTCCACACGTTGTACAGTTTTTTGGTCTGGATATGGTGATAGTATCGCCAGTAACACTCGTGACGATTGTGATTATATTATTACCGTCGGTCGCGCTGTTTTTTGGCGGGCCGGTGTGCCGCACAACGCGTGGACGTTTGATTGGGTCACTACTCTATGCAGTGTTGGCGGTGATTTTTTGCATGGGCGCGCTTGAGCATACAATGGTATTGTCTGGTTCAGGCAAGATAGCGTTTGATGCAGTTGTAGATTTCCGGCCA
This sequence comes from uncultured Candidatus Saccharibacteria bacterium, assembly GCA_964593465.1. Classification (GTDB taxonomy): domain Bacteria; phylum Patescibacteriota; class Saccharimonadia; order Saccharimonadales; family Saccharimonadaceae; genus Mycosynbacter. Next base: position 8,054 of record CAZQJY010000007.1, read on the forward strand.
TACATACTCACACTTGCACTCATGGTATCGATTGTGGATGTGATGCATGCACATACAATTGGTGCCAAGAAACATTGACAACCATCAGAGGTGTGTGGTACTATCTATGGAGCGTTTAGCCATGCGGAACCATAGCTCAGCTGCTGTTTGAGGCGAATGCCGAGTAAATCGAATAAAGCACCGGTGCTCTAACTGATTTAACAGTAGATGTGTATGAATCTGCGTAAGTACATTTCACCATTGTATATGGAACCATAGCTCAGCTGGTTAGAGCACCTGCCTTTTAAGCAGGGTGTCCTGGGTTCAAGCCCCAGTGGTTCCTCCATAGAAAATCCCAGACCATTTGGTCTGGGATTTTCTATTGGCGAAGGGTCACCAAATATTGAATCTCGGCCTAATCCAGCAAAATACCCGCTCTTTGTAGAACGGGTATTTCTAGTGCAAGCTTTTGTCTACTGACGGCGGCTAGCGAGGTAGTAGTGGGCGGCGAGACCCATGGCTGCGAATCCTACACCAGCTGAGAGGAAGTCGGCTGGACCTGTCTTTGGTAGCTCTACTGGAGTGGCACACTCAGGGCTAACTGCAGGGAGGTCTTCTTTACCAGGAAGCGGACACTTTGCTTCACAATCTTTGAGGTCTTTGCTGTGTTTCTTAGCGTCGAATTTGTCTTCGGCGATAGTGATTACTTCTTTTGTTTTAAGGTCACAGACGATGATTGAGTCGGGTTTTTTACAATCTTCGAGGTTCTTGCTGTGCTTTTTGGCGTCAAAGTCTTTTTCTTTGATAGTCTTGATAGTCATAGTTTTAAGGTCACAGACACGGATTTTACTACAATCTTTGAGGTCTTTGCTGTGTTTCTTAGCGTCGAACTGCTCTTCGTTGATCTTGATGATTTTGTCTGTAGTGAGGTCACAGACTGAGATGACTACGATTTTACAGTCTGCAAAGTTTTTGCTGTGTTTGCTTGTATCAAACTCGGTTTCTTTGATAGTGATGAGTTTTTTGGTTGCAAGTTCACAAACTGATATGTTGTTGACGACAGGCTTCGGTGGCTCTGGTGGTTTTGGCGGGTTGTTTGGTCGGGCATAGATTGGGTTACCGCAAGCTTTTACGATGGCATTTTTGAAGTTACCGTCTTTGTCAAGAATTACGAGTGTTGGAAGTGATGCATTTGGGTTGGCAAATGCACGGCCACCAACGTGTGATGTCTGGTAGTATGTCTTGCCAGCAACACGGATAGGGCGACTGTTTTTGATAGCGTGACGGCCGATACTTTCAGCATTAGTAGCTACTACACGTCCGCCAGCAACAACTTCACCTTTGTTGTTTGCTGTACCATGGAGTACTTTATCGCCAGCAGCAAGGTTTGCGCTGATGCGATAGTGGTTATAGATGCCGCGGAAGTCGCCGCAAGTATTTGCTTTATGGTGGCGAGCGATATCTGCTTGGCTGTGGATGCCACTCGATACGATGTCGTTGGTGTTACACAGGTTGGCTGCGTTTGTAGCTGGTCGGTTGAATTGGAAGATACCGATACCAACAAACACAACTGCGAGAGCAAAAAAGCTTGCAGTAATGATGTTGTTGCTTTTTGCGTAGCGCGCTTGTGCGAGCGCCGAGCTGTACGCTTTTTTAATTTTGTGTGCCTGGTGTTTCATGGTTGTGTGCCTTTGTTTATTTTTGTTTGAAACGATTTATGTATTCATAATAGCACAAGCATTACGATATGTCAATACTATCGTGTAATATATTTACTTTTCTGCTGTTTATAGTATGTTATGCTTATTTTATATGAAGCGTTGGCTGCAGGGTAGGGTGCATAGCGTATTGCTAATTTCTGGTTTGTCTACTGGCATTTTGATCGGGTGTCTACTTGCATATGCCATGCCAAGTATATGGTTTACAGCTTGGACATGGTGGATTGTGTGGGTATTTATGATGGCGGTGTCTTTTTGGAAGAGTCAGAGAATTGGGATTCTTATCTTATTTGCTGTTGGTATGATGGTAGGCTATGGGCGTGGTGTACAGGAGCTAGCGAGTTGGGTAGATTTGTCACATGTAGCAGGGCACGAGGTGACGCTACGGGGTGTGGTGCGAGAAGATCCGGACCAGGGTAGTGGAGGTGATAGGCGTTTGCGGCTAGGCGATGTGCAGATAAACGGGCAGCGGTATGGTGGCGTGTATTGGGTAGTGGTGTCGGGCAAAGGTGTGGGTGAGATTCAGAGGAGTGATGCGGTGATGGTGCGGGGCACACTGCAGGCGGGATTTGGTACGTTTGCGGGTAGCATGTATAGGGCTAAGCTACAGCAACTTGAACAGGGTGTATGGTTTGACCCAATGCTTAGTGTGCGTAATGTATTTGCGGACAAGATTCGGGCGGCAATCCCCGACCCAGAAGCAGCACTGGGTATTGGCTATATACTGGGGCAAAAGCGGGCACTGCCACCAGATTTCGAGGAGGCACTATTGGCCGTGGGGTTGACTCATGTCGTAGTGGCTAGCGGCTATAACCTAACTATTTTGGTGCGGCTGTGTCGTAGGCTGTTTGTTAGGGTGTCGCGGTATATGGCTACTGCTGTGAGTGGTGGACTAGTGTTGGCGTTCATTGGTGTGACGGGCATGAGTCCGAGTATGTCGCGAGCAGGCTTGGTGGCTGGACTCAGCTTGATGGCGTGGTATTACGGACGTACGATTCATCCAGGTGTGTTACTAGTTGTAGCTGCTGCAATCACCGTGATGATTCAGCCGAGTTATGCATGGGGAGATGTGGGGTGGATGCTGAGCTTTGCATCGTTTGCGGGCGTAATGTTTCTTGCGCCACTGCTGCAAGCGTATTTTTATGGTGACAAAGAGCCGGGGATTTTACGACAAGTATTGGGTGAGACGTTTTCTGCTCAACTAGTAACACTGCCGATTATTTTGGTAACATTTGGTGTACTATCTAACGTAGCACTGCTGGCAAATGTGTTAGTATTGCCGCTTGTGCCGCTCGCGATGCTACTAACATTTATCACGGGAGTGGTTGGGTTTTTACTGCCAGGCTTGGTAGTGCTTGTGGCTACACCAACGTACTGGCTATTAGGCTATATGACATGGGTTATCACCAAACTGTCGGAGTTGCCGTGGGCGAGCGTGGAGGTGCAGGTGGGCGTGTGGGCGGGCCTGGTGCTAGCTATGGGAATTATTTTGTTGATGGTGGTGCTATGGCGGCGTACACGACTGAGCTTCCGAGAGGTGAATTTGGTCGAATAACATGGTAAAATATACTTAATTGACACAATCAACTAATCGACGGAGAACTCTACATGGCTGGACATAGCAAATGGGCAAAAATCAAACGAGACAAAGGTGCAAACGATGCTAAGCGTGGCGCAATCTTTACACGTATTGGCAATCAAATCGCTATTGCGGCGCGTTCTGGCACGGACATTGCTATGAATCCAGCGCTGGCGCTTGCAGTCGAAAAAGCCAAAGCTGCCAACATGCCAAACGCTAACATTCAACGCGCGATCGACCGCGTGAGTGACAAGAATGCTGCAGCTCTTGAAGAGATTGCTTATGAGGGCTATGGCCCCGGTGGTATTGGTATCATCATCGAGACGGCGACGGATAATCGGAACCGCACATTGCCAGAAGTAAAAACTGCTCTGGTGAAGAACGGTGGTCGTATTGCTGATGCTGGTAGCGTGATGTTTCAGTTTGCTCGTAAGGGCGTGATTCGTGTGGTGGCGACTGGCGAAGATGCATTGCTAACCGTGCTCGATGCAGGTGCAGAGGATGCGAGCGAGGAAGACGGCGAACTAGTGGTGTATACTGATCAAAAAGATTTAGCTAGGGTACGTCAAGCTATCATCGACGCTGGACTAGAGGTTGCTGACGCTGAACTGCAGTATGTACCAAACAATGAACTTGACATCACCGATGAAGAGACGGCTGGTAAAATTATGAAAGTGATGGATGCGCTGGATGATTTGGCGGATGTGGTGAACGTACATACGAATGCCAATATCGTTGAATGATTGACAAGCTATTTCTAAGCTTGTTATAACAATAAGCATGATATATCGCTGGTGGCGTGGGTTGGTGATTGTGATGTCGGTAGCTACACTGGTTTTACAGCCGTCTGTAGCCGCGCTTGAGGCACCTGTGAATGACGAAACTTTTGTCGAAGATGCAATACTGCTTGCGGCAGATGAGACAATAGATATTCATGAAGAAGTTGCTATGACAGATACTGAACCTGCTGTAAATAATGAAGATGCACCTACGGATATAGCCGAATCTGAGCAGCTGCTAGATGTTAATCCTCCAGAATTAACTACATATACAGAAGAACACAACAGCGAAAATATAGCGCCGCCTAGTGTCGAACCGCCAGCGCTTTTGTCACCAAGAATTAGCGAAGTACAGGTGAGCGGCACTCGTGAGTTTGTGGAGATTTATAATCCAAATGATGAAACATTAAGTCTCGATGGTGTAGTTTTGAGGTACTATAACGCTACCAATACAGCTAGTAATCCATTTGTCACAGGTGGTAAGCTGTTGGTTGATCTTGATGGCATCAAGATTGATGCGAAGAAATTTTTGGTGCTCGATGTTCAATCCCTGGCCGACACTGGTGCGGCAATTGCGCTGGTGAAAAATCAGTCTGAACTTGTTGATCAGGTGGCATGGGGCGGCGAGAGTATAAAAGGTGGATTTTTTGTTGCACCGGCCAAGGTTCCTGCAAAAGATCAGACTTTGCAGCGCTGTTTTGTGTCCGGACAACTAGTAGATGCGAGTGTGCGTGACACGAGCCTGGAGTTTTTGGTGTACAAAAACGAGTTACCTACACCTGGGAGCGCGCTAGAGTGTCTCATTGATGCTTCTATTGATCCAGCTGACCCGACAGATCCCGGTGTTGTAAATAAATGTGAAGGCTTGCGGATTTCTGAAATTGGCGCCAATTTAGCTCAACAGTTTGTTGAGCTTCATAACACCCTAGACGAACCCATAAATATGGCGGGCTGCCGCGTGATGACGAATCGTTCGGCGAGTGCCTATTTTGCGCTACCAGAAACAATACTGCCAGCGGACGAATATTTTATAGTGGCGATAGATAAAACACCCCTTATATTGACAAAGACAACCACGGGAACTGTATACCTGCTGTCTTCAGACGGAGCCGAGATAGATAGCCAGAGCTATGCTAACCTTGCCAAAGATACCGCATGGGCATTGGTCTATAAGGAGTGGAAACAGACATACAGCGTGACTCCTGGTGCTCTCAACGTATATCAGCAATATCTGCCATGTACTACAGGCTACGAACGTAATGAAGAAACGGGGCGTTGTCGCAAAATTGTCCAACTTGCAGAGCAGGCGGATTGTGGTGAAGGAAAATACAGGAGCGAAGAGACTAATCGTTGTCGTAATCTGACGGTTGAGTCTACGCTTAGACCCTGTACTGTGCATCAGTATCGTAATCCAGCTACTGGTCGCTGCCGAAATGCGACTACAGCTACATCCAGCCTCACGCCATGCAAGGCTGGACAGTCTAGAAATCCTACGACGAATCGTTGTCGCAATATCACTTCAATGACTTCTACACTCACTCCATGTAAGGCAGGGCAAGTTCGTAACCCTGCGACCAATCGCTGTAAGGCCGTGGCTACGACAGCCTCTACTTTGAAGCCGTGTGCAGTAGGCCAAGAACGCAATCCTGCTACGAACCGTTGTCGTAAGGTAGCCCAGGGTGACGCCAATGCAGGATTTAAGATTGTAGAGAGCGACAAAGCCACTGACCATGTGGTTTCCTGGCTGGCGCTTGGTGCCATCGGCTCTATGGCACTGGGATATGGTGCATGGGAATGGCGACGAGAGGTGTTTGGAATACTTGGCAAGGCATTTGGCTCGCTCCCCTTCATAAAATAACTGTATACTAGTAGGTATGAGAATTATTGGTATAGACCCTGGTACCGGCATCCTTGGATTTGGCGTGATAGATGTAGCAAAAGGCAATAAGGTTAGGATGGTGACGGCGGGAGTGATTACTACGCCCGCACACACACCGCTTGACGAACGACTAGAGGAAATTTTTGACGGGCTGACGGAGATTATTGCCGAAACCAAACCCGATATCATGTCGATAGAAAAGCTGTTTTTTGCACAGAATGTCACAACAGCTATGAGCGTATCGCATGCACGTGGCGTGGCAATGCTGACTGGACGCAAGGCGAGAATGCCAATTGCCGAATACACACCGCTTCAAATCAAACAGACACTAACAGGCTATGGAAAAGCCGACAAAAAACAAGTACAGGAGATGGTGCGTATCCATCTGATGCTCAAAGAAGTACCCAAGCCAGATGACTGTGCCGATGCATTGGCGGCTGCAATCACTCACAGTATGATGACACGCCTATAAAATGGTACAATGATATAGATGAGAAGAGTCGGCAAATATACCAAACAGCGAAAAGTTCGCGGCGCATGGTTCGCTACGAATAAGTATATTTTGTGGTTTCATAATCTAAAACGATGGCAAAAAATTGCTATTATTGTAGGGCCGATTCTGACGTTGATGATTTTGATTCCGCTGCTGACGTATTTCTACTTTGCGCGGGATATTTCTGACAAAGAACGACTGATGAATCGCAATAACACTGGTATCGTACTGACAGCGACGAATGGTGAGGTGATATATCAAAGCGGACGTGCCAAGCATCGTGAGATGGTGCCGCTTGATCAGATTAGCGATACAACAAAGCAGGCACTTTTGGCTAGCGAAGATAAGGATTTTTACAAGCACGATGGATTCTCGGTGTTGAGCACAATGCGTGCTGTGTATGGCTATGTACTTGGTGGTGGTGGCGGTTTTGGTGGCTCGACACTGACGCAGCAGCTTGCCAAGATTACAGTGCTTTCGAGTGAACGTAGCGCAATGCGGCAGTTTCAAGCTTTTTCTGTAGCATTGGCGATAGAAAATACCTATACCAAGGATGAGATCCTCGAAATGTACCTCAACTCGGCATTTTTTGGCGGCAATGCATTTGGTATAGAGGACGCAGCCAAGAGCTTCTTTAATAAATCTCCCAAAGACCTAACACTTGCCGAAAGTGCTATGATTATAGGTGTATTGCCTGCACCAAATGTATACTCCCCTATTTATGGCGATATGAAATATGCCAAAGAGCGCCAAGCAACTGTCCTAAGCCGTATGGTGAAGAACGAGTATATCACCCAGGCAGAAAAAGATGCTGCGATAGCCCAAGAGCTAGCCTTTGCCGAGCCAGAATCAACTGTTGATGAAAGTCCAGCGCCGCATTTTGTTGAAATGGTGCTCGCGGATATGACCGAGCGGTATGGTGCCGAGGAAGTGGCGCGTGCTGGGTATCAGGTGAAGACAACACTTGATCTCGATATTCAGAATAAGCTCAAAACTAGTATTAATCAGAATATGGCTGCTATTCGTGCCAGTGGTGGCTCTAATGCGGCAGGTATCGTAACAGACCCAAAGACAGGCGCAATTCGGGCGCTGATGGGTAGTTACGACTGGGATGACGAAAAGGACGGCAAGGTGAATATGGTTACAGCACTACGTCAGCCGGGTAGTAGCTTTAAGCCGATATACTTTGCTGCGGCGCTAGCGGACGGTACGATTACTCCTGCAACAATCCTGGAAGACCGCGCTATCGACGTCAATGGTTGGAAGCCACAAAACGCGCTCCGTACGTTTAATGGTGATGTGACAGTTCGCAAAGCACTCAACTGGTCGCTCAATATCCCTGCGGTCAAGGTGATGCAGCGGTATGGTGTTGAGAAATCAATTGAAGCTGCCAATGATATGGGCATTGATACGATTAAAAAAGATGGTGAGTATGGGCTTGCGCTTGCGCTAGGTGCGGCCGAGGCAAGACTGGAAGATATGACCTATGCATATGCTGCATTTGCAAATGAAGGTAGGCAAGAGAGCCGCGCTGTGGTTGAAGAAGTTCGGAGTCGCTATGACGAGACGGTGTATAAAAAGAAGCAACAAGAAAAACAGGTGATTAGTGCTGAGGGCGCATATCTAATATCGAATATTTTGTCAGATAATCAAGCACGTGCAGGTATGTTTGGCGCATCACTAAATCTATATGGCAATAAAAAAGCTGCAGTAAAAACCGGTACAACTGACGACAATCGCGACGCCTGGACAATAGGTTACACACCTTCGTGGACAGTTGGCATATGGGTAGGTAATAATGATAATACCGCGATGTCTAGCGGTGGTGGCACGCTCGCTGGTCCCATCTGGCGGGGTATCATGAATGAGATAACCACAGATGCAAATGATCAATTTACGGTACCGAGTGGTGTGACACAAAGGGATGTCTGCTATGGCACTGGCAAACTCGCCAATACCTCGGGCACCAATACCTACAAAGAGTACTTCCTCTCAACTGCACTGCCTGGCTATGGCTGCAATGTCCAGCAAAAAGAGCAAAAAGAAGAAAAACCACCAGAAGAAGAGCAGCCTACAACAACACCAACGCAGCCGACAACGCCGCTGCCAACAGAACCACCAGAGGATGAGGAAGATGAAGATGATGATACCTCGACACCAACGACTCCGACTGATCCAGAAGCTGAAGACGGATCGGGGAGTGGTGGTACTGGAGGCACCGGTGGTACAGGAACTGGTGGTACTGGGTCTGGATCGGGCTCAAATTCTGGCAATAATAGATGATAGCAAGGGGTAGATATGATTGCGCATGTACAGGGTGTAGTAGCGGAAAAGTTTAATAATTCAGTAATTGTAGACGTGAGCGGCGTAGGTTATGAAGTGCAGACAGCACTCGGTGATTATGAAAAGGCATTGCTTGACGAGCCGGTGAAGTTTTATACGTACCATCATATTCGTGAGCAGTCGCAAGACTTGTTTGGTTTTTCGTCGCTTGCTGCCAAGAAGCTGTTTGAGTTGCTTATTACGGTACAGGGCGTGGGACCAAAAGCGGCACTAGCGATACTCAGCCTTGCGGATAGCGAAGTGGTGCGCAACGCGATTGCTGTCGAAGACACGGTATTTGTCGCTAAAGCGAGTGGCGTGGGCAAAAAGACTGCCGAACGCGTGGTGGTGGATCTCAAAGATAAGGTCGGAATGCCTCTACGCTACGACAATAATCCACTCACGGGCAATGCACCGGTGATGTCGCATACCGACGAAGCGCTTGAAGCGCTCATGGCACTTGGTTATAACCTAGCTGACGCAAGCAAAGCGCTCGAAGGCGTGTCGACAGAACTTTCGACGGCAGAACGGGTGACACAGGCGCTCAAAGGCTAGTTTTGGTGTCGGTTAGCCTCTTCTAAGATTGCATTCCATGTCGCGATAGATTCGTGAGCGGGAAGGGATTTTTTTGAGACAGGTGAAAAGCCATTGGTGAGCATGTGTTTTTGCGCGTGAATAGATGCACTATTTGTATCAATCACATCGGTGATCATGTCTGGCGTGATGATGCCGCCATATTTTATCTCACCAAGATCATCATGGTGGTTTAGGTTGTAGGCAGGTCGTCGCGTTGTCTGCATGTAGTGCAGTGCGCGTGCGGCTATTATGTCGATCCAATCAGAGCCAGTCATGGCCTGATCAAAGTATTCTTGTACTTTGCGTTGGGCACGTGGTTTGAGTTTGTCGTAGGGTTTTCGTCGCCCAAAAAAGATAGTTGCCGTAATATCTTCTGATGTCACGACTGTGTGAGGAGATTTTAGTAGCTGCTTGGGGTCGAGGCAGGCGATTGTTTTGCCGTAAGGGCTAGCACTTCGTGCAACACCTCCCCAGTGCATAAAGACAAAGTCGTCTAGCCCGAGAGAGCGGTCAAGAGTGTAGGCGTTGTTGCGTCGAGCGGGGTTGTCTGGATGACTTGCTGGCATAATTCCTTTTTGAAGGAGACTTGAAGCAGATGATTGCGTGGCATGCGTGAGCGGGATAGCCAAGAGGCGTTCACGGACCATGGCTACAGCAGCTTGTTCACCGAGGTTGAGACCGACAAGTCGTTGATAATTGTGATAATTATCGTCAAGCCGCTCGGGAGGTAGGTGTTCACTGATTGTTTCCGGAAGAGCACTTCTTGCCATGTTTTTATTATAGCATATTTGTAATAAAATAGCAATACTGTGGCATAATGGGTAGTATATGGCGATAGATAGAATTGTAGATACCAGTGTGACTGACGACGATACCGATGAGCAGATTATTGAAGTTACCTTGCGACCGCAGAGTTTTGATGAATATATTGGGCAAGAGCGACTAAAGAAAAACTTGAAGCTGGCGATAGCTGCTGCGAAGAAACGTGGTGAGCCGATTGATCACGTATTGCTCTATGGACCGCCGGGGCTTGGTAAGACGACGATGGCAACGGTGATTGCCAATGAAATGAATACGAATATTCGTGTGACAGCAGGGCCAGCTATTGAGCGGGCAGGTGATTTAGCGAGTATTCTCACTAATTTGCAGGATGGCGATGTGTTGTTTATCGACGAGATTCACCGACTTGGCCGTGCGGTCGAAGAAGTGCTCTATAGCGCGATGGAAGATTACAAGCTCGATATTGTGATTGGCAAAGGGCCTGCTGCGCGGAGCGTGCGGCTGGATTTACCAAAGTTCACGGTGATTGGTGCGACCACGCGTACAGGTAGTCTGGCGGCACCGCTACGCGATAGATTTGGGCTGATTCATCGGCTAGAATTCTACACACCTGCTGAGATTGAGCGGATTATCTCGCGCGCAGCCAACATTTTAGAAAGCAAGATAGATGCCAGCGCCGCAAAAGACCTGTCGACACGTGCTCGACTGACGCCACGCATTGCCAATCGCTTACTGAAGCGTGTGCGCGATTATGCTGATGTAAATGGCGATGGGATTATTGACTCGCTGACGACCATAAAAGCGCTGGCGCTACTAGAGGTGGACGAACTTGGGCTTGATTCGGCGGATAGGCAGTTGCTGCAGAGCATGATTGAGAATTATGGTGATAATCCCGTGGGCCTTACGACGCTTGCGGCGCTCACGGGCGACGAAGCGAGTACGATTGAGGATTTTTATGAACCATATCTTCTGCAGATTGGGTTTATTGAGCGTACACCACGAGGTCGCAAAGTCACGCAAAAAGCTCGCAAGCACTTGGGTGCTGATGCATCAGCGTAGTACAATAAGTATATGAGTAATGACGAGCAACAACCGGTCCAGCCACAGCAGCCAACTCCTATGAGCGGACAGGCAACTACCGGCTCACATGTGACGAATCTTCCCTCTGCAATAGAGGGGCAAAATTACAATCCGCAACTACGAGCACAAATGGCAAACGAGCCGGGTGTGACGCATGTAGGGCGGCCTATTGAGCCAGCGAGCATGGAAGTGAGTGATGAGCTAATGAAAAAACACGAGGATTCCAAGAGAATGTTTCCTGAGCTTAACCTCTCGAAAGGAGAGTATGTCATTCTCAAGTTGCATCGTCATTCTATGGGCTTGCTACCTCCTGTTGGTGTGACAACAATCGTGCTTTCTCTTTTGGTCACAGTATGGGTGATGTATCCGGTGATATTAGAAAATGATACCTCTGGTCAGCTGCCAGCCATGGGGACGATGAGTGTAATGATCATGTGTTTGGGTGCATTGACGGCGCTCTTTGGGTATATTGCGGTGTGGGTATATCAACGCAATACATTTTTCCTTACCAATGAAAGTGTGATTCAGGAAATTCAGCATAGCCTTTTTGCTAAACACGAACAAACTGTGAGTCTTGGGAGCGTTGAGGATGTAAGCTTTCGTCAGACGGGGCTTTTGCAAGCAGTGTTTGGGTACGGTACGATTCGTTTGAGTACGGAGGGTGAAGAGACGACATATGTATTCCATTATGTATCTAACCCCAAGCGCCAAGTGGCTATCTTGAACAATGCAGTTGAAGATTTCAAGAATGGTCGACCTGTAACAGGTCATGTGACGTAGAGAGTGTATCCGAGATTACTTTTTGTTTTGTGTAGCGTTGCGCGTATATTCAGCTTCTTTTTCTAAGGCAGCACGAAGAGTATAGCCTTTGCACTGATTATCTTTGCAGCCTGTTGGTTCATAGGTGTAGCTAGAATGGGATACGAGACCTAGGAGTTCGCTGTCAACACGAATTTCATTAATTGCAATACCGTCTGGATCCTTGAAAGTGTCTGCTTGTACGGCTGGGAGTGTTTTAGTATTGAGTGTGTCAGGATACGACTTGTGTTCTGCAAAGTATACTTTTTCTAGATTATGATGAAGTGTATTGATATCAGCTTTACGACGATCGTCTCGTGCGGCTGCTTCGATGGCATTTTTTTGGTAGAGGAAAAGTCCGCACATCGACAAAAAAAGTACCACAACAACAAGCAGCTCGATGATAGTGAATCCCGCAGATTTTCTCATATATATTTATTGTATCATAAGAAGACATGCGAATAACAAGCATGTCTTCTCGTGCTATAATAAGTGTTATAGATAATACGGAGGGTATATGGCAAAAAAGGCAGACCAGGCAGAGGCGACAGACAAAAAAGATAGCGGTAAACTCGCGGCACTCAATCTTGCAATGGATCAAATTACCAAGCAATTTGGAGATGGTTCTATCATGAAACTTGGCGAGGCCAAGAAAGTAGATGTAGAGTTGCTCCCAAGTGGTGCGCTGAGCCTAGACTTGGCACTTGGTGGTGGCTATCCAAAAGGTCGCATCATCGAGATTTATGGCCCAGAATCAAGTGGTAAAACAACCCTTACACTCCACGCGATTGCCGAGATCCAGAAGCAGGGCGGCACTGCAGCATTTATTGACGCGGAGCATGCTCTTGACCCTAGCTACGCACGCAAACTAGGCGTCGATACCGACAATCTGCTCGTAAGCCAGCCGGACAACGGCGAGCAGGCGCTAGAAATTGCTGAGACATTGGTACGCTCCAATGCTGTCGACTTGGTGGTTGTCGACTCTGTGGCTGCACTTGTGCCACAGGCAGAAATCGACGGTGATATGGGCGATAGCCACATGGGCTTGCAGGCACGATTGATGAGCCAGGCGCTGCGTAAGCTGACGGGTATTATCAACAAGTCCAAGACAACCGTTATCTTCATCAACCAAATTCGTATGAAGATTGGTGTGATGTTTGGCAACCCAGAGACGACAACTGGTGGTAACGCACTCAAATTCTACGCCAGCGTGCGTATGGACATTCGCCGTATTGGTCAGATTAAGGTAGGTGACGACATTATTGGTAATCGTACCAAAGTAAAGATTGTCAAAAATAAAATTGCACCGCCATTCCGCATCGCCGAATTCGACATTATGTACAACGAAGGTATTTCTGCGCCTGGAGACATTCTCGACCTCGCAGTGCAGCATGGTATCGTCGGTAAATCTGGCGCGTGGTTTGACTATAACGACGAAAAGATTGGTCAGGGGCGTGACAAAACTAAGGAGTTCTTGAAGCAAAATCCGAAGCTTCTGGTGGAAATCGATAAAAAGGTGCGCGCGAAAGTGGCAGAAGAGGACGCGTAGCCATGACTCAGCAAGAGCAGATTTGGCATGTTGATGAAAACGACAATCCGATCGGCTCAATTGGCAGAGAGGATTCACGAAAGACAGGGGCAAAGTATCGTATCGTAAGGGTATCGGTTGAGGATGTAGATGGAAATGTTCTCATCCAAAAGCGCTTACCAAGCAAGAAAACCTATCCCGATTGCTGGGATACATCTGCAGGCGGCAACATTGATTATCCAGAATCATACGAGGAAGCGGCCAAGCGTGAATTAGCTGAAGAAATAGGGCTAACGGATGTTGACCTTGAAGAGGTCGCGTATTTTTATGCCGAAAATGTCGACCCAAAGGGTAATAAGATGAATCGTTTTACAAAAGTCTATCGCGCACTGGCGGATTCAGCGACAAAATTTGTTTTGCAGCCAGATGAAGTGGGTGCTGTTGAATGGGTGAGTCGTGCAGAGTTGAGAAACCTACCCATTGATAAAATTACCGACGGGTTGCATCAAACAATCGTGCACTACTATAGCAAGTAGCAATGAAAATCACTGCCCTCACCTCTCAGCAACGCGACCCAAACCGTATCAATGTGATGGTTGATGACAAATATCGATTTAGTTTGGATATTTCGCAGGTCGTAGCCCTTGGCGTAAAAGTTGGCAAAGAGTATGGCGATGCGGAGTTGGCGGAGATAGAGGGCGAAAGCCAGTTTGGCAAGCTTTATGCGCGGGCGCTGGAGTATTGCCTGATGCGGCCGCATAGCTCCCGCGAAGTGCGAGATTATTTATGGCGCAAAACGCGCACGACGAAGTATAAATCGCGCAAAACAGGTGAGTTAAAGGAGCGGGCGGGCGTAGCGCCAGAACTCACTGAACGTGTACATGAAAAACTCATCGAAAAAGGCTATATCGACGACGAAAAGTTCGCACGCTATTGGGTAGAAAATCGCAACCTCACCAAAGGTGCAAGCCGCCGCAAGCTCGAAACTGAACTCCGCACTAAAGGTGTAAGCAGTGAAATCATTGCCCAGCAATTCGCTGAGACGGAGCGCAGTGACAACGACGAACTACGCAAAATCCTGGCCAAAAAACGCAGTAAATATCCCGACGAGCAAAAGCTCATCGCTTATCTCGCCCGCCAAGGTTTTGGCTACGACGATATCAAACACGCACTTACTGATGATCGGATTTAACTGATTCTGGCTGTGGCGGCGTATGGCCGCGAAATGGATTGATGAATGGCTGCTTCTCAAGTTTGGCAGGTTGTTTGATGGGCTCTTTTGGGCTGCGTACCGTAACGGTATCGTTGGTGATATTGATAATCTGTGAACGATTAATGATCAACTCTGTATCGGATATCCGTTTGAGGATTGGCTGTTTGACGCTAAACTTTTCTATACGAAAAGAATCAGTGTCAACAAAGCAGCGAGAAATACGACCAAGCTTGCTACCGTTGTCATCGATGACATGCATTTTTTCTAACGCAAAAGGGTTTTCGTAGAGCTCTTTGTTTATAACTAGGTCCTCTAAAATCGTAATCTCATCACTCGAATTGACGATAAAACCAACATCGCTAAGCTCACGGATGTCTTCTATACGCATAAAAGCAGGTCTTTCGTCGAGCTGCTGTCCGTCGAGCTCGTAAGCAAGTATGTGGAGATTATGGGGATTGATAATCGGTCGGATCGTCTGAGCAATTTGTCCACCTGTCTGTAGGCTCATGATTGGTTGCTGGAGTAGGTCTTCTGATGGAAACAGCATCCAATTGCCTATTCTGAGAACGGATTGATACGACCTGTAGGGAGTGTGATGGATACGTTAGGATCATCACTTGTATGGAGTTTGTCGATTTTTTCACGAGTCTGCTTATCAAAATTACTCGATACACCCTCTTTGATCTCAGCATTGCTTGGGTCGCTTGACGACATGAGTATGTTGTACGAAAGATACACACTTGCACCAAGCACGAACGAAGCGAGAGTGATAAGTATCACAAGACTATATCGGACGATAAACTTCTCTACTGGGTTTATTGGCTTGCTCATGACTGTTTATACACCTGTATGGTTAAATTTGATGGGGCAACGCCGCTAGCGCCATCTTGACCAGTGGAGCGCGACAATGTAAGGCCCTGAAGTTCCATGTGTAAGAGGTTACCCTCTAGTAGCGCGAGGAAAGTATAGAGAGACTCATAGGATGCGCCTACGCCAAGGTCGATAGTGACAGTGAGAGGAGTAACTCCAGAGGGTAGGGCTGGACCTTGAGCGGCAGGAGTTCCTGTGGCAGCTGCTGGTTGGCTGGGTGTAGCAGCACCATTGGGTGCAGCGGTCGTATTGTCTTCGAAGGCATAGCCTGTGATTGTGATACCGGCTTTGTTGGCATAGGCTGTGATATCATTGATGATTTGATTTTGGTATTGGTAGGGATTGGACTTATCGGCAATAATCTTTTGGGATTTTTCGACTGTCGTACGTTGTGTTTTGAGTACAGTATTGATGTTCTCGAGTTCGTGAAGTGTCTTTTCATCGGATGAGGCAATTGATACTGCGGAGGACACATCTTTGCCATAGTTTGATATAACGTGCTGTCCAGCAAAGATTAAGCCAACTTGTAGTAGTACGACGGCTACGACAGCCGCAAACAGTACGATGCGTAGCTTGGTGGCTGTAAGGTTGCCTGGTAGGACGTTCGTCATTTCGTAGCCTCCTTATCTTCGGAGGTAAATAGGGTTTTTTCTAGAGAAAGGCTTAGGCTAATCTGTACAGGATAGGCTGATGGTACATCATCGCTGGGCTGTTGGCTTTGCAGACTAACAATCGTGATGTTCGATGCGACACCTGCCTTTTCTAAGGAGCCTTTAATAGCCAATGCGGCCTCCATGGTCTTGGCGGCAATTGAGAGGGTGATGGGCTGCGCTGTTGTTGTGGAGTTGAGGTCAAGTGATTCGAGAACTGTGCCTGCAGGTAAGGCACTGGCAATTTTGTGGAGAGCAGTAGTATACGATAGTTGACTAGCAAAAATAGCCTTTGCAGTTGACAGGTTGTTCGAGTACTGTTTAGCTTCATCCTCTGTCTGTTTGAGCTGAGCAATCCTCTGTTTGCTTGCGGCAGATGATGCAATGCTTTGTGCTTCAGTTGTTTTCATCATGATGTATATACTGATATAGATCATTGCTATGAGTCCGAGCACAATACTCGCACCTATGAGGTATGTCATCAGAATAGAGTTGTGCCTTGATGCACGGAGTTGTTTGCTGGTTTGGGGTGGAAGGAGATTAATCATACTTTTGCACCTACCATATATCCTTATGAGTAAGTCCTGCGAGTCCTGCAACGGTGATATAGCGTGGACGGAATTGCTTGGCTGGCTCTGGCAGTTCGCCAAAATTCAAACTTTGCCAGGGGCTTGCTACGCGAGATGGTACAAGTAGGTCGTTAGTAAAGTATTCGCCAATGCCAGGCATGTTACTGCCGCCGCCAACAATGAGTAGTTGCTCTAGCTTGCGATCACCGGAGATACGCTCATTGTAGTAGCGCATGACGCGTCGTATTTCTGATGTGATATGCTGTAGGTTTGGTTCGACTGCGGCAGTGATCTTTTTTTGACGCGGGCCCGGACTCAGACCGTTGAGCACTTTGAGTTGATGGGCGTTTTCAAGTGCGACACCTAGCTTTTTGGCGATATCGAGTGTGAATGTGCTGCCGCCAACAGTTGTGCCACCAGTGACACGAATTGCCTTGTCGAGTACAGCAATATCCGTGTTGGCAGGACCAATATCAACAACGACAGTTGGTAGCTCTGCGCCTTCAGTGGATTGCAGGAGGCGTGCGATGGAGTTGATACCTGGCTCGATGGCATTAACGGAAAGTCCTACAGATTGAGCGGCTGCAAGTACATTATCAACCATTACTTGCGGTACGGCGGCCATGATGATAGTGAGTGAATCATTGGATCGCTCGATGATTTCGTAGTCGACATAAAGTAGCGCGAGAGGGATAGGAACGTATTGACCTACCTCTAGCTCAACTGCTTCTTGGAGGTTTTTCTCGGCTGTTTTGGGTACTGTAAATGCACGAGCGTATGTTTTGGAAGTAGGGATGCTGATGACTGCTTGGGTGCTGCCGATTGTACCGATGATTTTGTCAGAAAATAGGGATTTGAGTTGTTGTTCGAGATAAGGACCGCCCTTTTCGAACATTTTGTTCATTTTCGCGGCATCGACATCAATAGCGCCATAACCTAGGACGAGCTGTTTTTCGGGGTTGACAGACATCACCTTGATTTCGGTGGTGCTAATGTCTAGGCCGATAAGTGATTTGTCTTTATAAAAAAGTTTTCCCATGAGCTGTCCATGTTATTCTGACACCACTATAGCATAAAGCTTATGGTTATGACTAGTGTTAAGTTACCCTTGAATATTCTGCGAAATACTAGCAATAGGACCCATGACGCTGGCGGCAATAAGTCCCACCATCGAACCCATCATCACAATCATGACTGGCTCAATGATAGAGCTGATACCATCGATAGCAACATCGACTTCTTCTTCGTAAAAATCGGCCACTTTGATGAGTACTTGATCTGTTTGTCCGGTTTCTTCACCAACAGAGAGCATCTGTGTGAGAATAGATGGGAAGAGGTCCTCATGCTTGGCGATGATATTTGAAAGCGGTTCACCATTCTGGACGGCATCTGCTGCCTGCATAAGTGCGTCTTCGTAGACACCGTTGCCGATTGCACGTGCGGTGACTGTAATTGCTTCAACAACAGACACGCCAGCACCGATGAGTGAAGAATAGGTGCGCGCAAAGCGGGCAACGGCGACTTTTTTGACGATACCATTAATGGGTGGTATTTTGAGGATAATTGTGTGAAAATTACGCTTACCCACTGGAGTCTTGAGATAACGGAGTAGCCCGAATACGCCGCCTACAAGGGCAGGAATCCATATAAACCAATAGCCAAGCAAAAACGCACTAATGCCTAGCATGATCTGCGTAAGCATTGGCAGCTCCGCATCTGGTCCACCTAGGTCGGTGATAATCTTGCCGATTTGTGGGATAACAAAAATCATGAGGCCAAAAAACGCGCCTATAGTAATGACAACAAGCACCATTGGGTATGACATAGCACTTTTAACCTTTTTGCGAATAGTAGCATTTTTCTCCTGTTGCGTAGCAAGACGCTTGAGGATATCGTCAAGGATACCGGCTGTCTCACCGGCACGCACCATATTGACATAGACATCGCTGAATACAGAGGGATGTTTTGCTAGCGCATCTCCAAAGCCACTTCCCCCTTCAATATCTGTTGTGATGGCACTGAGAGTCTTCTGAAATACAGGATTTTCGGCATGTTCTCCGAGTGAGTTAAGTGAGCGCAGGAGCGGTACGCCTGCGCTAATCATTGCACTGAGTTGACGCGTAAAAATCACAAGCTCGTCAGATTTGACGCCACCACCAAGCTTGAGACTAAAGCCTTTTTTTGCTTCCTTGACAGTGATAGGAGTGAGTTTTTGTCGGCCGAGTGATGCAATAGCCTCTTCGCGGGAAGATACTTCTATTGTACCCGTAACTACTCTAGTCGGGTCATTCGATGGCGAGGCGGTATAGTTAAAAGCAGTCATATTATTCCTTTGTTACTCTCAGTACTTCTTCTATAGTTGTTTCACCGCGCAATGCTTTGATGAGACCATCAGACTGCATCGTCACCATTCCTTCGGCAATTGCAGCATCTTGGATTTCGTTACTAGTGGCATTGGCAGTGATCATTTTTTGGACGGATAGCGAAATACCAAGTACTTCATAGATGCCTACGCGGCCTTTGTAGCCGCCATGTGCACCATCTTCGTTGTCGTCGTCTTTGGCGCGCCATAAAAACTTGATACCATTTTCATCTGTAGCAAGTGGTGCATCACCACCAATACCCATGGCCACGGCTTGCTTTTCGAGCTCGTGGATGCGAGCGAATGTCTGACCTTCACGTAGGTGGAAGAGTCCTGTGACGTATTTTTTCTCTTCTTCGCTTGGTACATACTGCTCGCGTGTCTGGTAGCGAAGTCGACGCACGAGGCGCTGACCCACCACAGCTTTGACAGTACTGGCGATAAGGAATGGCTCAATACCCATATCGAGTAAACGTGGTAAGCAGGTGGCAGCGTTGTTGGTGTGAAGTGTGCTAAATACCAAGTGCCCGGTGAGCGCGGCCTGCACGCCCAAGTTGGCAGTTTCGCCGTCACGAATCTCACCTACCATAATGATATTTGGGTCTTGACGTAGGAGTGCGCGCAGGCCGCTGGCAAAAGTCATACCGGCCTTGGCATTGGTCTGCGTCTGATTGACACCAGGAATTTTGTACTCCACAGGGTCTTCGATGGTAGAAATGTTGACGTCTGGTGTGTTCATGCGACTTAATACGCTAAACAAGCTGGTGGATTTACCAGAACCTGTCGGTCCTGTGACGAGAATCATACCGTTTGGCTCTTCGAGCGCAGCGTTGATGGTGTCGAGAGCTTTGCCCCAGTAACCTAGTTTTTCTAGTGGCAGAGCCTCATTTGATTCGTTGAGTACACGCATGACAATCTTCTCGCCATCAGTGATAGGCAATGTACTAACACGAAATGCGAATTGCCTGCCACCGAGTTTTATCTTGAAGCGGCCGTCTTGCGGTACGCGTCGTTCGTCGATTTTGAGATTGGAGAGGATTTTGACACGGCTTACAAGCGCGTTAGAGATGTTTTTTGGCAGGCGATTGACTTCTTTGAGGACACCATCGACACGGTAGCGTACTTGGATGAATCCTTCGCGTGGCTCGATGTGGATATCTGATGCGCCGGAGCGTATAGCGTATTCGAGTAGTAAGTTAACAGTTTTGGCGATTGGTGAGTCTTCGGCCACATCCTCATCTCGCACAGCTTCGCTTTTGGTGTCTTCGGACTGAATGCTGATAACTTCACCTAACTCGCTTTCAACATCGGTGCGATAGGCATCTAGTGCATTGATGATAGATTCGTGGGGTGAGACGTAGATTTTTGTATTTGTGCCAATCTGTTTCTGTAAAAAGCTAATTGCTTCGACATCGTCGGGATCTTCCATGGCGAGGTGCAGCAACCCATCATCATCAATTTGGAAAATGATGGCATTGTATTGCTTGGCGATATGCTCAGGGATTTTCTTGAGTGCAATGTCAGGGATTTTTTTAGGGTCGAGTTCGACGTAAGGTATCTTTGTATAGCTGGCAAAAAGTTTAGTAATTGCCTCATCTGTGAGGAGCTCGTGTTTTGTCGCCAGTGTCTGCATAGGGACACGCGTCTTCTCACTCTCTTTTTTGAGAGCATCTATTTGTTCTTGGTTGAGCGCATTATCTATGCCCACCATAGCCAGAAATGTAGTATCTGAAATATGCATATTGCTTACGCTCTAGTATACCTATTTGCTGCTGTTTTGACTAGTATAATGTGTCGTCTTATAATAGGTCTCAATGATAATTAGTTCACTCCAAGACATGATGGCATTTGGCAGTAAAATTGCTACTTCTTTGCATGGTGGTGAAATCTTTGAACTGGTGGGTGATGTCGGCGCCGGTAAGACGACATTTACGCGTGGCTTGGCTGAGGGTATGGGTGTTACAGATGCTGTGCAAAGCCCTACTTTTACCATTAGTCGTGAGTATAAAGCGGCAGATGGTTTGCGACTGGTGCATTATGATTTTTATAGATTAGGCGAAGCGGGGATTATGGCCGATGAACTTGCAGAGTCACTAGCAGACCCCAAATCAGTAGTGGTGATAGAGTGGGCAGAGACTGTCGCATCGGTGTTGCCGGATGATCGTGTGACACTACGTATAGAATTAGTAGCTGATGATGAAGATGCACGGAACGTCTTGTGGCATACTAGCGGCGCAGTTTCTAATAAGCTTATGGAGGGCATGGAGTGATACTACTACTTGATACATCGACTCCAGAATGTCGAGTTATACTTACACACGAGGGTGAGCAACATGAGTATACATGGCAGGCAGATCGTGAATTGGCAAAAGGACTACTAAGATTTATTGTTGATACGCTCACTGCACACAATATGACTATTACGGAGCTCTCGGGCATGGGTGTGTTGCGTGGGCCAGGTAGCTTCACAGGGCTGCGAATTGGTATCACAACGCTGAATACGATTGCTGACAGTAAAGATATACCTATCGTGGGCGCAATTGGCGATGATTGGCAGGCAGTAGCGCTTGATAAGCTGGCTGCGGGTGAAAACGACCGAATTGTATTGCCGGAATACGGACGCGAGGCACGTATTACGACACCACGTAAATAGCCTTGCACTTTTGCAGGGAAGAGGGCTACAATAGAATCAGCTTCTGATTTATTTTAAAAGCAATTGATTTACTGAATAACTGATTTCTGCACCAGGGCCCGATAAAGGGTTACAGCAACCACTCCGAGTGACATAAGACACCGTAACCAGGGGTCAGCAGGAGAAAGGAAGGATATATGATAGAGATTCTTGCCGCAGCGGTAGGAGTTCTTTTTGGCGCGGGTGGTGCTATTGGGTATGAGCGTAGCCAAAAGGCAAAAGCCAAACGTACAAGTGAGCATACGGTAGCCAAGGCCGAAAAAGAAGCAAATAGTATTGTACTCAAGGCGCAAGACAAAGCGATTGAGATTACCGATGCTGCCAAAAAAGAAGAGGCCACGCTTCGTAAAGAGATCAAAAAGACCGAAGAGCGTCTACTTGATCGCGAAACAAGTCTTGATCGCAAGCTCGATGAGCTTGATAAGCGTGCCGAAAAACTGCGCGCAGGCGAAGATGAAATCGAAAAACTCAAGAGCGAGATTCGCGAGATTCGCGGTCGTCAGCAAGAAAAGCTAGAAAAAATCGCCAAGCTGAAAAAAGAAGATGCCGCGGAAAAGCTAATGGAGATGACCGAGCGTGATATCAAAAATGACTTGCTCGGATTAGTAAGCAAACTACAGAGCGATGCGCAAGAAGATGCCGAGGAGCGTGCGCAAACAATTCTACTTACTGCTATGGAACGTATGAGCAGTGAAGTGACTGCTGAGCGTACCGTGACGGCACTTAAGCTTACAGATGATGAGATGAAAGGTCGTATCATCGGTAAGGAAGGTCGCAATATTCAGGCTATCCAGCGTGAAACAGGTGTAGATGTATTAGTAGACGATACACCAGGTATGGTGGTGCTTAGTAGCTTTGACCCAATTCGCCGCCAGATTGCACGCGTGACGATGGAGATGCTCATGAAAGACGGACGTATCCACCCAGGTCGTATCGAAGAAGTAGTTGCAAAAGCTAAAAAACAGATCGACAAAGAGATCAAACAAGCTGGTGAAGATGCCGCTCGCGAAGTGGGTGTGGTGGGTATACCAAAAGAAATGCTACGACTGCTCGGTGAGCTAAAATTCCGTACTAGTTACGGCCAAAACGTATTGAAACATAGCACTGAGATGGCACTCATCGCAGGTATGATTGCTGATGAGATTGGTGCAGACATACGCACTGTGAAGATGGCAACGCTTCTGCATGATGTGGGCAAAGCCGTATCACATAAGGTAGAGGGCAAGCACCACCATGTTGGTGCCGAACTCGCACGTAAATATGGCATGAAAGAAGAAGTCGTGCATGCTATCGAAGCACATCATGACGACATTGAAGCGACTACACCGGAAGCGCTCGTGGTACGCGTAGTTGACGCAGCCAGCGCAGCTCGCCCAGGCGCACGTAATATTAGTGCTGAAAACTTTGCTGAACGCATGCGTGACCTTGAAAACGTTGCCACGAGCTTCAAAGGTATTGACAAGGCCTATGCTATCTCAGCTGGCCGCGAAGTCCGTGTGATTGTGAGTCCCAAGACGGTCGACGATCTCAGTGCTATCAAGCTTGCTCGTGATATCGCAACTAAGATAGAAAGTACTATGCAGTATCCTGGCACCATCAAAGTCAACGTAATCCGCGAGACGCGTGCCATTGAGTTCGCCAAGTAACGGTTCGCTCTATGAGCGCGACAAAGTCAAAGAGTTCTTGGCGACACGCGTTGCCAGGCCATCGAGTGCAGGTGTAATCCTCGAAAATGCTGCAGGTGATGCCTTGCTACTTAAAGCACACTACAAGCCATACTGGTCGTTTCCTGGTGGTTGGGTTGAGGATGAGCAGACGCCATTGCAGGCGGGTCTGCGCGAACTGCAAGAAGAGGCAGGCATCGAACTTAGTGAGCAAGATGTAGAGTTTGCATTCATGGTCGATCGTATTAGCGAACTGATGCATACGTATCAGTTTATGTTTCGTGCCAAAACGCTGCTCAGTGATGAATTGCTCGCACACATCACACTGCAAACAAACGAAATTAGCGAGTGGCGTGTTGTGTCTAAAGACGCGGTGCTTACTGACATTGCTAATTATGGTGGTGCGGTAATTGCCTGGGCGTGCGACGAGCAAGGCGGCTACACTGAGCAACGCATAGGATAGTCATTGTAGAGTACTCCGTAGCTTATCCCCGAGCAACACAAAACCCGCTTTAGTATAAGCGGGTTTTGTCTATCTATTGTCTATCGAGATTTAATAAATGTATCGGTAGTTACCTGCCGATACGCGTTGGGTACCGACATTGCCAAAACCAGCGCGACCATTCATGTCCGAAATAGTGATAGTGCCATCATCGTGCACCGCTTCTACATAGGTGACGTGACCAGATGTTTCGGCAATCGCACCGACTTGTGGCTTTGAGCCTGTGGCATAGCCTTGAGCAGCTGCATTGGCAACCCATTGCCCACCATTGCCCAACCTATTTGGTAGATCTGGGCGGCGCTCTTTTGCATACCAGGTGCAATAGCCCTTGAAATATGTGTTGCCGTTGCTGTCGGTTGCGTAGACTGCCTGCGCACCTGGTGTGTAGGTTTGTGAGTATACGGGTGCGTAGTCTGCTGTGGATGCTGCGTAGACAGGCGCTGCTGCGGCTTGCTGAGCAGCAAATTCGCTGTAGCGATCTGGTAGTTCTTCATCAGTTTTGGGAATGCGGATTTCGTTACCAACGTCAATCAGGTCTGGGTTTGCGAGTGCTGCATTGGCATTGTAGAGTTGCACATAGGTGACACCATGCGCTTCGGCGATACTGGTGAGTGTGTCGCCAGCCTGTACGGTGACAGTTGTTTGTTTTGACTCCTCTTTTTTATCGGTTGTTTTTTCTTCGGCATGGGCACTTGGGGCGAGTAAAAGCACTACCGAAAAAGCTGCGGCAATAGCCGCCAGGCTTTGTTTGATTGTCATATATTTCTCCTTCTGAGTGTGTGTAACGGCTAAATATGTTAGCACACAATTATGGTGTTTTTGCTTACAGTCTTTGCAAAAAACACAAGTACAAGCATAAGTGACAAGCTAGCGTGTGTCAATATATTTGGCACACTACATGTGGATTTATAGAGGAAAACACTACAGTTGTTTTTATTGCAACGTAATGTATATTGTATGAAAAATGTATGGTCGGAATAAACAAATCCTGTCTTATTTTTATACCGCACCTTAGATATTTCTTACTTTGTTAAAAGTCGAGGAACAAATTTCCGGGCAACTGAAACAAGAAAATATCCGCCCAAATGGGCGGATATTTTCTTGGTCGGGGTGAAAGGACTCGAACCTTCGACCTCACGGTCCCAAACCGCGCGCGCTAGCCAACTGCGCCACACCCCGATAGATGCATGTGTTATTGTAGCAAATATCATCTCTTTTGACTAGTGTCTCATGTTATATCTGAGTGGTTATGGATTTATTGCTTACTGCACAGATTGTGAGTGCTATTGGCGTTGTGCTGGCTATTGGTACTTACACGGGTAGGATGCGTTTGATAAACGGTATGCGTAGCAGCCACCAACACAGAAGCACGATACCTAACGCTACAGCGGTATTGTAGAGCCACCCGCCAATTGGGATTGTTAATACGATGACAGGAAGTAAAAGCGCTTGCAGACAGTAGGCGGATAGTGACCTGCCGCCCAATGGGATAAGGAGCCAGCCAAAAAAGCGCATGACATAGCGGCGCAATGCGTGTACAAACATAAACAAGCCGCCCATCCACAGGAACGATAGCAAGATACGTCCTGGTGCCATGGGGCTGCCACTAAACCATGGATCGATAACTGTCCGGATTGCAACATACTGATCACGGTCCATAAGGTGCCAATTAGGGTTTTCGACAAGTCCCCAGCTAAGTACGAAAAAGTAGCTGAGCGACATAGTGACAAATGTGGTTACACCAAGTGCAATTGTCGCTGTGTGTTTTATAACTGGCCGTTCGCCTAGCCACGCACCTATGGCTTCCAGCTTGTAGCCGAGCAGTGCCGCGCCAAAGAACAATACTTGCCATTGTAGTGTAGTTTCTGGCACGACAAAGCCTACGATATAGAGCGCAAGCATAAGCACGATAACCACTCGTTCATGGTTATGGCGCAGCATCCATAGAAAAAGAGGCGTGGCAGCGAGCATAATGGCATACATACGCAAGAAGTAAATCCAATCATTGAAGAAGTTCATCGTTAGGACGGCAGTGATGAAGCTGAGTGGCGAGGCGAGCTGTTCGGGTGGAGGAAGTTTTGGTAGGAGTTCATGTGCACCGATGAAGAGGGTAAGCCCTGTGACGGCAAAGGTGATGCCGACGCCCCAAATGTAGAGAGTGAACGCACGCCTGAGGAGATTTTTGGAAATAGTTAGTAAGGGTTTATGGCGGTCTTTGTAGGCGCGAATATAGCCTACGAGTAGGCCGGATATTAGAAAAAAGCCTTCGGCGGCTGATACCCAAAGTCGACCTTCGCCCGTAAAGTAGCTGAGCGGACTAGGCCAAAACTGCAAATGATCTATGATGATTATGACGATAAACAGTCCACGAAGCAGATCAAATTCGTAGATTCGGCGTTTTTCTGCAGGTTTCACTGCTGTATATTATACCAGTGTTGCTGAGATTTTGGTTAAGGAGGTATACTGGTAGTATGAAACAAGTTCCTTATCCAGCACCAGATTTTGCACTCACAGACGAAAATGGCAACTCGCATAGCCTTGCAGATTTTGCAGGCCAGTGGCTTGTACTGTATTTCTATCCAAAAGACGACACGCCAGGCTGCACAACAGAAGCATGTAGTTTGCGCGATGCGCGCGACGAGCTAACCGACTTGGGTGCGCAAGTGGTGGGCGTGAGCAAAGACGAAGCCAGCGCGCACGAAAAATTTAAGACAAAATACAACCTCAATTTTACGCTACTCAGCGATCCAGAGGGCGTCGTTATCGATGCGTACGGCGCATGGGGCAAAAAGATGTTTGGCAAAGAAGGTATTTTGCGCAAAACATTTATCATCGATCCGAATGGGCAAGTTGTCAAAGCCTATGGTCGCGTGACGCCGCTGGGACATGGCGGTCAAGTAGTTGCAGAGCTCAAAAAGCTGCAAACAAAATAGCTATCGTGGGCGTTTTGCGGCGATTTCGCGTGCTTTTGTAGCAAAGTGATCTTTGATGGCAGTCGGTGTGAATTGGCCAAACTTTCTCTGAGCAGCCCGCTCTATTAAAAAGTCGGCAATGGCTGGATTTTTCGGCAAAAGTGAGCCATGGAGATACGTGCCGATGATGCTATGGTAGATGCAGCCTTCGGTGTCGTCTTGGCCGTTGTTGCCTGCGCCGCGCACGACTGTGCCGAGCGGCTGTGCGCTATTGCCTAGAAATGTCTGGCCGCTGTGATTTTCGTAACCGATGATGTCGCCAAATTGTTCGCTGCGCGTGACAATGTTGCCGATAAGTCGCTCTGGCCCTGCGTGTGTTTCGGCATCAAAAATGCCGATACCTTCGATAATCTCACCTTTGTTGGTTTTGAAAAATCGTCCAAATAGTTGGTAGAGTCCGCAAATCATCAGCATCGGTGTGTCGTTTTCGGCTAGTTTGCGCAGCTGAGGAGCGATTTTTTGTAAATCCGCCTGCACTTTGAGCTGCCCGCTATCTTGCCCGCCACCGCCAATGATAATGTCGGCCTCGTGCGGGAATTCGTCGCCTACATTATAATTGATGAGCTTGGTTTCGAGGCCGTGCCATTTGGCACGCTGAAGCACCGTGAGTACGTTGCCCCAATCGCCGTAGATATTCATGTCATCTGGGTAGAGCTGCATGATGGTGAGTGATTTTTTTTGACTCATAGGACTTTCTCCACATCTGTTATTTTGCCAAGCAGCTCTCGAAGTTTGAGCATAGCGGTGTAGGTACAGTAGATGCGCTTTGGCTGATCTGGATACTTGATACGTAGCTCGGTAAGGGATTTTTCTAAATCAGTATCGACAAAGCGGGGTGTAATATTGTCATATTGCAGGCGAAGCGCCATATCGTAGGCACGCATGCCACTCACTATGTTTACGCCGTCTGTTTGTAGTGAGTCAAAATCTACATCCCATAGCCAGCTCATGTCGCGACCGTCGGCATAGTTGTCGTTAATGGCTATCATGGTAGCAACGCCAGCAGGTGCAAACGAGGTGAGTGCGAGGCGAAATCCACTTGGGTTTTTGACAAGTACTAGCTCAATTGGCTGGCCATCAAGAATTAGTGATTCACCGCGACCGAACGCGGGCTCAACGTTGCTGAGCGCTGCTAGTAGCGCATCTTGATTGTAGTGTTCGCCAGCGATAGCGCGCGTAAGTGCGAGTGCAGCAGCGGCATTGTAAATATTGTATACACCGCGCAGCTTGAGCGGCACTGCTACCTCAAGGGAGTCGATGGTAAAGGTTGCATGGTTGCCAGCGAATTTTTGTAACACCACACTAGCAGTTTGCGACGATTTACTAGTAGTAGACGTATGTAATTCGTCGTCTGTAGGGAACTGGCTACGTAGTTTGGGTGCGAGGCCAAAAAAATCACAGTTTACACTACTTGGTAGGTCCTCGGCTATACGTGCCACACGTGGGTCTTCGCAGTTGAGTACTACAGTATCAGTCGTAGCTTGCGCGATATGTGCCAGCATACCTGCGGTAGTGTCGATTTCACCAAACCTATCGAGCTGGTCGCGCATGACATTGAGTAGCAGGCTATAGCGTGGCGGCACTACATCGACGAATTTGACTGCGTGGGCTTCATCAAGCTCCAGCACAGCAATGTCTGCATTGAGCTTGCCTTTGTAGTCAATCTCAGACAAAATTGCAGCTGTGACACCGCGGGCAAAATTGCTACCGGTGCGGTTGGTGAATACCTTGAAGCCCTGGCTTTCGAGTAGCTCGACGGTCATTTTGGTTGTTGTTGTTTTGCCATTAGTGCCACTCACGACAACCACCCCGTGTGGGAGTGAACCAAGTACGTCGCGGGTGAAGTGTGGGTCGATCTTTTCGATTACCAGACCCGGAAAAGCTGAGCCACCACCACGCAAACGTGTGACGTGACGAACAACTTTGCCAAGGGTAGCTATATGAGGTTTGGTCATTAGTCTTAGTGTAGCAATTTTGGCTGCTAAAAAACAGGCGATTTTATAGGTGGAATTATAGAGATACTACGATATAATAAAGGTTATGTTTATAGTGGGCCTGCTCAGGTGGTGGTATACGATAGGCTGGAGCCAGCGTGCTCGTATGATTATGGATCGGCTGGATAGTACGATGGACTATTTCTCTGTCGGGCTACTTATTCGTACGCTGTTCTCTTTGTTTCGCCAAGACGGTGCAGGGTCTGTCGATGGACCACTTTCGGTTAAGATGCAAGCATTTGTTGGACGTCTTATATCCAGGTGTATTGGTGCGATGATTCGCACAACAGTACTGATTTTTGGTGTTGTGACCATTACGCTACAAGCATTGCTGGGTATAGTTGCTCTAGGCGTGTGGGCGGTAGTACCGCTACTGCCTATTGTAGGTTTTGTATTAATGTCTAGTGGGTGGGTGCCATGGCAGTTCTAGGTATCAACCTATCAAGTGAGCGCGCGTCAAAGGCACGCGTAGCAAATATACTTAGTAAACCAATTGTCATGTTGCTCACATTTTCTGCGATTGTACTAGGATTAGGCGGTGTCGCACTCCTGGCTGTCGGAATGCCAGTGGGTTGGGTGGTGTTTGGATTGGCTGCACTACCTGCAATGTGCGTGGAATGGTATCATGGCGACCTAGAAAAGCTCGCTCCGGATAAGAAAGGCCAGACGGTCGATGCTTGGCTAGAAGCATCTATCTTGGCGGGTCTGCCAGACAACGCGTCACCCAAGCAGGTTGCAGAGCTTGTGGGTAGGTCGCAAGCAGGGCAGTTTATGGCGGTACGGTTTGGTGTTACGGCAAACTTTTTGATAAATATTGCGAGCGATGACATCAAGCTGACAGATGATTTGTGGACCGACGCACGCGATATCCAACAGGTGACAGGCAGCGAACTAATGCATGGTGGTGTGCTTGCTGTAGCACTAGTACAGCAGTTTCCAGATTATGATTCGTTGCTCGCACAGATGCACCTAGAGCTTGATGATCTTGTGGCTGGTATACAGTGGTACAATCATATCCAGCAGCTCATTCGCAAGCATGCTGTGCGAAAGCGTACCGGTGGTATAGCGCGCGACTGGTCGTTTGGCTATGTGCCGCTGCTTAAGCGTTTTGGTGTGAATCTGAGCGAGAGCGCTGGCGGGGCATTTACTGTTGAGCTAGGTAGTCACATCAAGGCGCTCAATCAGCTTATTGATGCGCTGGGCTCAAATGGTCGCCAAAATGCTGCTATTGTTGGGCCGGAAGGTGTTGGCAAGACAACACTACTTCATGCATTTGCCGATCGCTTGCTTGATGCCGATGCCGATATCCCCTCTAGTCTCAAGTTTCGGCAGGTGTTTTTGTTGGATTCGGCAGCACTCATCTCGGCTGCGCCTGGTAGGGGTGAGCTAGAAGGTTTAGTGATGCGAGTACTTAATGAAGCCTATCGTGCCAAAAATATCATTATATGTCTCGACAACGCACAGCTATTTTTTGAGGAGGGTGTGGGTTCTGTCGACCTAACTAATGTACTACTCCCTATTCTTGAAGCGGGTAATTTACGTATCATCCTCACGATGGACGAACAGCGTTTGCTACAAATTGGTCAGCGTAACCCTGGGTTAATCAATGCACTCAATCGTATTCCTCTGGCTCCCGCTTCGCGCGAAGATACGATTACTGTGATGCAAGATAAGCTGATTATGACAGAATACCAGCGCAAGGTGACCTATATGTACCAATCATTAGCTGAAGCGTATCGGCTGAGCGAGCGATATGTCTATGATCTAGAGATGCCTGGGCGAGCGCTCAAGTTACTAGAGACAGCCGCTAGCTATAGTGAATCTGGCAAACGTGTCACAGCTAACTCTATCCAGCAGGCCATTGAGCAAACAATGAACGTCAAAGTAGGCGTAGCGAACGCAAGCGAGGAGCGCGAAACACTACTCAATCTAGAGGATAAAATCCACGAACGCATGGTAAATCAAGAGCGAGCTGTGCGGGTGGTGAGTGATGCGCTGCGTCGTGCACGTGCAGGCGTACGTAATCAAGACAGGCCGATCGGTACATTCCTGTTTCTTGGCCCGACTGGTGTTGGTAAAACAGAGCTTGCCAAGGCACTGGCAGATGTGTATTTTGACGGTGAAGATAGGATTGTACGACTCGACCTCAATGAGTATGTGACACTCGACGATGTTTCTCGACTTATCGCTGATGGCGCTGACGATCCAAATAGCCTCACTGCACAGGTGATGAAACAGCCATTTAGCGTCATTTTGCTCGACGAGATCGAAAAAGCGCATCCAAATGTACTGACTACCCTACTCCAGCTACTCGATGAAGGTATTTTGCGTGATATTAAAAATCGCGAGGTGAGTTTTCGCGACGCTATTGTCATTGCCACCAGTAATGCTGGTGCTGACAAGATCCGCGAATACATCTCGGCCGGGCAGTCACCAGATCAGTTCGAAGAACAATTTCTGGACGAACTCATCAGTAGTAATCAGTTTAAGCCGGAGTTCTTAAATCGCTTTGACGAAATCGTAACATTTACTCCACTGAGCAAAGAACACCTAGTGGAAGTCATTGACCTCATGATTGCAAGCGTCAACAAAACATTATCATTACAAAAAGTATCGGTGGAAGTGGCAGAAGATGCTAAAATGTATTTAGTAGATAAAGGCTACGATCCCCGACTAGGGGCGCGACCTATGCGGCGCGTCGTCCAGCGGGCAATCGAAAACACAGTCGCAAAAGAAATGTTGGGGGGCAACGTGATACCAGGAACAGTAATGAATATCTCACTCGACCAAGTGCAGACTATTCTTGGTGTTGAGTTGCATCAAGCCGATAATGGGGGCGAGGCATGAAACTCAAACGCTGGGCGATAGGTCTTGTTGCAACTATGAGCCTCATTGCGGCAGTGATAATGCCTGGTAGTGTGGCGCCAGCGCGAGCGAACATTCTTGATAATATTGTCAATCCTGGTGGCTCGGGCTCTCAGACCTCGGTGTCGTCGTGTGCCTATGAAAATGTGGGCTGGATTCTCTGCCCTGTCATAGTGGCAACAGCAAAAGCTGCCGATTATGCTTTTAGTTTCATAACCCAAACGTTAGCGCAGTTTGAGATAGGTATTTTCAAGCCTGGCAGTGGCGCAGCTCAGGCTGTGGCTGTAGTACGTAATGTTGCAAACGTACTATTCATTCTCATATTGCTTGTTATCATATATAGCTTTATCACAGGTCGAGGGGTGGGCAACTATAACCTCAAACGTATTGCACCGCGTCTTGTCGTGGCTGTGATACTTATTCAAGTGTCGTTCTACATCTGTCAGGTCTTTGTAGATGTGACCAACGTAATCGGCTCGACAGTCCAGACGCAGCTTACAGCTGTCGCAAAGCAAATTGGACCCTCGGCTATGCCAATTACCAAGCCAGGTGAAAGTGAGCTGATATTGTCTTCGGTAGCGGCCAATGTCATGAGCAAGGACGCGATTGCATGGCAGCTGTTGGCGCCTCTGGTTGCGGTAGTGATGCCTGCGGCTATTATTTGTTCCATTCTCATTGTGGTGCTTATCATACGTAAAACACTTGTAGTAGCCTTGGTGCTGTTTTCGCCAATCGCGTTTGCGCTCTATCTACTGCCTGGCACCTCGGACTACTTCTCGAAGTGGCTTCGTATGTTTATCGTTACGCTGATGCTGTTTCCGGTTATCGCGTTTCTCACGGGCGCTGGACAGATAGTGAGTGCATCTATACTCAAAATTGGCGCAAACGACTATAGCGTCAAAGATGACAAGATATACATCAGTACCTCCACGGGTGGAGAGCAAAGTGCCACTTTATACCTGGTGGCAGCTGGTGCAGCTGTGCTACCACTAGTGGGTACGTGGTATGCATTTCGAGGTGCTATGGGTGCGCTCGATGCTGCAGGCGCCAAGATGTCCCAGCAGGGCTCACGTCGCTCGTCTCGCGAACGCACCGAAGACACCAAAAAACGTGAACAAGCTGCGATGGATATGAGCAAGAAATCTATGATGCTGCGCGGCATTAATCGCCTGCAGCAGCTCAACGTAGCCAGCAATGGTGAAAGTGCAGGCTCACTGCTAGGTAGAGTAGGGATACGTGGTCGCGGTAAAAACCAGACCAAGTCGCCAGAACAGGCGCATTTCGACGAACAGGTACAACAACGGCTCAATCAAATGCGTAGTGGTGACAGTGGGCTATCACCGCAAGAAATGTATGCACAGGCACTTCAAAAATACCAAGACAAGATGGGTGATATTGGTGATGGCGGCCTCAATATCAATAGCTACGAAGGAATTGAGCTCAAGGCGTCTGAGGCGTATCTACTAGAAAGTCTAGGCAAGGGTGGAGCGACATCTATAGGTGCGCTTGCTATTGCGACTGATGATGGAAAGTCTAAGGATAAATACGACTACAAGGAGAACAAAGAGGATAAGAAGTCATCAGGTGGCGGCTCATCAGGTGGTGGTGGCAATAATGGCTCGGGTGCAAACCAGCAGAGCGATTCATATCGTCCGCCTGCGAGTCAAACCCAGGGTGCGCAAGTTATTGTTGTACAGGGAGGGCAGGCTCCTGGTGCTGGAAACACCACAGCTGGAGTAACAGGAGAAAACGCAGCGGCAAATGGCACAGGCTTTGTGGCACGTCGACCAGTACAGGGTAGCAATGAGCTACTTGCCAAAACTAGGGCAGCTAAATACATGGCAGACTCACAAGGTGCACTGACGCCAGACGATGATATGCTCGGCACTGCTACCCAGCAAGATACCCCCAATGATACGCAGCCCGGAGGGCAATAGTCCATGGCAGACAAAAATAGTCTGTCGCAAACCAGAGACGAAGAGGTGGAAAATGCCAATCGTTCTGATATGCAGCAGATGTATAGTGGTCTCAAGCAGCTAGAAGATCAGAGCGTTGCAACTGGAGATGCATCTATAGAATCGGACGGCGAACACAAAACGAAGACCGATACAGAGGAGCGCTACACTCGTCAGTTACGTAGAGGCGCAAAGAGCTCGACACTCTTTGTTTGTACATTGTTTATTGTGGCGATAGTGGGATTGTTTTTTGTGTCACCTATGATACTACTTATCAACAACAAAGAACAATTGGTCAACGACCTCAACGACGGATTTCTTGCGTATCATACCTATACCGACAAAGTTTTGGGTATGCAGTTGGCCGGAGGTTGCGGCCAAGAGTCTATTGATTGTAAGTTTAAGACTATGAGCGCCATGCTCAAGGAGCGATTTGAGCGCTACGGCTATACAGTGGCTGCTACCGAAAACAAGCAAACAGGTCGTTACAGTGTCGCGTCGCTTCAGTTACCAAATAATTTGGGGTCGCCGCGAGATGCAAGATCGTTATCTGAACTGCGCAAAAATTATAGTGCAAACGATATGCTAGACAGAGTCTACAGCTCACGCGTGGGCGTATTTCACGATCAGAAGTTTTATCATAGGCTATGGTATCGATTTGGGTTGCGACAAGGAAACCAGCTGCAAAATATCAACACCGCAGAAAAATTTGCAAAAGATTTTGATGAGCGCGTAAAGATCGGCGACCCTAGGTACGTCGGTTCTGGCGTAGGAGACAATGATGATTCGATTGACGCCAATGGTCGTGGTACCTATAGTTTGGGGTCGCTTGCAGATATGAACGAGGAGTGGCTTGTTAATATACCTCTCAATCTTACCGAAAAAGCCAATACTCACCTATCACTAGCATGCGCTTATGCGACCTATGGTCAACTTGCTGAAAACTCCCTCAAAAAAGCCTACACAACCACTGTTGCAAGGTTTGCTATGAACTATCTATCGTTGGCCGACGACATCAAATCCAACAATGGCGTAGATAATTCACGTGCCTCGGAAACACTCGCATCGCGACTTATGACACGCGATAAAAACGGAAACACTGCCATGGATGCCGACAGCTATACCGTGCCAGCAATGGGTACCAAGCCGGAAGATGTAAGTGCGATTGCAATATCATCTCTAGATAGGTTCTTAGGTATGTTACGGCTTGGCGGTTCGCCGGCTCTGCCATCGTCTGACTGGCTCAAGGCTGCACTCATTGGTATCGTACCATCCGCTGCTACCGATCGTACACCTCGTGGCATGTGTGCAGAGGGTATGGCAGGAAAGCAGATAAGCCAAGAGCAGTCTGGGCGCTGTTGGGCTCCGGCTTCTGTGCCACTGGCGAATCATATCAGCACTGTGGCCGGTTCTGCAGTGGCGGGTATGAAAGAGCCTATAGAAAAGACCTGCTCTGGCTCAGTTAAAGCCGTGGTTGAGCTCGTTGCGAACGCGTCTCGTACACCGGTTGCGGCAGCTATATGGACGTCACGCCTTAGCAACGCAGCTAGGATGGCTGCTGCAGAGTATACCTCGACACGATCTGGTGTCGACGCTCAAAACACTATATTCGCAGGTGCGGGTATCATACTAGGTGATCGCGCACAGTCGCTTGGCATGCGCCCGGCAAGCGCCAAAACCTTTGCTGAATACACAAAACTTGCCTATGAGCAGCAGCAATCCCAAGCAGATAGTCGTCGTCAGCTTGCACGTGCAACACCGTGGGATGCTACCAATCCATATACTTTTTTTGGGCAGATTGTCCAAAAGATCGCTCCCATGGGTACGCAGCTTGGTAGTTCGTTAAGTGCAAATGCTAGTGCGCTGTTCTCGACACTACCTAAGTCGTTTGCAACGGTGCTTGGTCATAGCGCGAATGCCGTTTCTACGCAGCCTGTGCATTTTGATGTATCACGCTTGCGACCTGCGTCTAAATGTAATATCGGCTCGCTTGGTGAGTTCGATGAGTATATTACACCAGACATGGCGTGCAATATACGTTATTCGATGAGCACAGCGGAACTCAACGCAGACCTCAATGCAGTGATCGCCTA
Source organism: uncultured Candidatus Saccharibacteria bacterium (assembly GCA_964593465.1). Classification (GTDB taxonomy): domain Bacteria; phylum Patescibacteriota; class Saccharimonadia; order Saccharimonadales; family Saccharimonadaceae; genus Mycosynbacter. The sequence goes on from CAZQJY010000007.1 coordinate 43,966, forward strand.
TATGACAAAAGCGCATCCGGAAAACGCCAAAACAATCACTCGTGATACCGGTGCAGATCCCGACAACGGCGGGCGTATGCAAAAGCAAGCCAACGAAGGCCGTAGTAAGCCATATATTGATCAAAAAACAGGCAAGCCCAACAAATATACCGAATACGCTAAATTTTTAGAATACTGTGTGGATCGTCATGACCCATGGGGCAGTACTGGTATGGTTGTCGAGCCAGCAGATACAACTCTAGCAGACAATGAAGATTGGGGCGAAGACACGAGCTTCATGTCTGCGATGATACGCGAAGAAAAGCCAGATGCTACCAAGACGCCAGATAGCTACTTCGCACTTGGTTGGGGCGCGCCCGAGGATCAGGATTGGTATACAGGCAAGCGTTGTGTGGATGAGTCGGGTACGTACGCAGAGATGCTTAAAAATTTCCGTGCCTATACCATGGCATGTAATATCTTGGCTGGTATGTCTGGCTCGATCAACTGCTGGGACGACGATCGAAAGCTACAGAGCCACGACGACTTCTTCCTTACCAATAACATTATCTTCCGCTCGCTTGAAGACTAGTTTGCTAGATAAGTTCGTCTTTTTTGGAGTTGAGAAATTGTGTCCACTGACGAGCAAGTCGTAGGACGGTCTTGAGTGGAAGCTCTATGAGGATATCGAGCACTGCGGCAACAATGTTGACACGACTATAACGATACGAGATCTGTTGCCCGACATAGATAAACGGCATATAGAGAATGTCGCGTAGTAGTGCGAGCGAGCCTTGTGACAAGTGTATTGCCTCAATCTCACGTATCTGGTTTGACAAGCGAAATGCCAGGAAGCTTGCTGTCGAAAGGAAGACAAAGAATATCACACCCTGGACGATGTTGAACTGCAGCCGGAAGAGGATATAGGACAGCCCAGCAAAAATCATCATAAACATCATTGCATAGGCGGCATTGAAGCCAATGGATGGTGATGATTTTGGCACACGAATTGCATATGTCTTGAGGTTGCCGTCTGCATACAGCATGCTTGATGTATGCTGTATGATTGTGTCGGTATTGCGGCTTGTGGGAGTACTGAGCGTGAGACGGGACAACGCAATAAACACTGCCGGGAAGAAGAGGTTTAGTATGAGGGGTAGCCACAATATATGACCTTCGACAAGTATGTCATATGGAAGCTCGATACCGAGCCCAATGAGGCTCTTTGTGATGATAAGAAACGCGATACTGCGAACAATACCCTTGTCGAGTCGCTTGTTGAGTGCGGCATATTCTTGTTCGATGTGTTGGCGCATTTGGTAGTCAAACGTATCTTCCGATTGGAGAGATTTTGGACCGAGCGGTGCATCCTGTGCATAGAACCCGCTATAAATCATGCGCAGAGTAGCGCCGTTTTTGCCGACAATCCTACTTACATACGCGACGGTTTTACTGTCAAATAGTACATCAAACTTAGCATTGAATGCCTCGAAGTTATGGATTAGACCGATATCTTGGCGATAGCTATCTAGTAGCGCTGCACGCACAGATGCTTCGTCTGCCTTCAGGATGGCGCGTTGGATGGCAATGTAGAGAACGATTGAGTAATCTTGAGGGTCGATATGTTCGCCAGCCTGTATGAGGCTCACTATGTCGAGCTGTGGTTGGAGGTAGGTGTAGGCAAAATGTACAAATGACAGTTGACGTACATTGCTTTGAAGCGCTTGTTCACAGCGAACACTTAGCACATCAAGAATCCACTTTTGGAATTGTTCACGTTTTTGGCTATTTCCCTCGATCTTGGTGTATTGCCAGTATGCATTATAGTAGCGTTTAATGTGATCCGAGATGGTTTTGATATCGTGCTTGGTGGTGTGGTTGTTGGGTAGGTACTCAGCCTGGGTTAGCTCTGTAACGAGCTCTTCGGCCAGCGGAGCAGTTTTGGTGTGCTCATGAAAAGAAAGTGTACGTTTGAAATAACGTCGAATTGCACGCTGACGTAGTAAGTTATCCTCGGCATATTCGGATGCATTGCGAAGCTGCTCGTAGGCAGTCGAAAGAGTACTCCCGACAGTTGGGATATGAATTGTTTCTTTGTCTCTAGCGGCTGCTAGAGAAGACTCATATGAATCAATTTTTGTGAGTGAGTCGACAAGTATTTGCCCTAAATCACTCAGCTGAGGTTGTGGGTTCACGTGCACTAGTATAGCATAGTATTTGATATTTTTCTAGAATTATTATGAAAGTATGTCAAATTGAGGGGATAATAGAGGAAAAATTAGTATTGCTATAACAAAGAATGAGATAAAAATGGTGCGTACTAGTGACGCTTGCTATTCAACTCTTTTTGTTTGTTTTTCTTTGACGAATTGTGTAGAAATTGACTTGGCACTTTGTTCTTCGCGTTTTTCGTAGCTATCGGTTTTATAGGTGTAAACGTAGTAGCGGTAGTATTTACTATTGCTATCCTCAGCTTCCTCTCCAGTGTCGATAGTATATGTAAATGTTGTAGACATACCCTTTTCCCAATAGTAATCGCGGATATGTGCAATAGATGTCGCGTAACGCTCAAAGTCTTCTTGAGTAGGATTCTCTTTTGTAGTTTTAATGCCCACGCTAAAACCAATACCATTACGTTGTTCATCGTACTTACGTGGGAGATCCATGACAGAGAGAAGCTCTTTTGAACCTGGCTTAAATATGTCGACATCGGTCTTTTTATAGTTCTTCACCCAGACGCCAATACTGATACTTGCTTTGTCGGTTAGCCCGAAATCTACTGTGCGGTTTTGGACATCTTTGGTCAACTCGCTGTCATATACTGCGCTTGGGTACGAGTCTGTGTACTCTGAGCTATCCCCTGTGGAACATCGTGCTAAGCATTTATAAATGTTAAATTCTTGTGAGAAATCAGATTTTGGTGCAGCTACCTTTCTATAGTTGATACTACTGCCCAATGAATCTCCGCTCCTAGATCGAATTATTTGGAACTCTTGCCCATACCTTTTTTCAAGATACGAAAGAGCCATTGCATCTTGGGGAAGAAAAGGCGAAATGTTAAATCCAGAATAGGCAAAGTACCAAAGCGGCAAGATTAGCACTGGGCTTAGAAATAGAATAACTAAGAAAATTAAGATCTTTTTGGTGTTACTTTTTGGTTTATATTTTTGTTTTTCGTCGAAATCCATACAGAAAGTGTATCATGATTCTAATGATTATCTGTATGGCATATTAAAGAACTATACTTCTATGTAATTCAAAAAAAGATTTCATTATGAAATCTTTGATTTGTTCCATTTTGGTGCGGGAGGGGGGAATCGAACCCCCATCGCTTGCTTGGAAGGCAGGCATATTAGCCGTTATACGACTCCCGCGTGCAATATGGATTATACCGTAAAAATGGTATAATAGAAAGAGACTAAGCTGGTAAAATAGAAGGAGTAGAAAAATGGCGGATAACGGACCGAATCCTTATGTAGTAAATATCGAAGAAGCAACAGTGCAAAACGAAACATTTCGTACGGCGCTTTGGACGGGTACGCAGATGCAGCTGACTGTCATGTCTATTCAGCCAGGTGACGACATTGGACTAGAAGTGCATGACGACCATGATCAATTTCTTCGCGTAGAATCTGGTGTGGGATTTGTACAGATGGGTGCGAGTGAAGACAATCTAGATTTCGAAGCAACTGTCGAGGACGATTTTGCAATCTTTGTTCCTGCTGGTAGGTGGCACAATGTCACAAATACGGGTGATGCACCACTCAAGGTCTACTCTATCTATGCGCCGAGCGAACATCCACACGGTACTGTGCACAAGACAAAAACAGAAGCAGAAGCTGCCGAGCATGATCATTAGGATTGCGGCGTAAGGGGGGGGCACATGAGTGATATGACACAAATTATGAGAGATGCGGAAGCCGATGCGAATCGCGGTGCTACTGATGATGGTGGTAGCAAAAGCGCATATGCACAGCCAACAGCAGCGCAGCTGCTACAGGCGGCAGTTGGTTGGAGGCAGAGATGCATCCCTCACTGGTGAGCAAATACACCAGGAGCTGCTGCAGCGTGCAGCTGAACGTGAGCATATCCTTGATACTGTGGGTGGCGAGCAGGCACTGCGGTATAGTAGCTCACTTGCGGGTGGTATCGGCAATGACAAAGAGCTGCGCCGTGAGCTGACGCTAAAAAGTCGCGAAGAGCGAGAACTACGAGAAGAACGGTTTGGGCGACGTAAGCCTCAAGACAAAGGCGACCGCAAGGGCATAGCTGCATCTGGACGAGACCGCCAGGCCTTTAATGCGCAGCAAGACGCGCCTAGTGGACATACATTTCAGGAGCCTGCTGGTCGTAACTACAATCCCTACAGCTAAGCCACTAGAAAATATGTGCCGTATCTGGTATACTACCTTTTGTTGTATATAAAATATGGCGGATGTAGCTCAGTTGCTGTCCGAGTCGAATGGCGAGTAGAATCATAATTCTGGCGCACGCTCTGGCCAACTGAATACAAGTAGTGTTTTACAAGATATGGCGGATGTAGCTCAGTTGGTTAGAGCGTCGGGTTGTGGTTCCGAAGGCCGAGGGTTCAATTCCCTTCATTCGCCCCAAGAGTAGACACCAATCATGTGATTGGTGTTTTCTTTTGCTTACAGAGAGGCGAACGGGTATAATTAAGGATGTTTATACGCCCTGATAGCTCAGCTGGATAGAGCAGAGGACTTCTAAGCCTAAGGTCGCTGGTTCGAATCCAGCTCGGGGTACCAAAATAGCCACCCGTATGGATGGCTATTTTTGTTGCCTAGTTTTAGATTTCTCGCACTGTATCGATTTGTGCGCCTAAGCTATTCAAGCGCCCCGCTAGCTCCTCGTAACCGCGGTTGATAGAATACACATCACGCAGCGTTGAGATGCCGGGTGCAGCTAGCATTGCGAGTAATATCACTACAGATGGACGTAGAGCGGGAGGTGCCACTACATCGGCTGCGCGCCATTTAGTAGGGCCGGTGATGTAGACACGGTGCGGATCGACAAGCTCGATTGTAGCGCCAAGTTTGCTGAGTTCAGTGAAATAGATAGCACGGTTTTCATAGCTCCAGTCGTGCACTAGTGAACGACCCTTTGCCATGGTGGCGATGAGCCCTAGAAACGGCAAATTATCCATGTTGACGCCAGGAAATGGCATGCTGTGGAGCTTGTCTTTTGGCGCGGTAAGCTTGGCACGGCGCAGGGTGATATCGACAAGGCGTGTGTGGCCATTGCGTGCAGTGTATTCATCCGTAAGGATGAAATCAGCACCCATATTGCGCAAAATAGCCAGTTCAATCTCGAGGAACTCTATAGGTGCTCGCTCGATAGTAATCTCTGAATCTGTGACGATACCTGCGGCGATGAAGCTCATAGCTTCGATAGGGTCTTCACTTGGGTAGTATTCGACATCTTGGTCGATTTTGCTACGCCCTGTAACACGCAGGGTGGTTGTACCAATACCTTCGATCTCTACACCGAGTTTTTGTAAGAAAAAGCACAGGTCTTGCACCATGTAGTTGGGGCTAGCATTGCGAATTGTTACCGTGCCATCGTAAAGAGCTGCGGACATGAGAACGTTTTCTGTTACAGTGTCGCCACGTTCGGTTAGCAGGATTGTTTGATCGACGGCTTTTGGTGATGATGTTACGACATACGCATCATTGGTTGCAGTGACAGATAGGCCAAACGGCTCTAGTCCTGTCATGTGTGGCTCTACAGTGCGCGTACCAAGGTTGCAGCCACCAGCAAATGGTAGCTTAAACTCGCTGTATTGGTGCAGCAAGGGGCCGAGGAACATGATAATCGAGCGAGTCCGTTTGGCGGCCTCGACATCGATGTGTGCAAGGTTGAGCTGCTTTGGTGTAGTAATCTCTAGGTCGTTTTCTTCGCCAATCCAGCGGGTTTTGACACCAACACTCTGGAGTACTTCGATGATACGATTGACTTCTTCGATACGTGCTACGCGTCGCAGCGTCGTCTTGCCTTGGTTGAGCAGGCTGGCACAGAGTAGGGCAACGGCAGCATTTTTGCTGGTCTTGGTGACTATCGAGCCACTAAGCTTGCGTCCGCCATGTACACGAAAGTTTATTTTGCCACTGTGATTGATAGTCATGATATTGCTCGAGAGTACATCGCTAATGCGCGCAATCATCTCTACGCTGATATTTTGGCCACCTTTTTCGATACGATTAATGGCGCTTTGGCTGGTGCCAAGCGCTTCGGCAAGTTGGGTTTGGGTGAAACCACGTGCCAGACGGGTTTCTTGGATCAGATTGCCTATTTTGGTTCGGTATTCTTCAACACTCATAGTTACTATTATATCACATATGATATATTTGCAAATAAAAACACTTTTTAGAGTAAATGATTGTTATGTTTAGCATAGGCTTGTGCGGGCGAATTGTCAATGTGTTTTACTGGTATATGCGGAGATGGCCTACGTATTTAGGTAGAATGAATCTAAATTATTGGTATAATTGAAATAATAACGAGAGGACGGGAGTATGGCGACAGACGATGTGGTGTTTGAGTATATTGAGGCGGAGAAACAGCGACAACGAGAAGGTTTAGAGCTGATTCCGAGTGAAAACTATGTATCGGCTGATGTACTGCGGGCACTTGGCGGTGTGCTCACCAACAAGTATTCCGAGGGCTACCCAGGTAGACGCTACTATGGCGGGCAAGAATGGACCGACAAGATTGAACAGCTCGCTATCGACCGCGCCAAAGAGCTTTTTGGCGCCGATCACGCCAACGTACAGCCACATAGTGGTGCACCAGCCAACGAGGCGGTATATAGCGCGTGGCTAGAGCCAGGCGATACAGTGCTTGCGATGGATTTGAGCCACGGTGGACACCTGACTCACGGCGCGCCTGTGACGCGTAGCGCCCAGCTGTACAACTTTGTCCGCTACAAGATGAAAGATGTGTCTACGGGCGAGATAGATTACGACGAGCTGCGTGAGCTCGCACGAGAGCATAAGCCAAAAATTGTACTTGCAGGCTTTTCTGGCTACCCGCGCGAGCTAGATTATGCCAAGTTTGCCGAGATTGGTAATGAAGTTGGTGCGCTTCTCATGGCGGATATGGCGCATGTGGCGGGGCTTATCGCTGGCGGTGTGGCGGCAAATCCATTTGACTACGGTTTTCACGTTATCACGACTACTACGCACAAGACATTACGCGGTCCACGCGGGGGCCTGATCCTCAGCCGGGGTACTGTCGGCAATCCACTCAAAAAGCCAGAAAAGACTATAGAAAACATCCCTACACTTATAGACCGTGCCATTTTTCCTGGCATGCAGGGTGGTCCGCATATGCATGTCATCGCCGCCAAGGCAGTGGCATTTGGCGAAGCTTTGCAGCCAGAGTTTAAAGAGTATGCTGCACAGGTACTGGCAAACGCACGAGTGCTAGCCGATGAACTGCAAAAGCGCGGCTTTCAGCTGGTGACAGGAGGCACAAGCAACCACTTGATTCTCGCCAATGTACAAGAGAGCTTTGGGATTCATGGTGGTGTAGCAGAAGAAGCCCTAGACAAAATAGGCCTCACGCTGAATAAAAACGCCACGCCAGACGACCCAAACCCGCCGTTTCGCCCCAGCGGTATTCGCCTTGGCACGCCAGCACTCACTACACGTGGACTCAAAGAAGAGCATATGGAGCAGGTTGCCGAGTGGATGAAGAGGGCGATAGATGTGCGTGACGACGATGTGAAACTGGCGGAGTTACGTACTGAGGTGGCGATGTTTACAGAGCAATTTGTAGTATCGAATGATAGAGGATTGCAGTAATATATGTTATGTAATATTTCTAAAATTTAGGGGTTCGTCCTGCTTACCTTAGGGCGCTATGAAAAAACATGCAACATCCTGAGTACCTACTGTGCCGCCAATAGCACCTGCACTTGCGCTGCTATTTCCGTTATTGGCCTCCCAACTCCAATAATTAATCCGTACGCCTGTATTGGTTGCTATATCGCCAACTGCTGCGGGTGCTGTATTGTCCCCGACAGTACGAACACCACATCGGTAGAAGGTTACTACCTGTGGATTTGCAGGTGCCGTTGAAGCTAGTGCGGCCGATGCAAAGGTTGCACCCTCAAGTTTATACGGTGTTGTTTGTGCGGCACCAGTCAGGGCGCCAGGTGTGCTAGGGTAGGATAGTCGGTCGGCATTGTAAAGTTCGGCCTTTTTTATGACATTGTTTGCCGCGCTCTGCGCACTAGTCGTCTTCGAGCGATTCTGAATACCGTTAAATGCCACAATAGTAATAGCAGCCAAAATACCGATAACTACGATTACGATCAAGAGTTCAACAATAGTGAAACCCTTTTGTTCTTTTAATGTTTGAAGACTCATTTTATGTGGCTGCCCCCTAGATATTGTTTCTTCTACTACATACTATACAGGTATATTCTGTGTAATCAAGAATATCAAGGGGTATCTTGTGAGTATGTTGTTTACATTACGATAAGATAAGCAAGTCAAATAAAACAGATGACATCATTGACGATGTCATCTGTTTTAATATATTCAGTCGATATTTTATATTAGTGACTAGTATGTAGCCGCTGCAACTGGTGTAGCTGCTGCACATGTGCCGGCAGCTGTTGGCTGTCCGTATGACTTTGTTGCAATCGCGTTTGATGAGAAGTTCCAGTAAGTAACTACACCACCAGTACCCGCTGTACCAGTACATGGAGTAATGATAACTGTCTTAGGGTCGCTAGGTGCAGCTGTTAGCGTTGTGACTGTCGTGATGCCTGATCCAGTAAGACTAGAGTCTTGCTGGGCAGAGAAACCTGCTGCATCTTGTGGATACGAAGAAGCAAGCGCATTTGCAGCTTCAGCTTTTTTAACTACAGAGTTTGCTGCAGCTTCAGCTGATGATGTTTTACCACGGTTTTGCACACCGTTAAATGCCACAATAGTAATAGCAGCCAAAATACCGATAACTACGATTACGATCAAGAGTTCAACAATAGTGAAACCCTTTTGTTCTTTTAATGTTTGAAGACTCATTTTTATAAGTGCCCCCTAATTTAGTTGTTTTATATCCGTAGAATACACCACTTTTTCAGTAAGCGCAAGCGTTTTGTGGACTTTTTAGGCAAGCTCTAGTGGCTCTTGCTCAATATGGATGTGGAAACGGTCTTGTACGGCCTGGATAATCTCGTTGCGAGCAAGAGATAGATCCAGGTAGCCTGTAGCAGATTCATTGATAAGTACGAGCGCGTTGGCAGGGTTGACGCGCATGCCGTGGAGCAACTGGCCTTTGAATCCGCACTGCTCAATGAGCCAGCCACTAGGAATTTTGTAGCGACCTTCGCCCATTTCGTAGTGTGGTGCATCTGGGTAGGCGCGCAAAAAGTCGTCTAGCTGCCACTGCTCGATGATGGCGTTTTTGAAAAACGAGCCAGAGTTTGGTTTTTCGGCTGGATCGGGGAGTTTTTCGGTACGGATGGCAATGACAGCATCGCGAATGATTTTTGGTGTGTAGATGGTGACATTGTGTTCGTCGAAGTATTTTTGTAGTGCGTCGTAAAAGGGTGGCTCTGGACTGGATTTGTAGAGCTGGAGGGTGATGGAGGTAATGACATAGCGACCACGTGCCTCCGTGCGAAAGATGCTGTCGCGATAGGTAAACTTGCATTCGTCGCTCGACAATGTAACAAATTGGTCTGATTCTGTGTCGTAGACTTCTAGCTCTGTGAGCACATCAGCTATTTCCTGGCCGTAGGCACCGATATTTTGTACTGGTGCTGCACCGCAGTGACTTGGGATACCCGACATAGCTTCGATACCGATGAGGCTCATATCGACAGTGCGTGCGACTACTTCGTCCCATACTTCACCAGCGCCGAGCTTGATGGTGACTGTCGTGTAGTCTTCCGCTAATACGTCGAATCCTGGGATACGTACACGAATGACTAGTCCTGCATATTCGTTATCGTGAGCTATGACATTGCTGCCACTACCGAGGATAAAAAAAGGTACACCTTGGGTGTGAGCGTTGGTGATGGCTTGGCGGAGCTCTTCGGTATTGAAGACGTCTGTCATGAAGCGGGTATTGCCACCGAGTTTCATGGATAGGTAGTTTTTGAGAGGGATGTTTGTGTGGACGTTCATAGTATTCCTATTATACAGTGGCAAAAGAGGTTTGTCATTCTCGGACTTGATCCATTTTTATGCAGTAGAGATGCAAATATGTGGTATAATTACATCTAGTAAACAGATGAGCACCCGTAGCTCAGTGGATAGAGCACTGGTCTTCGGAACCAGGTGTCGTACGTTCGAATCGTACCGGGTGTACCAAGCAAAGAGAGTAGTCCTATGGCTACTCTCTTTGCTTGACCCGGGTAAACCTTTAGTAGAATACCGTATTCTCCCAAGCTGGTGTACGAACGCCTCGAGCGTAGGTAGTAGTCACTATTGGATCGGTACTTTGACTGGATGTTGCACCAGTACCAAGCTGGCCAGTGGCGTTGGCACCCCAGCAGAAGATTTTACCGTTGGCGATAGCACATGAGTGATCAGTACCAGTGGTTACGGCTGTCGGTTTATTGTTTGTTCCGAGTCGGAATAGAGGGTCGGCATGGGTTGTTGCTATATCTTCCCTGACTGTAACTGCATTGCTGCTGTTGCCAGTACCGCCATTGCCCAATCGTCCACTACCACCAGCACCCCAGCAGCGCAGGTAGCCGCCAGTTAGTGCACAGCCGTGGCTGTCGCCAACACCGAGCGAAGTAGAGTTGTCGTTGCTAGTGAGACCACCTGCGACATTGACGGGCAGAAGACTGTTGCCAGTACCGCCATTGCCCAATCGTCCACTACCACCAGCACCCCAGCAGC
>CAZQJY010000007.1:54927-59838 GCA_964593465.1 uncultured Candidatus Saccharibacteria bacterium
GAGTGAATCCGCCTTCTACGGCACATGCAAACCCATTGCCAGCTGAAATTTCGGTAGAGGCGCCAGACATAGGTGAGGCAAGGGCTGCACCAGTTGTTGGGTTGTAGCCTACAGGGTACGAAGGAGCGTTGCGGGCAGTAGTTGTACCATTGCCTAGCTGACCGCTGGCGTTGGCACCCCAACAATATGGTTGACCATCGGCGATGGCACAGCTAAAGTCACTACCTGCGGCAACACGGGTAACTAGCTTGCCACTAAGTGCAGATACATGTACGGGCGCAGTGCTATTAGCAGTGCTACCATTGCCCAATCGTCCACTGCCGCCAGCACCCCAGCAGTAGGCCTGGCTGTTGGCAACGGCACAAGTGTGTTCGGCACCGGCAGAGATATCGGTAATAGCCATGCTGCCAATGGTATCGGTTACTTGTGCAGGGATTGATGTATTACTTGCGCTATGACCAAGTCGTCCACTGCCGTTGTTGCCCCAACAGTAGGCTTTGCCGTCCGTGACAGAACAAGCATGCTCGCCGCCTGCACTGATGCGTGTAGTATAGTTCCCTCCAATGTAGGATGCTGCCGTCGGTTTTGCAACAGGACTATTGGTATTGCCGATACCTAGCTGTCCTGCGCTGTTCCTACCCGAGCAGTACGGCTGGGCGTTTATGACAGCACAGGTAAATCCATCGCCTGCATCTATGGCTGTGGCTGCTTCGCCGCGAGTAAGACCAATGGTGTTTGCATCGCCCATGCCACTAGTAGTGCCACTAGGTAGCCATGTGCGGTTGAATACATTGACGTTATTGGCGCCAGATGTGGAGTTATTGGTATTGCCACGGCCGAGCTGTCCCCATGCGTTGTCTCCCATGCAATATGGAGTGGCGTTAACAACAGCACACATCGCACCGACGTTGGTAAGGACACTAGTGATAGCCGCTCCTACGTTGTCGCCACCAGCGCCTGGAGCGATCTGAGTGATCTTACCTTCGGGTAGGCCATATCGGCTAGCACCCGAGCCACCATACAACTCTGGAGTAGCTTGACTCCCTCCCCAGGTGCCACCTTTCCATTTTAGGTTTTTGCCGAAACAGTAGGCGTCACCGTTACCCGTGGCGCATATAGCACCAGTATTGTCGTTAAAGCCATCGACTTTATCTAGTGTCACACCAGCCGGTATCGCTACTTCTATAGGAGTACTGCCAGATGTGCCGTTGCCCCTATAAGAGCCCCAGCAATAGAGTTTGCCATGGCCTATACCACAATGCGTGTTGCCACCACCGGCAATACTGGTGAGAGGGGTATTGCCCGGGATTTGTTTGCGTGTATTGCTAGCTGTGTTTGCAAGCGTCGTGTTTACACCGAGAGCTCCGATGCCACCACCCCAGCAATAGGCTTGGCCAGCACCCACTAATGCGCATGGAGTATCGATACCGCCAGCAACATCTAGGGCTCGTTTTTCGAAGAGATGACTCAGATGCTTACCTTCGGTAGGGCCGTAGCCAAGCATATAGCGAGGTACGTAGTTGTCGAAATCTACAAATCCGGAGAGGACCGCAGGTGCACCCACTTCAACAGTACTATTGGTATCCCGACAAAGGCTGCGCATAGCTACAGACGTAGGACTCGACCACTCGTTATTCCACTGATTGCCCGAGAAACTATGACTAAACGGTAGAGGGGGAAAACCAGCCCACCAAGTCTCGTTGTAGTTAAATGGGTTACCTGCCGGTCGTATGATCGTGCGGTGCGTGTCTGTGGTTGTGGCTCCAACGCTACCTAAGGCGCAGATTGGTGCAACATAATTTGAACCCTGATTGCAGACAACTCCGTTTCGAGTAGTAGCCCAGGTGTAGGGGACATTTCGTGTTGACTGAGCTGGCCATACCCCAAAAGTTCGGTTTCCCCATACGGGTTCTCGATCTACCCAGTCTGTGGGGCATGTTTGTGCTTGTTTGGATCCGGCAGCATAAATAGGTGTGTTCATCTGTCCACTACTGTTGTTTCCCCAGCATCCCACCTCGCCATTACTAATAGCGCAGGTGTTGTTACGGTCGACCTTGAGGAGAGAGGAGGCACTTGTGGCGATCTTGCTGATGTTTTTTTGATCCCAACGCTGAGGGTCTCTGAGTGGGTCGGAGCTTCCTATGTAGGTGGGGTAGTAGCGTCCAGATGTGTAGAGGTCGTCACCAGCAAAGAACTGGTCGGATGCCATGTTGAATGCGTAGACTGCTGCTAGTACCATACCAGCGCCGCCTGCGCTATCGGGAATAAGCGCAGCGAGGTACAGCATGGTGTAGATTGTTTCAAGGAACATAGACTTGTCGCCGTTGCCAATTTGTCCATGAGGATTAGAGCCCCAGCATACCCCGCGACCCTCTACAACCCCGCAGCCGCTGATGGTGCTAGCGGTGATATTGTCTACGCGCCTATTAGCACTCATAGCACCTTGTGCATTACGGGTAGGTCTGTTTACCTGCGCATTTGTCACTCCAGAGATAGTTCCAACTATAGTGTCGTATAGACCACCGAAAAATCCTGCACCGTAGCTCCACGCGGTATACCAAGCAGTTACGAGTACATTCCATCCTGTGTCGCAGGCCCAGCCAAGTATCCCTCCTCCACAGTTGGGAGGAGAGTTGCCGAAAGGAGCCTTCCATACGTAGCCCTGTGCAGCAGCGTGTGACAGACCGAGTTGATTGGCATTATTGGCGCCCCAGCAATACATCTCTTGATTTGCTACTGCACAAGAGAAGTTCATGCCAGATTCTACCTGTGTCACAGCTCGTCCCTCGGCGCGCTGTACGTCGACGTCATTCATATTGATAGGTATATTGACAATAGTTTGCTGCTCTATAGTACGAGTGGGTGTACTACTGCCAGCATAAAAGAACTCTACTTTTCCTGTGGCGGTGATTTTTGCACCACTGTCGCTGATATCGGTCGATGGAGGTGTTGGCACCGAAAAGCTGGTACGAATAATACTTGGGCCTTTGGTTTCGTTGAGCCAGCCTTTTCTAGAAGTAGGAGAAGCACTAGGTATATCGTCGTGGACGGCGGCTACACTAGAATTTATCATGTGTGCTGTGGGGTTGCTTGTCTGCAGTCCGCTACAGTTGTAGTTTGGATGGAGTGTGCCACCATTCCAAGGCACGGCATAGATGTTGTTGCTATTGTGGTCGCGCAAACACTGATACGCAAACGCTGCACCTGCGTTTGCGGCTTCTTTGGCGAGGCCACTGTAGAATGTTGTCTGTATGCGGCCCGTAGATGACGTGACATATTGCATTGCAACCAGCCCCACGGACATGAGTACGAGGGAAAAGACTACTAATGCAGGGAGTATAAAGCCAGATGTTTGTGATTTGTTATAGTGCACGTGAACTTCCTTTTATCATTTTGCGATATGAACTAAGTATAGGGGTATCATCAGGATTAGCAGTGGTGGATTCGATGTCTATGCGAACAGCGCCTGCGCCTGCGACTGCAGTAGTAGCTGTATCTATATTTGCATTGTGCACATCGGCTATGGCTGTGTTGCTGGTAGGTTCTGCGAAATATTGTACACTGAAACGCCTTATGTTTGTAGCGACTACTACGTCTTTTGCGGTGCAGTTGGTATTGGCCGGTGTACCTGGCGTAGTACAGGTTTGTTGCTGAGCGATTGTTTGACCAGGACAATACGGAGATGATGGTGCACTGGCAGGCTCACGCAAGAGTCGACGGTACAAAGTGTTGTCTTTTACGAAGTAAATAATATTGTTGGTGACTGGTGCTTGACCAACAGGACAGCCCGCACCAGCGTGCTGATCAAAGTAGACAATTCTTCTCGCGCTGTCTTGAGGTGCGGCAGTAGTAGCATAGGTGCGGAGGATTAGGATGCGTGAATCCTCGCCCGTACCGATAGCGCGCCAGCCATTTGCACCGAGGGGTGACTCGGCGGAGCTCGCATCTGTAAGTGTGGGTGTAGCCAAGAACGCTGTTGTAAGTGGCATGTCTGCTTGGATATCTGATAAGGTGTCTTGGTTGTTGCGGATTTGTTCGGTGGCACGGATGGTTTGCGAGCCGTTGCTGGCAAGATTGACAAGTATGCCAATGATACCAGTCATGAGGACAGTTGCAATGGTGATAGCAACAAGTAGTTCTGGCACTGTGAAGCCTCGTTGATTGCTAGAATACATAGGTTGAGTACTCCACTGAATTGGTCTGTGCATCGCCAAATACATAGTCTACTCGAGAGTTGACCTTGATGGGGACGTCATCGCCAGCACCGCATCCCTGAGGCCAGTAGGCGCGGACGGTCTGGGTGACAGTCCCGAGATTGCCGGGGTCAGGCTCGGTAATGCTGACAATGGGTGCGCCACCTGCGGTCTTGACGCCAATGATAGCAGTGCCAGGTGCATCGGCTCTGATGGCTAGGTTGTTGAAGCTGTTTGTGCTAGTGCCAGTAGTGTCACAGCGTGGACTGCTATTGCCGCATTCTCGTGTATCGGCGGTACCTATGGCGGCACAGGCGGCAGTTTTTACAGATGCGGCTGTCGGAAATTTGGCGAGATTTGATTTGGCGATGTCGTTGGCAGTGGATTGGCGAATAAGAGATAGCTGTTGGGCATTTGTTGCGCGGTACATCTGTATAAAGAATGTGAGAAAAATACCAGCAAGCGCAACAGTCACGAGCATTTCAACAATCGTGAACCCAGCAGTGTGATGCATCTCAACCCTTTTCATAACGTTTATGGATATTGTAGCAGATATAGGGGGCGAAAGTATAGATGTTTTTTGTATGTTTTGTCGCAGCGGACGCTTGATTTTTTGACGTATAACTGGTAAGATGTGATGAGTTGTGAGCATGGTATAACAAATATGTGTACCTTTCGCAGATTAGTACGGGCCAGTAGCTCAGCTGGTTAGAGCACC
>CAZQJY010000008.1:0-14543 GCA_964593465.1 uncultured Candidatus Saccharibacteria bacterium
TATCTGAGCAGCACCGGTGATCATGTTCTTAACATAGTCGGCGTGTCCTGGCATGTCTACGTGTGCATAGTGGCGGTTTTCTGATTCGTATTCTTGGTGAGAAGAAGCGATGGTAATACCACGAGCTTTTTCTTCTGGAGCGTTGTCAATTTCGTCGTAGTTACGAGGTTTGTTGACGTCGCTAGGAAGACGCTTGCTAAGCACGTGAGTGATAGCAGCAGTTAGAGTTGTTTTACCGTGGTCGACGTGGCCCATAGTACCAACGTTGACATGAGGCTTGCTTCGATCGAAATCTGCCATGTGGAATTATTTCTCCTGATTACTAATATTTTTCGCGTAGCAGTCTTAAAACAGACTCCACGGCGTATGCACTTAGTATACAGGTTTATGTGCAAACAGTAAAGGGCTTAATGCAACTGCCTCGTCTACTATTCCTTTGTGCGTAGAGCCGTTCGACCAATCTTCATCATATGCTTCTCGCGGTATTGTTCAAAACTCTCACGATTCACTCCATGGCTTGTGATAAATGCGTTCAAACGCTCCGAGCCAATAAAATGAGGGAGCATAACGTATGTCGCGCCAAGCCTGTACAGCTCGGCCGCCTCATCGTAATTACCCGCGTAGCACACGACAATAGCATCTTTGTTCTTTTTACGAATGTACTTCACTAGCGGCTCATTTATACTGGCCTCGCTAATCGTATTGACAATCATCTCTGCGCCATCCATATGGATCTCGCCTAGCAGCTCCGGGTCAGTTACGTCGCCATACAGGTGGTCAATATCGCGGCGCTGAAGCTCATCAATTACTTCTGGGTCGTAGTCAACCACCACAAACTTCTTTTCGAGCCCACGAAATGTCTTGACGTACTGCGCACCGCCATTTTTATAGCCAAAGAGTATCAGCGGATATATATGTGCTTCTTGTTTGGCATCAACCGCACTTTTACGCTCAAACATACGCAGGCGATGATCGATTTTTTGGAAAATTGCATTGTCATACTGCATCAAATACGTCGATACAGTGATTGTGATAAGGGCTACGATAGTGACAATGGAACCCAGCTGCTCACTCACCATACCCGCACTCATTGCCAGCATGATGAGGATGATCGAGAATTCACTAATCTGCGACAAGTTGATACCAGTCTTGAAACTAGTACGACGAGTATAGCCAAGCAACCCAAGGGATGTCATGACAACAAGTGGCTTGAGCAGTAGTACAATACCCGACAAAATAAGCGCAGGTACCATAGCAGATGCAAGACTATCAAAGTTGAGGTTTTCACCAAGGCTAATAAAGAATAACACTACGAAGAAATCACGCAGAGGCTTGAGCCGAGCACCGATTTGATGTGCATATGGCAGATGAGCTAGCGCGACACCCGCAAACAGAGCACCGATTTCGATAGAGAACCCCACCAGATTAAACGCTGTAGCGACACCAAAACCCCAGGCAAGCGCAAAGAGAAAGAGCAGCTCTTGAGACTTGGCAATGGATTTGAGTGCACGTGGCAATACTTTGGTTGCTAGTAGCGCCATCACACCCGCAGCAAGCACCCCTTTGAGTAGCAAGATACCGATTTGCAGCGGGCCAAGTGCCTCGCCAGAGCTCGATGCCGCCACATACAACAATGCAAATGTTGCCACAATGTCATCAAGCAGGATGACACCGATGGCAATCTGACCGTTGAGTCGTGAAATCTCTTTTTTGTCACTCAGTACTTTGGCAATGATAATGGTACTACTGAAGAAGAGTGCCAGACCGAGTAATATCGCTTCTGTCGTCGTGAAATGAAATGCAGTGCCCACCAAAAATCCAATCGTACCAACTGTCGCGAGGATAGCGGCGGCAGTGAGGAATACTGGCTTGCCTAACCGTTTGATGACAGACACACTCAGCTCAAGCCCAATGATAAAGAGAAGTAACGCAATACCCAACTCGCTAAATGTCTCGAACGAATGCTTGTCTTCGATGAGATGCAGCATACTCGGCCCCACTAAAATACCCGTCAGAATATGTCCGACAATGAGCGGCTGTTTGAGCCGACGCATAATCAGTGCCATTACTACGGCAACGACGAGCACTACCGATAGCTGTGTAAATACATCACCCATTACTAGAACTCTCTTGTTTGTGTTACAAAATGCATTACATTTAGTGTATCATGGCTCGCTTGCATGGCGCAAAATTAGGCAGCGAGCCTATAGCCGTCGACGTCAGCCGGCTCATCGTAATACTGGGTCAACAAATCTTTGAGTAGCTGCATATGCTCTACCCCCATCGCATGACTTGGGCTTGGGCGCGTCTCATCGATAACGTGTGAAATTGCTCGAGCATAAACATCCTCGTATCTCTGGTGCGCCGACACCACATCGACCACCTCATCACTGTCTGCAGAGACATATACCATATTACCAATACGAACATCTGCCAACTCACCGCTGGCAAAATGCGTCCTATCAATAAACCTCGTTTGCGGATGCACTGCACCGAGTGGTGTCCTGGCTGTCGATAACGCGTGCTCAAGCGCCAGACCACTGCCTTCACTCCCAATATTATGCAATTTTTCTACGCCTTTTTGCATAGTTCTACCATAGAGATATGAGAGTGTTGGCGTGTGAGGCACAAACCTTGTGGCGGTGACACCTTTTTTGGCGGGTCCTAGCAAATGTGCCGTATCGGCTGGTGAAGAATCAAATACGATACTGTCTATATCGCCAAATTCTTGACAAAACTCCTCATCACGCAATAAGTGCGTAAGCGCCATACCGCCCATTGACATCACACAAAAAGATGCGGGCGCTTTATCATGCCTGCGTGTTTCAAGTAACTTTTTACCGATATCATCAATTGAGAAACCATACTCTGGATATTGCATGGTGTGCGACCTGCCAAGCTCTGCCAGATCCACACCTAGATGATCCGCTACAAATTGCCCGTCACTACGACAACCCGGCAATATATATACCGACTGCTCACCTCCCCCATCGTGCGATATAATCTCTGGCAAAGTACGCATATGTGACTTACTGACGGTTGCGCGCGTTGACTCTAATGCCAAGGCCGAGAGCACCATGCCAGCAGTGACTAGTTGTGCGGCCCTCAGTATATTAAAATATTCACTGCTCTTCGGTGCATATAAATTACTCATCGCCATGCTCCTTTTTGTGTTTATTTGTGTTAGTGCGACATGTACTTTTGCGCTGTTTCCTGTTTTATGTAGTTGTGCTACTGGTATAGCACAACATGCTTATGTTTGCAATAGCAAAATACACCACCCTGATTATGAGCGGTGTATTTTAGTCATTAATCTTCTAGAAATTATTTACTGCGTTTTTCGATAATCTCTTGCGCAACGTTTGGCGGCACTTCTTCATACTGGGCAAGCTCCATAGTGCTCGCTGCACGGCCTTGGCTCATCGAACGGAGGTCGTTGGTGTAGCCAAACATACTGGCAAGCGGTACAAATGCTTTGATAAGTTTGGCACCACCTTGCAGATCTTCCATCGCATCGATGCGGCCACGACGGCTATTGAGATCGCCGATGACATCGCCCATGAAATCTTCTGGAGTTGTGACTTCTACTTTCATGACAGGCTCGAGAAGGACTGGCTTAGCCTGCTTGACACCTTCGCGAGTCGCAAGGCTACCAGCAAGTTTAAAGGCCAATTCGCTTGAGTCAACATCGTGGTAACTACCATCATAGAGAGTCGCTTTAACATCTACTACTGGATAACCGGCAATCACACCGCCGTCGAGTGTTTCAACAACGCCCTGCTCAACAGGCTTGCGATATTCTTGCGGCACAACACCACCTTTGATCTCATCGAAGAACTCAAAGCCCTTGCCTGGTTCGTTCGGTTCAAATCGAATCCAAACATCACCGTACTGACCACGACCACCCGATTGCTTGGCATGTTTACCTTGCACTTCGGCTGTGCCACGGATGGTTTCGCGGAAGGCAACTTGTGGCTCACCTACATTAGCTTCGACATTGAATTCGCGCTTCATACGGTCGATGAGGATATCGAGGTGAAGCTCACCCATACCACTCATGATGGTTTGGCCAGTTTCGTCATCGGTGTGAATACGGAACGTTGGATCTTCTTCGGCAAGGCGCTGAAGGGCGATACCCATCTTTTCTTGATCGGCCTTTGTCTTTGGCTCAACAGCGATAGACACAGGTGGCTCTGGAAATTCGATACTTTCGAGTACAATTGGCTTGCTGACGTCAGAAAGTGTTGCGCCAGTAGTAGTGTTTTTGAGCCCTACTACGGCCGCGATGTCGCCAGCTTCGATCTTATCGATGTCTTCACGCTTATCAGCGTGCATTCGCACGATGCGTCCGACTCGCTCTTTGTCGCCAGTCATGGTATTGAGCACGTAGCTACCGCTCTTGAGTGTACCGCTGTAGATACGTACGAAGATAAGCTTACCTACAAACGGGTCAGTTGCAATCTTGAACGCGAGGCCAGAGAGTGGCTCATTGACGTCTGGCTTACGGCTGATTTCATCGCCAGTCTTAGGGTCTTTGCCCCAGATAGCATCAACATCAAGTGGGCTTGGAAGGTAGTCGTTTACGAGGTCAAGCACCTTTTCCACAATCACACCACGACCATCACCGCCTGTCACCAGGAAGAAGTCGCCAGCTAGTACTCGCTTGCGAAGACCGCTCTTAAGCTCATCGATAGAGATTGCTTCTTCACCACCTTCAAAGAATTTGTTCATCAGCTCGTCATCTGCTTCTACGGCAGCTTCTACAAGCAATGAGCGTGCGTTTTTGGCCTTTTCAAGCATATCCGCAGGAATCTCGCCCTGAATCAGCTCGTGGTCTGCGTAATCATTATAGGTATACGCCTTCATATCTACGAGATCGACAACACCGTTGATGTCTTTTTCAAAACCAATTGGCAAATGGATCGGTAGCGCGTGCTTACTTAGGCGGCTGTGAATTGTCTCGAGAGACTTATAGAAGTCACCACCAGTTTGGTTAATCTTATTAATGAAACAAACACGTGGCACACCGTATTTGTTTGCTTGTCGCCATACAGTTTCAGTCTGTGCCTCAACACCCATTTTGCCGTCAAACACCGTTACCGCACCGTCAAGTACGCGAAGCGAGCGCTCTACCTCAACCGTAAAGTCGATGTGTCCCGGCGTGTCGATAATATTGATTTTGTGGTCTTTCCAGAAGGCTGTTACAGCTGCAGAAGTAATGGTGATACCGCGCTCTTTTTCTTGCGCCATCCAGTCAGTCGTTGCACCGTCGCCATCGCCCTTTACGACACCGATTTTGTGAGTCAAACCTGTGCGATACAAAATGCCTTCTGTTGTAGTAGTCTTACCGGCATCAATGTGCGCGATAATACCGATGTTGCGATATTGATTGAGTGGAATGTTCTTTGTAGCCATAGCGGCGCTTCTTTTCCTTCTGGTTAGTTATTCTCGTTATTTTTTGCCATAAAAAATAGCTCTTGATATATATTCTAGCATGTTTGAAGCGTAAATGCTACTACTCACCTGCGAGCAGCTTGAGTGCCACTACGCCAAGTCCAATGCTCAATTCCAACAAGCTGATAGTCAAAATCCGTAGCGGGGAATTATAAATACGCCGACTCCCGATGATAGAAAAAATAAACATCGAAAGTAGCAGTGCCACCATCGACACAAATAGCGCGGCCTTTAGTGTTATGACTCCGAAGGCACTTAAGAGTACAAAAAGAACCGGCGCTGCCGCAGGCGCAAGTAAGCCTGATGCGGCAAAAATCGCCTCGCGGTATTTTGCCAGTGGTACACTTTTGCCGTGCACTGCACGATATGACATACGCGCAGACATTAACGTTGCCAACCACAGCGCGACTACCGAGCCGACGATAGTCGCAAGCACACCTGCATGACTATGATGATCAGCACTGTGCCACAATGCCGTAATTACGGCAAGAAGGGTGATGGTGGAATATATACGCTCTTTGGTATTTTCGGCAAACTGCTCACGAGCCTCTAGGGGCATACTCTCAAATCGTCTTCTTGTACGTGTTTTCATTCTACCCAGTATACTCCCCTTTGACCTGATATACTTAATGTATGCCTACAGCCGTGCAGCAATTCGATACCAAGCTCACCAAACGCATCCAAGCACTTGGGCCTGCGTGGCTTCGATTTTTCCAGCAGATGACACTCGTTGGGCAGCCGGTATTTGGGATTGGCATCGCGGCGTTGGTGTCTTTTTATGGCGAATACACCCAGGATTGGCGACTAATGCTGGCGGGTATGATTGTTGCAGCCACGCTCCTGCTTGCAAGCGCATTCAAGTTCGTCCTACGCCGAAAACGCCCGGCTACACTTTACGCACGGAGCATGTTCCTCAAAACCTATAGCTTTCCGAGCGGACATGCGGCAGCATCTGCGTCATGCTTTGCATTTGGCACCTACCTTTTGCTTGTATCTGGCAATAGCTTACTTATCACTGTAGGAATTATCACGATACCCTTGATTCTAGCTATCGGCATATCTCGTGTCTATCTTGGAGCACACTACCCTACGGATATCATCGGCGGATGGATACTCGGCGGACTTGGGCTGGCTACTGCCATATGGGTCATGCATCTGTAGCTGCACGCAGTAGCGCATCTCCAATGCGTATAGCATAGAGTACTCTAGTTGGCACATCATACACACCCAAGCGCACCTCGCCCTGCTGCTGTATTGGTCCTGCGTAGTCCATAGTATAAGTAGCCGCTGACAAACACTCGT
The DNA here is from genome assembly GCA_964593465.1 of uncultured Candidatus Saccharibacteria bacterium. Classification (GTDB taxonomy): domain Bacteria; phylum Patescibacteriota; class Saccharimonadia; order Saccharimonadales; family Saccharimonadaceae; genus Mycosynbacter. The sequence continues at coordinate 6,757 of CAZQJY010000008.1, forward strand.
CGGTCTCATCGTGTAGCCAGCCTGTCACGACCACTCTTTCGCCTTTATGCCTATCCATATTAGATAGATCAGACACTATCTCATTGACAGCAACATACATCGCCGCATCAGGCTGCTCACATGCATGAGCAACATTCAGCAGTTCATCTATAAACTCAGCATCCTCCGGAATACGAGCATCGTGAGGCAATAATACGCTTGCCAAATCGTTGCACTGGACAGTGTAGTTTTCGCTCATATAACCCACATTACAGTATTATCTTTGACTATCAAACCATAACCAAAACACCCCTCTATCTTGAGAGGGGTGTCGCGGAATGCGCGCAAGCTGTGAATTAGCTGCGAGCAAAGTGTGCGAAGGCGCGATTGGCTTCTGCCATCTTGTGGGTGTCTTCTTTCTTTTTGAAAGCTGCACCAGCTTCATTGTGCGCATCGATGATTTCGAGCGCCAGACGCTTGCTATATGGCATACCTTTGCGAGCGCGTGCGCTTTGCACGAGCCAGCTGTAGGCATAGTGGTGCTGACGGTGACCCGCTACTGGGAACGGAATCTGGTAGTTGGCACCACCTACGCGGCGGCTTTTGACCTCGAAGTTTGGAGATACGTTGCGGAGTGCTTTTTCAAACACTTCGAGTGGATCTTCACTTTTGAGCTCTTTGGCTGCCTGCTCAAGCGCCGCATACACAGCACGCTCCGCAGTCAGCTTTTTGCCGTCAAGCATAGATTTGTTGATGAGGCGCTGCACAAGCACACTCTGGTATTTGCGGTCTGGCTTCAGCTCACGCTGGAGCTTTTTGGTAACTTTACGAGGCATTACTTCTTATCCTCCTTTTTAGCACCGTATTTAGAACGGCCTTGTTGACGTTTTGCAACACCTTGAAGGTCCAGTGCACCACGAACAATGTGGTAACGCACACCCGGAAGGTCTGGTACACGACCACCGCGCACGAGCACAACAGCGTGCTCCTGCAGGTTGTGACCTTCACCGCCGATGTAAGCCCAAACTTCTTGGTTGTTTGTCAGACGAACACGAGCAACTTTGCGAAGCGCTGAGTTTGGTTTCTTTGGTGTCTTGGTTGTCACACGAATACATACGCCACGTTTGAGTGGGGCATTTTGGTCGTAGTAACGAACCTTAAGTGCGTTGTGAATCTTGCCGAGTGCAGGAGACTTTGACTTTTTTCCGGCAATCTTACGCGGCTTGCGAACAAGCTGGTTAATTGTAGGCATTTATAAAAATCCTTTGATTTATACTTTGATACATATATTTTATGAGTGGATTCAGCATCTCCGCCTCATAGTCTTTGCCTTTTTGCTCATACGCAGTGTGTACACATTCTTCTCACCTTGCACGCCAAAAAGAGGAAACTCTGATAGTCAATATACCAAAAAACTATGCTTTTGGCAAGCTTATACTGCTATAACCGTGATGGTCGTGCCTAGAGAATACGACCCAGGAGGCGTGCTTGCAGGAATTCGCTGCGAAAGTCCAATACCAGTGATATCCCAGTAACAAAAACGATCTGCGTTTGTACCCGTACCGATAGTAATTGGCGTACCAGCCGTAAATGCTGCATCACTACCTGGCGCAAGCCCCGTCGCAGTACAGCCACTCTGCGGCAATGCACCAATTGTAGCAAAACTCAGGCTAAGTTGCCCATTTGCGCAACCTGGTGGTGTGCCAGCCGAATCGTTAAATGAATACTGGTGCAATCCTGAGTTCCATTTTGCACCACTGCCACCACTTGCAGCAATACTGATTGTCCAATTGCCAGTGCCACGATTATCCGTAATACGAAGACGCTCTGTATTTGTACCAAGCATACCAGTACTTGTCTGACATGCTGCCATAGCTGTAAGTCCAGAGAAAGGCACAGACGGTGTACCGATAGGTGTTCCAGAAGCGTTCACAAATGCCATTGACAAGTCACCTGTAATGCGGATTTCTGGGTAATTAGTGTAGCCGGATAACGGCTGGGTATTACCATCACTATTAACTACGCGGAAACAATACGAATTGCCGTAGCTCGAACCGGCGTAGCGGAGCGAAAAGTCCCACAGGCCGTATGAATTTGCTACCACCTGCTGACGCTTGCTAAACGGATTGGCGCTCTGATATCGCTGAGGTGTCATCGTACCAGTTGGCTCACCCCCTGCAACTGCAATATCCGCCCCGTTTGCCGCGGCTGCATTTGCCTGCCACTGAATATCTCCCGTGCCAACGTCTGTCCAGGCGCCAGTAGGTGCAGCGCATGCACCAGTGCCTTTGTTGGCATACTGCAACTTGTAGGTGCCATACTGACGCAGCCAGCGTTCATTGGTTGTCTGTATGGCAGTGCGCAGACGGAATGCATTGCCATACATGTCACGATTGAAATCGACTGGAGTTGATGCTGCTGATCCTAGTGCAGCGCCAGGAGTTACCGAATTGGCATTTTGATAAAAACGATAGCCATTTTGTGTAAGCGTAGAATACGTCACATAATTCAGCGAAGCGTACATTGAATTCACTCTTACCCCTCGGCTGGTGCTGCCTGAACGCGCAAGCACAAACTGAAGACTATCAATTTGAGACTGAGTCCACTCATCGCCAACTGAAGCACTTACTGCCCCCATTGTTGTCGTGCGGCCCGCCCAGTCCGAAGCATTACAACCTGAGCCCTGGAGTATATTTATACTACCTGCACCGTCCCATGTTGATGATGCACCTCCAATACCTGAGCCGTTGACATAGATATTTATCCCAACCGTAGGCTGGAGGAGATCGCCAAACTTATAGGCGGAGCTACCTGTAATCTCTGCCGATATTGATGTAACACCCTGCTGTACATTAGGCATTGGCTGTGGTGGATTATTACCTCTTGCCGCACTGCCCGCATTAAATGTAATCGAACCTGAATTGGCAGCTGAACAGATTCGTATATTAGCATTTCGATTTACAGACGTAACATTAACACAGTCCCAATGATTAGAGCAACCAGTTAATGTTGACCATACGCCCGGACTGCCTGATAAACCACTTGGAAACACATCCACAGTCTGTGTAGCTGCGTGCAACGAGTGCGCAAAGCAAACATTCAACAATGTCGCCACTACAGCCCCTGTCAGTAACCTCAGCAATTGTCTCCCTGTCATTTCCCTCATTTACCTTTTAGTAGTCTTATTATACCAGAGACAAAGCACAACCGCGACACCGATCGGTGTCGCGGTTGTATACTAGAAACCTCTCTTGACTACCTAGATGTCAAAATCTTCTGATTCGACAGTCTCTGCAAGCTCTTCTGGCTGCTCGACACCCGTACCTACAGGAATCTTGCGACCAATGATCACGTTTTCCTTTAGGCCGTGCAGGTGATCGGCGCGTCCGCTTGTTGCGGCGTTGATCAGCACACGTGTAGTGTCCTGGAACGATGCAGCAGATAGCCAGCTATCACTCCAGATAGACACCTTGGTGATACCAAGGAGCAACTGAGTGTAGCCTACAAGCTCTTTGCCTTCGGCGAGCAAGCGCTCGTTTTCTTCGACCACAGCGGCCTTAGATACGATATCGCCTGTCACGAAGTCGCTATCGCCTGGCTCTTCAATCTGCACACGACTAAACATCTGGCGCACAATGATCTCAAGGTGCTTGTCGGCAACGTCCTGACCCTGTGCAGCGTAGATATTGAGTACTTGGTTGATGATGTAGCGCTGAGTTGCTTCTGTACCCTTGAGACGCATCAGGTCTTGTAGGTTTAGCGAGCCGATTGTCAGGCGGTCACCCGCCTCGACAATGTCGCCAGCCTTGACTACAAGCTGCGTACTACCTGGCACTTCGTAGCGAACTGGTGCGCTGGCATTTGCCGCCACAATCGCAACTTCGTCAGTCGCCTCCACTACACCATCAAATGGTGCCACAATAGGCGCAGAACCTTCGTCACCAGAGGCAATCACATCACCAACTTTGACGTTACTGCCTTCCTTGACAGCAAGTTTGCGGCCATCGAGCTTGATTTTCTCAACTTTGCCAGTCGATGGAGTAACTTGTACGACATACTTCTTGCCGTCTTCCCATACGTCGACAGTACCGGCAACTTCAGTAATGTATGCTTGACCCTTTGGCTGACGGGCTTCAAACAGCTCTTCAACACGAGGCAAACCTTGAGTGATGTCGCCACCAGCTACACCAGAGTTGTGGAAGGTACGGAGCGTTAGCTGTGTACCAGGCTCACCGACAGACTGTGCGGCAATCACGCCCACAGGCTGTGCATTGTCGACCAACTGGCCAGTCGCCATATCGATACCATAGCTCTTGCGTGGGATTCCCTTGAGGTTGCGTGTCGAAAGTACGCTCTGAATCTTGACTTCTGTCACATTTGGATCAGCGTCAATTGCATCCGCAACTTCACGAGTAATGAGTGTATCAGCGTCGATATGACCAGGCACTGCCTGTGCGGTGTAGCGACCATTCAGACGATTTGTAAACTCAATCATAGTGTCTTCTGTCTCTGAGCGATAAATCGTGTAACCTTCGTCATCACCCTGCTCGTCTTCAACAGTAAACACATCTTGTGACACGTCTACGAGACGGCGAGTTAGGTAACCAGAGTCGGCTGTCTTGAGCGCGGTGTCGATAAGGCCCTTACGCGCACCTCGTGTTGCCACAAAGGCCTCAAGACTCGACAGACCCTTCTTAAAGTTCGAACGAATAGGCAGCTCAATCTCACGGTTAGTGGCGTCCACCTGAATACCAATCATCGCACTTGCAAGCTTGACGTTCGAAATATCGCCACGTGCACCAGAGTTCACCATCACACTAATACTAGTATCCATATCCGACAACTGGTCACGCAAGAAGTCTGTCACCTGGTTGTCGACGTTACGCCATGTATTAACCGTAAGGCTATAGCGCTCATCTTCTGTCAACAAACCTTCATCGAACTGATCAGACACTAACGCAGCTTTGGCGTCACCTTCGGCCACAAATTCATTGATTTGTTCGAAGTTGATATAGTCGCCTTTACCCGTAGACACAGCGGCTACTGTCGCAAAGCGGAACGCAAGTCCCTTCATACGGTCAGCAGTCTTGGCCGTTTCTTCAGCACCGTAGCGTTCAAACACTTTGGCAAGCACTTTTTTGAGCTGCTTTTTGGTTTGGACGTTTTCGTCATACGGAAAATCTTCTGGTAGGATTTCGTTGAAGAACACGCGGCCGAGTGTAGTGTCGCGGATTTCGCCCTTGGCGTATACGCGAATAGGCGTCTGCAGCTGAATCGCACCATTATCATAGGCCATTTCGGCTTCGTATACAGAGCTAAATGCTTTGCGGATATCGGTCTGTGCAGCTGGCTTTTCATAGGTAAGGTAATAGTTACCCAACACCACGTCCTGACCAATATTGAGTACTGGGCTACCGTCGGCAGGTTTAAGCAAGTTGTTTGTTGCGCTCATGAGTTCGCGAGCTTCGCGCTGCGCGTCATCCGAAAGCGGCAAGTGTACAGCCATTTGGTCACCGTCATAGTCGGCATTGAATCCATTAGCGACGAGTGGATGTAGCTGGATTGCCTTGCCTTCTACAAGTACTGGCTGGAACGCCTGTATAGACAAACGGTGAAGCGACGGCGCACGGTTAAGCAGGACGTATTTACCTTCGATTACCGCATCAAGCGCATCCCATACCACTGCTTCACCACCTTCGATAAGGCGAGTCGCAGAACGGATATTGTGTGCGTATTCTTCACGCAAAAGCCAGCTAATAACGAATGGCTTAAACAGCTCGAGTGCCATTTGCTTTGGTAGACCACACTGGTTGATTTTAAGCTTTGGACCCACCACAATCACACTACGACCAGAGTAGTCGACACGTTTACCAAGGAGGTTCTGACGGAAACGGCCCTGCTTACCCTTAAGCATGTCACTCAAAGATTTGAGGCGTCGGCGACCACCTGTTGCGTTGACCGCGCGGCCACCACGAGCGGCCGAGTTGTCAATCAGCGCATCGACAGCTTCCTGCAGCATGCGCATTTCGTTGCGACGAATTACTTCTGGCGCATTGAGGTCAAGCAACTTTTTGAGACGGTTGTTACGGTTGATGACGCGGCGATAAAGGTCGTTGAGGTCACTTGTCGCAAAACGTCCACCGGTAAGCTGTACCATTGGGCGGAGATCCGGAGGAATCACAGGCAATACAGTCAACGTCAGGCTACTTGGCTTGATACCAGCGGCATGCATACTCTCAAGCACCTTCAGACGTTTGAGCAGCTTCTTCTCACGCTGGCCTTTTGCATCGGCAACTTCTTCAGAGAGTTCGCGAATAAGCGTTGGCAAGTCGATTTCGTCGAGCAACTGCTTGAGCGCAAGACCGCCCATGCCAACTTCTACAAGCTCTTCGTATTCTTCTGGCAAATTGCGGTAGTCTGTCTCGTTGATAATTGCACCCTTGACCAAACTATCAAGCTGGCTCTTGCGTGTTGCGTAGTTTTCGTTCAGCTCTTCTACTTCGCGACTTTGCGCTTCAGCAAGTGCCTTCACATCTGCACCTTCGGCTTCGGCTTCTTTTTCGTAGCGAAGCTTGATTGCTCCGCGTGCTGCTTCGGTCTCAGCTTCGAGGTCAGCCAAGAACTGATCACGTGCCTCTACCTCTACGTTCAAGATGACGTAGTTGGCAAAATATGCCACACGCTCGATATTACGCACAGTCATACCAAGCAACAAACTCATTGCACTTGGTGTACCACGCATAAACCAAATATGAGCTACAGGTGCCGCAAGCTCGATGTGACCCATGCGCTCACGACGCACGATACTTTTGGTAACAAGCTCGCCATTCTTATCGATAGCAGCTTCGCGGCTACGAACACCTTTGAGCTTGCTGTCATGCGGGTTGATATCTTTTACTGGACCAAAAATCTTTTCACAGAACAGACCATCGCGCTCCGGTTTTTGGGTACGATAGTTAATCGTTTCGGGCTTTGTGACTTCGCCGTGACTCCACTTGCGAACATCTTCTGGGCTCGCCACTGCGAGGCGCACCGCGTCAAAATCTGCGATGCCTGTGCCAGGAACTACTCGTGACATATTACGCCTCCTCCTTGTATTCGGCTTCTGCCGCTTCTTCTATTTCATCTTCATCTTGCGCAAGCTCCTCAAGCGATACGCCACCGTCTTCCAAATCGCCTTCTATACTTACTTCAGTAGCTTCTGCAAGCGTAACATCCTCAACAATCGCTTCGCTAGGTGTCGCGTCAGCAATAATCTGCTCGGCATCAATCTCTTCACCCTCATCGATCAAATCAACACGCAGACCAAGTCCCTGGAGCTCTTTCACCAATACGTTAAACGATTCTGGAAGCTTAGGACCGACAATCGCTTCGTCTTTGATGATTGACTCGTAGGCTTTTGCGCGTCCGTAGACATCGTCGGATTTGATTGTCAACATTTCCTGCAGAGTAGTCGCTGCACCGTATGCTTCAAGTGCCCAGACCTCCATCTCACCAAATCGCTGACCACCGTTTTGTGCTTTACCGCCGAGTGGTTGCTGAGTCACCATTGTGTATGGACCAGTCGAGCGAGCGTGAATCTTGTCGCTCACCATGTGGTGAAGCTTGATGATGTGCATAACACCTACAGTAGTACGCTCTTCAAACTCTTCACCTGTACGGCCATCTACTAGCTGCACTTTGCCATCTCGGGCAAAGCCAGCTTTTTCAAGCTCATCAGAAATCTTTTCATCGCTGATACCGTTAAACGGAGGGGTCGCCACTTTATAGCCGAGTGTGTAGGCAGCTAGGCCAAGGTGTGTTTCAAA
>CAZQJY010000008.1:14553-31828 GCA_964593465.1 uncultured Candidatus Saccharibacteria bacterium
TCAAACAACTGACCAATGTTCATACGGCTTGGAACACCAAGTGGGTTCAAAATTACGTCAATAGGTGTACCGTCCTCCATAAATGGCATATCTTCGACAGGTAAGATTCGTGCTACTACGCCCTTGTTACCGTGACGTCCAGCCAACTTGTCACCCACGCTAATCTTGCGTGTCTGAGCGACAAAAATCTGAATCTGCTTAAGCACGCCAGCCTTGAGTTCATGGCCATCTTCGCGCGTAAACACCTTGACGCCAACAATTTTGCCGCCACCCGCATTGTTCATGCGCTGGCTGGTATCACGTACGTCTTTGGCTTTTTCACCAAAGATAGCGCGAAGCAGACGCTCTTCAGAGCTGAGCTCTTGCTCGCCCTTTGGCGTAATCTTACCAACCAATACATCACCAGCTTTTACCTCTGATCCGACCTGCACAACACCTGTCTCATCGAGGTGGCGCAAGCTATATTCAGATACATTCGGGATGTCGCGCGTTGTCTGCTCGTCACCAAGCTTGGTTTCGCGAACTTCTACCATGTAATCTTTGATATTGATACTGGTGAGTTCATCGTCTTGCACTAGTCGGCTAGATAGGATAATCGCGTCGTCCATGTTATAACCACCCCATGGCATAAATGCCACGCGAAGATCACGACCGAGTGCGATTTCACCATCAGCTACAGACGCGCCTTCGATGAGAATATCACCTTCTTTAACCTTGTCGCCGCGAGTCACACGAACTTTTTGGTTGATAGAGCGGTCGTCGTTGCTCTTCGCAAAGTGAATTGGCTCATATGCTTTCACGCCATCTTTGTATTTCACTTCGACAACGTCACCATCTGCGCGCACAACTTCACCTGCACCTTCTGCTACCACGAGCTGGCTTGAGTTACGCGCCACTACACCCTCTACACCTGTACCTACAGTTGGGGCTTGTGGACTCAAAAGTGGCACAGCCTGTTTCTGCATGTTTGATCCAGTGAGTGAGCGGTCGATACGGTTTTTCTCAATAAATGGAATCAGGCCTGCTGGCGCACCAAGAATTTGTTTACTGGCTGCATCCATATAGGTCACTTCATGTGCGTCGATCTGACCAGGCTTCATGTCGATACGAGCAGATACACGCTCATCGACAAACTTGCCACTGTCATCTACTGCCGCACCAGCGTCGGCAATCACTTCGCCTCGTTCTTCGGCACCGTCAAGGTAGACAACCTCGTCAGTAACTTTGCCGTTCTTTACCTTGAGGTATGGCGTTTCAATGAAACCATATTCATTGACACGTGCATATGTCGCGAGGTTGAGCACGAGACCAATGTTCGCACCTTCTGGTGTTTCTACCGAGCAAAGGCGTCCGTAGTGAGTTGGGTGTGCATCGCGCACATCAAAGCCAGCGCGTTCGCGGCTAAGTCCACCTGGACCCATAGAGCTCAAACGACGTTTGTGACTCAGCTCCGCAAGTGGGTTTGTCTCATCCATAAGCTGGCTGAGCTGGCTGCTCGCAAAGAACTCGCGGACAGCGGCTACTACTGGGCGAGCATTGATAAGCTGACCGGGAGTCACGCTCTCTAGGTCGCTCATACTCATACGGTCCATAGCATTACGCTGCATGCGAAGCATACCGACACGGAACTGGCGGGCTACAAGCTCGCCTACGAGGTTGACACGGCGATTTGACAACGCATCGATGTCATCGGCAGGATCTTGAGTATTGTTAAGACGGATAATCTCTTTGATAATCGCAATCAGGTCACTCATCTGGAATACACGATTCTCGGCAGTATTTGGCAGGTCGATACCGAGGCGTTGATTGAGCTTGTAACGGCCTACACGGCTGTAGTCAAATCGTTTGAAGTCGTAGAACATGCGCTCGATAGTGTTGCGAGCATTCTCTACAGTCGCGAGGTCTCCTGGGCGAAGACGACGATATACTTCAATGAGCGCTTCGTTACTGCCGCGAGTAGTGTCTTTTTCGAGTGTTGCATCGATGTATTTCACGTCACCCGTGTCCACATCTGCAAACAATGCTTTAATCTCGCTTGTTTTGCTGTGACCCAGTGCACGCAAAAGCGTTGAAACGGGCAATTTGCGGCGTCGATCAATCTTCACATACAATGCACCGTTGCTAGCAGTCTCGAACTCTAGCCATGCGCCGCGACCAGGGATAAGTTTGGCACCATAGTTATTGTGACCAGCCACAGTATCAGCAGTAAAGAATACGCCCGAGCTACGGATAAGCTGGCTCACCACCACACGCTCTGTACCGTTGATAATGAACGTACCGCGATCTGTCATCCATGGGTAGTCGCCGAGGTAGATTTCTTGCTCTTTGACTTCGCCGGTTACTTTGTTGGTAAGCTCTACATTTGCATGGAGCGGCGCATCAAAAGTAATGTTGTTTTCTTTGGCATAGCGTTCAGTGTTCTTTGGTTCCTGAAACGCATATTCCTTAAAACGCAGCTCAAGTTTTTGCTGTGTGTAGTCTTCTATTGGGTTTAGTTCCGCAAAAATCTCGCCCAAACCAGTATCGACAAACTCTTTCCAAGATTGTTTCTGGTGTGCAATGAGATCTGGGATCGGAAGTGCTGTATCGTCCGCAGTGAAAAACACACGCGTACTCGCACTAGGTGACGTTTTAGCCATCTGTACTCCTCGCAGTTGATTATAATTTAGTGATTCGAATCGGCGCCGAAGATTCTACTAGGGTTATGCGCTCATGACCTGCCAAAGCTTATGAGGCATACCTAACCCGAGTTACACTACTTCTTGGTATCCATTATGCACAAGTTGAGGCAATATTTCAAGGGGTTTATGCCGTATAATTTATTGACTTTTTATTGTTTTTATGCTAATATAAAAATATGTTGTAGCATACCTGTTATGACGACGCACCGACTCGAAAGGAATTTCGATGAGTATTTTGGTTAACATCTTTCTGTGGGTAATCTATGTAGGGTTTATCCTTGCAGGAATAATCTGCGGTCGCACCTCAGTTCTCAGCACACACGGAAAAGCCACTGCGCACAACAGACTGTCTGCCAACTTCTTGGCAACCGTCTACGGCGCTCTGGCCCTCGGCGTAGCCATGCGCACAGAAAACTGGGGTGAAAATACCCTGCTGAAGTTTGCGGCATGCGGACTCATCACCTATGTGGTGATTGTCGGGTTCAACGCCGTCAGAGAAGATCACCTCTCCTCGAAGCGCAAAAAGGATGCCACAAACGCAGAATAACAAAAGCCAGGTGCCTCGCGCACCGAGAACAGCACACGCTCGTTCTCGGTGCGCTGTTTCTTTTTATGACGTATACTCTGTAGTATGACTACAGCTCAACAAACCGAATCTACCAACGCTCTCCTCAACAAAATGCGCGCCGCCGTACTTGGCGCCAACGACGGTATCGTCAGTACCGCTGCCGTCGTAATGGGAGTAGCTGGCGCCACTAGCGACAATCAAGCCATCGCTACAGCAGGATTTGCTGCACTTGTGGCAGGTGCACTGTCTATGGCCGTGGGTGAATACGTGTCTGTGAGTAGCCAAAGCGATGCCGAAAAATCCTACATCCACCACGAGAAAAAGCTACTCAGGCGAAATCCAGAAGAAGAGGAAGCTCAACTTGCTACCTACTACGAAGAAAAAGGCGTGTCACCCAAAACAGCCAAACAAGTAGCGGCTGACCTTAGCAAATCCAATGCGCTCCAGGCCCATCTCCGCATGCACTTTGGCATCGACGAAGACGACATCAATAGCCCATGGCAAGCTGCTGTCGCCTCACTGCTCGCATTTACCGCTGGCGGACTTGTGCCGTTCTTGGCAGTCGTCTTGACTCCAGACGGCTATAAGCTTCAAGCAACATTTGCAGCCGTACTCGTTGCCCTGATCGCTACAGGTTACTTTAGTGCCCGCGCTGGTAGCGCGCACAAAGGTCGTGCCGTTTCCCGCGTAGTTGCTGGTGGCGCACTTGCCATGTTGCTTACCTACGCCATTGGAACCCTCTTTGGTGTTGCGGTCTAGTCGCACTATACTTGACTTTTTATTGTATATATGCTAATATAAGAATATGTCCAACGTAGTAAGCCTCGAATTCGGCAATACAGCGCTCGAAAACGAGTCTGCTCAGCAAGTAGAGGCCGCCTCCCTAGATGAGGTTTGTAATACTTTTATTGCAAAATATCCACAATTCACGGATCAGGCTATTGCCCTACTGGAAGGTGCCCACTTAATTGAGCATCACATGTACGGCCACACGCAACAAGGCAATCTACAAGCATTTGCACAAGAGTTAGAACAATTACGAGAAAAAGACAATCCTGTACAGCCCATGACTACAGAGCTCGGCAAACGAGCAACACGTAACGGCCAGCTCGCCGATGTTATTAGTCTCAACGCTTACCGCGCCTCTAAGCCTTAGTGATCACTTCGTCTATGATGCCATAGCTCTTGGCCTCTTCAGCACTCATCCAAAAATCTCTATCCACGTCTTTTTCGATTTTGGCTAGTTTCTGACCTGTATTTTTTGCCAAAATCTTGTTAAGCTGCTGCTTGAGGAAGATACCTTCGCGCAGCGTAATCTCCTGATCGCTAATCTTGCCTTGCGTACCACTAGATGGCTGATGAATCATAATACGACTACTTGGCAATGCCGTACGCTTGCCTTTGGTGCCGCTACTCAATAAAAACGCACCCATACTAGCCTGCAAGCCTATGCCGATTGTCTGCACATCCGGCTTGATATATTGGATTGTATCGTAGATAGCCAGGCCATCGTATACGCTACCGCCAGGACTATTGATATAGAGCATAATGTCTTTGTCTGGATCAGTATAGGCGAGGTGAAGTAGCTGTGCCACAACAAGATTTGCCGTATGTTCGTTCACATCTTCACCCAAGAATATTACGCGCTCGTTGAGCAGACGCGAGTAGATGTCAAACGCGCGTTCGCCGTCGTGCGACTTTTCGATAACTGTTGGCACTAAATAGTCAGATGGCTTATACATATCCCTATAGTACACAAAAACTAGCACTCACGTCAAGCGAGTGCTAGCAATGGATGATTTCAGGGGGTTGCACTCTCGGCTCATGAGTTTGCAACCCTTGGGTAATGCTAGTGCGGGTACAGGGTGTAGCCGCACGGTTGACCGATCTTTCGGTCTGGACAGCTCCACCTGTGCGTCACACGGTAGTACAACACCCGAAAGCCCGCTACTGCAAGCTCGCTCACCTCCCCCACTGCCGACGGTGGGCCTGGGTTGTACAGAGGAGCCGGCGATGGAGTCAGTGCCTTGTCTGTGCGGGCCGCATGCAGCAGCCACTGGACAGATCCAACACTGCTCTTGATGAAGTTCTTCATTTTCCCAAGCTCCTGTTCTGGTGCTCGATCGCTTCGATGTCACGAATGACAGCAAAGGGATTGCTCCAGGCACGTACAAGCGCAACGACCGCGCCAACCGTACCTTTGACTTTTTGAATCATGCGGTCACTCCTTCTCGTAGATAGGCGGTAGGCCCGTGTCTTCCACCCACTGGTTGAACGCTCGGATACCGATCGCAACCGCCAAGGCGGTCGCTACAGCAACAACAACGTACTTCATGCCGCTACTCCTTCACCTCATGCAGCGCACGTGCTGCACGTCGCTCGGCACGGGTATGGGTCAACCAGTAGATAAACCCATCCCACTTCGTGTACAGCCACGCGTAGTGTGTACGCGAGTACCTACTCATGGCTTGATCCTGGTGGAAAATTCGTCCAGCCATACTGATCACGCAATTTGGCTAGCTTCAGCTGAAGCCAGTAGTATAGCTTCATTGCTCCTCCTAATGAAAGTCGTATTTGGACAGTCGGTCGAGCCACCTACACCACCCGACATAGAGAGATGCGACCATAGTCTAGCTCCTCTCCTTCAGATTGTTGTCGGCGCGAATCAGTAAGTAAAGTGCCGACGCGCACAGCGCAACAACACCAACTTTGGCCTTTTTGGACATGTACCCTTCTCCTCTCTTGAGCCGAGAGTAGATATATTGTAACACTATTTTGTATTTAATTCAACCAGCTTGTCGATCGTCTTGTCTGTCAGCAGACGATTTGCGATATCACGCTGCGCCTCTGGTGTTTTGAGTTGTTTGCGCACGTCTTCTGACGGGTATTGCTGCGCTAGAAGGTTCATTTTCTCTAGCAATTCTTCATCACTTGCCTCTACCTTGAGTATCTTGCTCAGGTCTGCGAGCACCAAACCAGCTTTCACACGATTGACCGCCGCATCTTTGACTTCACTTTCAATCCATGCATCTTTGTCCTTAAACTCTTTGTCAGCTAGATACATCTCGAGCGTGACACCACGACGCATCAGGCTCTGCATCATATCTTGTTCTATAGAGCGCATTTGGTCTTGTACAAGCACTTCTGGAACTGGAACTTCGCTTTTTTCTACTAGCTCAGCTACTAGCGCATCCTTGAATCTGTCATCAGTCTCGTTTTGCTTCTGCGAGGTGATTTCGCGCTTGATATCGTCTTCGAGTTCTTTGACAGTTTTGAACGGACCAGCCTTAGTAGCAAGCTCATCGTTTAGCTCTGGCTCGACAACCTCTTTGACCTCGTTGAGCTTGACACTAAAGATAACTTTGGCTCCTTTGAGGTCTTCGACATGATAGTGCTCTGGAAACTCGAGCTCAAGGTCAAACTCATCGCCAGCTTTGTGACCTACCACGCCGTCTTCGAATCCTGGAATAAAGCTATCGCTTCCAAGAACAATATCGTAGCCTTCGGCTGTGCCGCCGTCAAACGCTACACCGTCTTTTTTACCCACGAAGTCGATATTTACTTCGTCGCTCTTTTTAGCTTTGCGGTCAGCTGGCTTTTTCTCAGCATAGCCTTGGCGGATACGACCGATGATTTCGTCGACATCTTTTTTCGTCACGCTGACCTTTTCTGGTTTAGCACTCAGCTTTTTGTAGTCACCCAGCTTAATTTTCGGCATAATCTCGCTAGTAGCCACAAATTCAAGCTCCGTACCTGGGACAAATTTTTTGACTTCTACTTCTGGACGGTCGAGAGCCTGTACGCCTGCTTCGGTGAACGCATCAGCAACAGCGCGACTGAGCGCATTTTCGAGTGTATGCTGCGCCAAATCATTTGGATTCGCATGCTTAGCTGCGACGCTCGCAGGCACCTTGCCTTTGCGAAAACCAGGTACTTTGATCTCTTGAGCGATTTTATTCAACGCCACGAGTTCAGCATCTTTGAGCTCTTTGACATCTACGGTAATTGTAAGTTCGACTTTGGTGTCTGATAGGTGTTTTGTGGAATATTTCATACTAGTATCTATTGTACCAGTTTCACGTGTTCAGCAAAAACGTAAGAAGTTCTGTAAGCCCTTAGCATGTTTAAACCCCGCTCGAAAGCGGGGCTATATGCACGGATGCGTGATAGGTATTTGAGGGGCAAGCCCTCTAGAGGGGTCATTATAAATGATTTCACGGTCCTAGTATCGTCCTAGGTCATTTATAATTCCAACACTCCAGAGGGCTCCTCCGGACATCTCGACCGGAACAGGGAGCCTTTCTAATAGAAAGTCTACACCGTGCTCAACGGGAAATGCCGAGAAAAAGTCTAGGGCGAAACCCAAAAAAGGATCTCGCCGCAGAGAGATTGCGCCACCGCAATCTCAGGTCGTGCGTCAGGACGACGCGGCCGTGGCGCTGGGCCAGTACTTGGTCATGACATCGCCGAGCTTGTAGCCGCGGCGGACCTGTGCCGTTCGCGCCGCCGGGGACACGACCCCTTGCGCGATCTTGCGAGGCATCGAAGCAGGGGTGGGCGTGATGGCGTTGTTGCTCATGACGAGCCTTTCTTTTATGCGCGACCGTGTTGCCGAGCTTTGCAATCACCTCCAGTCAGGCAGGAGATAAGCACAAAGCACGGCAACAACTCTAGAACTAAACTTTTTCAAAATATCCAAACTATCAACGTACAGAGCTAAAGGAAGTATAGGTCTCAACTTCAGCTATGTTCATATTAGCATACTTTTTATATTTTGTCAACAATGCGACTGATTTAACACTTTAGACACTATTCTACAAACAACGCGTCAATCTCATCTATCATCCCCTTGCGACGATAATCTTTCACCTGCGTGACAATGCGCTCCAAGCTCAGCTTTTCCTCTGTCTCTGACGCCACATCTTTGAATGTGTACAGCTTGCTCTTCAGCTCCTCTTCACCCACAAACACCATAAATGGCACTTGTTTTTTGAGCACCGCCTTGATCTGCTTATCAATTTTACGTCCAGAAATGTCCACCTCTACATTGACGTCTTCTTCACGCAATGTACGAGCAAATTCCAGCGCGCCTTCTATCGCCTCTCGGCTCGGTACTACAATCGACACATCTGTTGTGGAAACAAACTCAGGTAGTAGCTTGTGCGATTCAAGGAAAAGTTGTGTTGGCGTGAGTCCAGGCGCCATACCTACTGTCGGTACCGGTTCGACACCAAATAGGCCAACCAGTCCATCGTAACGACCGCCGCCGAACATCGCACGATTGTTATCCGGGTGTGTGTCAAACACCTCAAATACCGTGCCAGTATAGTAGTCTAGCCCTCGCATCAATGTAACATCAAAACGTGCGTTTTTGACACCTGCCGCCTCAAGCAACTCAAACAACTCAACTAGCTCCTGCGCAGCTTCAGCCTCTTCTAGCTCCTCGGGTAATTCACGAATTTGCTGTACGGTCACCAACTTGGCAATCCTGGCTGTACCGGCAGCGGCCCTGTCTTCGCCGAAAATATCTATGGCTTGATCACGAAACTCTTCGACGGAAATCTTGTTTTTGCGGTCAAACAGCTTCACCATCATGTTCGCCTGCACTGCATCGAGCTCCAGATAACTACGCATCATCTCGTCGATCAATTTGCGATTGTTGATGCGAATAGTAAACATGTCGTCGCTCGCACCAAACGCTTTAACGACTTCATACGCCATCGCAAGCATCTCAGCCTCAGCCAGGGCACCATCTACGCCAAATATATCGGCATTAAACTGCCAAAACTCACGCTCACGACCACGCTGTGGACGTTCATAGCGCATAAAGTTAGCAATGCTGTAGAGTCGTGCTGGATAGCCCAGCTCCTGGCGGCGTGCAGCCACCATACGGCTGATGCTCGGGGTCATCTCGGGACGGATAGCCACTACCCTATCGCCACGGTCAGTAAATGTATATGTCTGCTCTGTCGCCAACTCCTGGCCACTTTTGGCGGTATAAATTTCCAGCGGTTCAAGCATCGGTGCAGCATACTCTTCGTAGCCGTGCTGCTCGGCGACCTTGCGCCAGGTATTAAAAATATAATTACGAACCCGCATGTCTGCCGGGTAAAAATCTCGTGTGCCTTTGTAGGGCTGGGTACTTAGTGAAGTCATTGGACATATCCTATCATTTTTATCTGTTATTTGCAAGCGTAAACGTTCTCCTCGTCATACAAAAAGCCGGCCACTCGTGCCGGCTACAATTCTTACAAACAAAAACTATCCGACACGCTCCGGCCACAGATGTATATGATAGCTCACAAAATAGTTCATGTCGCTATTATACTATAAAAGAACCGCCCTGCAATGGACGGTCCTTTTGGTCAGTAGCTATCTCGGGTGGATTAGATGATACGTCGGCTGGCTGCGTAGTAGTAAGCAGCGGTGAACATTGCCACGAGGCCGATACTTGCACCGAGTACGTCACCTGCACCTGTTTCTGGTAGCGCTTCTGGTGTTGGTGCTTCTGGCTCTACTGGTGTAGGCACTACAGGCTCTTCACATTCTGCACTCGTTGCTGGCAAGTGTTCTTTGCCAGGGATTGGACATTTTTCTTCACAATCTTTGAGATCGGTACTATGCTTTGTTTCGTCGTACTGATCTTTGTTAATGGTGATGACAGTCTTGCTTTCGAGGTCACAGACAACGATCTTTTCTGGCGTTTTACAGTCTGCAAGGTTTTTACTGTGCTTTGCAGGATCGAACTGCTCTTCGTTGATCTTGATGATTTTCTTTGTCTCAAGGTCACATACCTGGATAATCACTTCTTTACAATCTTCGAGGTTCTTGCTGTGTTTTTCGGCATCAAACTCGTCCTCTTTGATAGTAATTACCTTTTTGGTATCGAGTTCACATACTTTGATGTACTTATCTTTACAGTCTGCAAGGTTTTTACTGTGCTTTTCAGCGTCAAATTCTGACTCTTTGATGGTGATGACTTTTTTGGTCGCAAGCTCACATACTTGGATAGTTTTTTCTTCACAATCTTTGAGATTTTTGCTGTGGAGCTCTGGATTAAACTGATCTTCCTTGATAGTGATGATTGTCTTAGTTTTGAGTTCACATACCTGGATGTCTTTTACAACTGGTGGCTCTGGCGGTTTTGGAGGATTTACAGGAGTTGCATAGATAGGATTACCACAGGCTTTGACAATGGCATATTTAAAGTTGCCGTCTTTGTCGAGGACTACTAGTGTAGGTAGCGAGCCACTTGGATTTGCAAAGGCCTTGCCGCCAACATGTGATGTCTGGTAGTATGTCTGGCCGTTGATAGCGATACGCTTGCTAGTACTATGGATATTATGGCGTCCGATGCTGGCTGCATTTTTGGCCACTATACGGCCGTTTGCTACCACTGTGCCATCGTTCTTTGATGTGCCATTATATACTTTGTCACCAGCCGCTAGATTTGGTTTAATCCAGTAATGATTATAGATGGCTTTTAAGTCACCACAAGTATTGGCATTATAGTTACGCGTTACGTCAGCGTAGCTATGCGTGCCGTTGGGTACGATATTATTTGTCTGAGCGTTACAGGGACTCGCCGCATCGGCAGCCGTCTGATTAAATTGGTATACACCGACACCTGCCAGTGTAACCGCCATCACAAAAGCACTTGCAACAATTAACTTGTTGGCCCTTAGCTGACGGAATTTACTTGATATAGATTGCATTACTCGCATGTCACCTCACTCCACATTAGGTTACTATTTACATAGTATCACAAAATTATGCTTATGTCAATATATTCATAAGCTTTATTTGGTGCTACCCCTGTTATTTTGTCAAGAGAATATGTTTTTCAACCCACTTATATATAAGTATACCAGATGCTACACCTACATTGATAGAGCGTGTACTGCCAAATTGCGGAATTGCCACCATTGCGCTGCAAGCGTTAGCAAGCTCAGAAGAAATACCAGCACCCTCACTCCCAAACACCAGCACTACTTCGCGCGGCAACTCTGACTGCTCTAGGCTTACTGCGCCAGGTAGATTGTCGACAGCAACACGAGCTTTGCCAGCAGTCGCTTGCATAAACTCTTCTACTGATGCGTGATAGCATACCTCCATATAGGCATCGGTCTTCATCGCGCCGCGTTTGTTCCACTGCTTGCGCCCAATAATATGGATGCGTCGCACATTAAACGCATTAGCGTTACGCACAATCGTCCCCATGTTGAAATCACGCTCAAGATTCTCTATGGCAATTTCTAGTCCAGCACTCTGCGCTTGCAAATCCGCTCGAATCGCATCTTCGCGCCAGTAGCGGTAGCGATCTTCAACATTACGACTATCGCCATGTGTTAGTAGCTCAGGATCAAGCCGGTCGTCGTCTGGCCAAGGTCGTGTATGCGGAGGTACCCCATTAATCATAAATCTATGGTAACAGATTTAGCCAATCTCAGGTCTGCTCGTACTAGCGAATTACCGATACGATACCCTCAAGTGCATAGGCAGTATCTTCCCAGCTACGAACCGCAATGCAGTCCACGCCCATTTCGTAGACAGCGTAGTCGTTGCCACCAGGTACAATCTTGTCGCCAAAGAAAAGGATTTCTTCTTTCTTGAACCCGGTCGCTTCCATGAGTTTGTTGATACCATACGCTTTGTCGATACCCGGCTGAGTAACGTCAATAGACGTCGCGCCAGCGGCACGTACGTTGAATTCGGGGATTTTTGGCGCTACAATATCACGAATTTTCATCTTCTTCGTACCATCTGGATCCCATTCCTCTTTGATACGCACACCTTCGTCACCTAGCTCTGCAACGATTTCTTGGCCAAGGATAGATAGAGTAATCTGCGAATCACGATCCTCGATTGTCTCACCATAGGTTTTTTCAACCGCATAGCCAGACTCCTCTAGACCTTCTGCCAGCGCAGTGATGATGGCTTTTTTCTGCTCGGGCGTGAAATCTTCGGCGTATTGCTGTACCCAGTCGTTTTTGTCATGCTTGTAGTAGCGTGTGCCACTTGTCGGCAGCAAGTGAAGTCGGCTTAGTAAATGCGGCTCGGTTGTGATTTGTGTCAAAAATTGTCGCTGATACAGCTCATACTTTGCGCCAGAGATGACACAGACGTCGAAGTTTTCGAGCAATCTGTCAAACAGCGTCACCATGCGCGGGTCGAAATGTGATTTACTCGGAGCAAGCGTGCCGTCTAGGTCAAATGCAATCAGTTTTTTCATCTATCCTCCTGGTAAGTTGTGTCGTGGGCCCTATTATAACAAATGTATCTCGCTTGCGCCTACTTTCCTCCCGTTGTACACTAGTGGCAATTAGCTATACAAACAGAAAGGATGACTAAATATGAAAAAAGCCGAACGCCGCGCTATAGACAGGGTGTTTATTTTATTAGGAGTTGCCATGACAGCTGCACTTATTGTGGTTGGCGCACTTGCTTGGTACGGCTATGGCTTTGCGACAGGCATGGTCAAGACGGAGCTAAGTGCGCAAAATATCTATTTCCCTGTTGCAGATAGCGATGCAATCAACGCACTTGAATCTGCTGACCGCGAACAAGTGGAGCGATTTGCTGGTGAGCAACTCACTACCGGCGAGCAGGCAAAGGTCTATGCCAACAACTTTATTGGTGCACATTTGCGTGAAATTGCCGATGGCAAAACCTATGCCGAAATCAGCAACGAAGCCATGGCAAATCCAGATGACAAAGCCTTGCAGGGCAAAAAAGCCGCACTTTTCCAGGGTGAAACACTCCGCGGCATGTTACTCGGCACGGGTTATGCGTTCTGGACTTTTGGTATGATTGCAAAGTATGCAGCACTAGCCGCATTCGCTGGTGCGATTTTTATGGCACTACTCGTACTGCTTGGGCTGCGACACCTAGCGCGACTGAAATAGTCAAAATTCTACGGTCACAAAAACGACTCCAGATGGAGTCGTTTTTGTGACCTGGTACTGGTAAAATCAATGCCTACTTCTTGCTCTTCTTTTTTGGAACCGTACGACCAAGTGCCATTTGAGCTGCGCCGGCAATAACCAGTGGGATACCAACTAGCGAGATAGACTGTATAGCTACCACATTCGCAACACCCAGCACATAGAGCTCGCGATCCGTCATTCCGGTGTTATTCATGGCGTCACCTAACGCCCCTATTTCGCTGTCAGTCATAAATGAAACTACCCCATAGCTAAAAAACCAACCAGAAAGCACAAGTAATCCCGTAATAATAAACCATAGTCCTGTTTTCTGTCGCTCTGTCATATTTTTCTTTCTGCCATCGAGGCATTGTAAATGTACGTTTACAGTAGCATAAGCACAAACGGCACGTCAACGAAGAAGAGTGTCGAGGCTGATAGTTGCCTATATCGATAAAGCACGCAGCAACTTCATAGTACACTAATACTATATGAATCTATCTCTCCCTCTCAACGAACTCGACGGCATCGGTGACAAAACCAGCGAGGCTTTTCGGCGGGTCAATCTTCGGACTGTCAAAGATTTGATTCACTATCTACCGCGGACGTATGACGATTATTCTCAGCAGGCGCACATTGAGGATTTACGCCCTGGCAAGGTCACGATTGTAGCACGAGTAGAGTCGACTGAGACAAAATCCGTGCGACGCGGTATGCGCATCACCAGCGCTACGCTAGCGGACGACACCAGTAAGCTCAAGGCAGTGTGGTTTAACCAGCCGTATCGGGCGGCACAATTCAAAGATGGTGAGCGGTATGTGTTTAGCGGCACATTTGAATTCAAATACAATCGCTACCAGCTAACAAATCCGAGTGTAGAACTGGCTAAGAATATCGAGCAGCAAGACGGTGAAAAAATCGTGCCAGTGTATCGCTCGATACGTGGAGTAAAGCCACAGCTATTACGCAAGCTGGTAGCAAGCCTACGCCCGACCATCACTATGCTGGGCGAGACGCTACCGCCGCCTGTAGTAGCCAGTCAAAAATTAATGAGCAATGCGAATGCACTACTGGCACTACACTTTCCCGAATCCCAGAAGCAAATTGCCGAAGCACGCGAGCGTGTAGCGTTCGAAGAGTTGTTTGAACTACTGCTCGCCAGCCAACTCAATAAGCAAGCGAATAGCCGATTAAAGGGCTACGATATTCCATTTGACATCGCAGCAGCCAAGGATTTTGTCGCCAAACTGCCATTTACACTCACGAGTGCACAGCGACGTGCCGCATGGCAGATCATCCGAGATTTTGAATCAGAAATACCAATGAATCGTCTACTCCAAGGAGATGTCGGCTCAGGCAAGACGATTGTGGCGGGATTTGCCGCTCGCCAGGCAGCGCGCGCAGGATACCAATCAGCACTCATGGCGCCAACAGAGATATTAGCCGCACAACATGCGGAAACATTGAGCGCAATACTCGAGCCATTTGGCGTGAACGTGGCACTACTGACTGGCAGCGTGAAAGGCACTGCTCGCAAGGAGTTGCTCGCTAAAGTCGCAGCGGGCGAAGTAGACTTACTCGTCGGCACACACGCGCTTATCCAAAAAACCGTCAATTACGCTAAACTAGGGTTTGTGGTAATTGACGAGCAGCATCGATTTGGCGTGGCACAGCGCCAGGCGTTACTAGATAAGTCGGAGCATATGCCACACTTGCTAGCCATGACTGCTACACCTATCCCACGCAGTCTCGCGCTGACAGTGTACGGTGAACTAGATGTGTCGGTACTCGACGAGCTACCTGCCGGACGCAAACCTATCACCACAAAAATCTGGGCACCCACCAACACCGAGAAGCTCTACGAGCACGTGGATACTGAACTCGCCAAAGGTCGCCAAGGCTACATCATCTGCAGTCTGATAGACGACAACCCAGAAAACGACGTCAAAAGCGTCGAGGCGGAGTACAAAAAGTTGCGCAGCACCATATTTCGCCACAGGCGCGTAGGACTACTTCACGGCAAGCTAACGCCAAGTGAAAAAGAAGTAGTAATGACAGAATTTGCTGGTGGTCGGTTAGATTTACTCGTCAGCACAACCGTGGTTGAGGTAGGTGTGAACGTACCAAACGCCACTGTGATGATTATCGAAAACGCGGATAGGTTTGGCTTGAGCCAGCTGCATCAGCTACGAGGACGCGTGGGACGCAGTAGCCACCAGAGTCACTGCTACTTAGTAATGAGCGATAGCTCTAAACCGAGCGCACGCCTGCGCGAGATCGAAAAGTCACAAGATGGCTTCTACTTGGCCGAAGCCGACCTAAAGCTACGTGGCCCGGGTGAAATCTACGGCAAATCGCAACACGGCGCGCTAAATCTGCAAATTGCTAGCCTCGGTGACACTAAACTTATTGCACGTGCGCAAGCAGCTGCACGTGCATTTCTTCAATCAGACGAGGATTTGGTACAATATAAGCAGTTGGCAGCGCAAGTGCATAAAAATCAGCGTCTCACAACACTAAACTAAACAATAGAGAAAAGAGCCGTGTACTCAGGTACAACTTTCCGAACAAAATCTGGCCGTATCATGGGCGTGCACCAACGTATCGACCGTGTAGCACGACGACATATCACTCCACATATTCCTGAAGGGGTGCAGTTTCCTTCGTATCGCGAAATAGTACATTTCGAGGGCAAAAACGGCCCTGATGGCATTAAGCGCAAAAGTCCTGCACAAGATGAGCCATGGCACTATGTCAATCCAGAAGACCCAAATGATATAGCTTTATTTCGTATGATCGACGAGCACATTAACAATCTGTCGATTGCACTTGCTAGCAAAAACCAAGTGCGAGCAGCGTTTGAGGCTGCATGGATGGCACACGCAATCACCGACGGACTCACACCCGCCCACCACTACCCTCTCGAGGAAAAATTAGAAGAGCTGCGTGGCGAAGGCCTGGAAACTCGTATCACCGCAAAAGACAAATTAGTATTGCCCGGCGAAACACCTCGACATGCTATCAAAAACAACTGGGAATTCTGGGGTACAAAGGGTGTCATGACAACGCACCTCAGTTTTGAACTTGGTGTTGCCACAACGCTTTCTGGTGCCAAGCTTGATGGTATTCACAAATTTGACCAGTCAGATATTACCGAACTCGACGCACAAGGGTTTCGCGAGGTATTTCGCCATATCTTACACGACGTCCACGCCATGCAGATGTATGGAGAGTTCCAGCAAAAAGGCTGGACACGCCACTTGGCACGCGAAACCAAGCACGAGCTCGTACCACTCATTGTCAAGGCCGTCTGTGCAGGATGGTACAGTGCAATCGCCCAGGTGGAGCAGCCATAATGCGCGTACGAGTGATTGCTGGCCTCTATGGCAAGCGCAAATTAGATGCCCCAAGAGGTCGACGCACCCACCCTATGGGTGAGCGCGTGCGCGGAGCTATGTTTAATACACTAGTAGACATTGTGCCTGGCGCAAAAGTACTCGATGCCTACGCAGGCACAGGAGTTGTTGGTATTGAAGCCCTGAGCCGAGGTGCAGCGAATGTTGTTGCCATAGAGCATGACAGATTGGCACAGAAAGTCATCGACAACAATATCGAGCTGCTCGGCATCGAAGAAGATGCGTATCGGCTTTTTCGCGGGCGCGTGTCGTCGTATATCTCTTCACATCCAGACGAGCAGTTTGACATTATCTTTGTCGACCCCCCATACTACGAGATAAATCAGCACTTATCCACAATCGAACGACTTTTTGGACTACTCAAACCCGATGGGCTTATGGTATTATCTAAACCAGGTACATGTGAGAGGGTAGTGCTACCAAACGGAATTGTTGTGGTGGACAATCGTAGTTACGGA
Organism: uncultured Candidatus Saccharibacteria bacterium; assembly: GCA_964593465.1. Taxonomy (GTDB): domain Bacteria; phylum Patescibacteriota; class Saccharimonadia; order Saccharimonadales; family Saccharimonadaceae; genus Mycosynbacter. Next base: position 31,600 of record CAZQJY010000008.1, read on the forward strand.
GAGGCACACCTCGAATATTACCGACAAAAAGGCGCTTAGGCGTCTTTTTGTTTATTGGATACAGCCTTGTGACGGTAAAACAAGGGGGCTCCTAACTGTATTTCTGGCTAGATTGTTTTGCTCTCATCTGCTATACTGCATAGCAGAATAATTCTCACTCAACCTTGTAATTTTGCGGATGTGGTGGAATTGGTAGACACGCATGCCTTAGGAGCATGTGCCTTCGGGC
>CAZQJY010000009.1:0-29236 GCA_964593465.1 uncultured Candidatus Saccharibacteria bacterium
ACCAAGTGGTTATGAGCCGCCTGCTCTAACCGATGAGCTACAGCCCCAGGTTCACGCCTCATTATAGCGCAGAGCAGTGTTTTAGGCTATAATAAGCAGTATAAAATGTCTATAGAAACAAAAATCCGCCGCACGATTTATCACATTCGCTATCGCTACCCAACGCGCGAGATTATTACTGTGTTACTCGTAGGTATTGCGATTGTGTGGTTTATCTGGGGTTCTGTGCAAGCCATGCAAAAAAACTATGAGTTGCGCAAAGTAGTAGAAGACAAAAAACGTACCGCTCAGCTCACCGAACTCGAAATGCTCACACTCGAGTACGAGCAACGGTATCTGCAGAGTGAGGAGTACAAGAAGCTAGCTGTACGCGAGCGCCTAGGCTACGGTGACCCAGGCGAAAAAGTGCTGATTCTGCCCCAGAATTCGCTGCAAGCTACCGCAACAGACAAGCCATCGGCAGGGCAGGGCAAAGAACAACCCCGCCCGAGCAACTTGAGCCAGTGGGGGAACTTTCTTTTTGGCGGCAATGTGCGTGAGTAAAAGCTCTTGTGCAGCTCCTCAGTATAGCTTAAGCTAGTAAAATGAATGTGCTTACTCGAGTCATCTTTGTTGTCGGAATAACATCGATATTGAGCGGTCTCTTGTTCTTATTATTACCTTGGAGCGAAGCCTCAGCAGATGGCCTTTCGTGGGTTTCGGATAGTACAATTTCAGTTGAGGTAGGCGATCAAGCGAACGGAATTCCAGAAGATAGAATTGGGTTTAATAATTGCGTAACTGAAAACCATATGATTGATGGCTACGGAATGTTGCAACTGTGTATTACGAAAGGTAAAACTTTTGATTATGCTATATCGTCATTTACGGGAAGTATGACGGGTGGAGGGAAGAGCTTTGTGCGTTTTCCGGGGGATAGGTTTTTCTATCGTTTGACCGGGCTTCCTATCGCTGCTGGTAACATTGCACTGCTGCCGAATACTGATATGCTAATAGGGCTTGAAGACAGGTTTTGGTACGGAGAATATTACAAGTTGCATATCATTAAAGATGCGCCTACGCGATTTACAAGGCAGATAGTTGATTTGAGAACAGAGTATCGAGTAGACCCTGATATAAACAGCGTACTTGGTGTCCAGTATTCGGGTAATTCGTGGCATATTGCAGGCGTAGGATATTCGAGTAACTATCGTTGGCTTGTTGTAGCCGTTAGAGATTTGGGTCTAGTGCGTATAGATACAGAAACCTTTTCTGTGGAGCGCTTCGCGCCATTTGATACCTATCATCTACCAAGATATCTTCCAACTACTCTCAGTCTAGCAATTAGTGATGACGGTGCGTATGCAGGAGTTGCGGCAAGTGGTCATCATATACCATTGCAAATATATAGTATAGGCAGTGAGTGTACGAGAGTGGTACAAATTCCTACGGCCGACCTTGGGGCAATTCAAGCATCCTGTCCAGCTAAGAATTTGAGAGATATTATAAAGAGTTACATAGGCGAGTATTCTTATGAGCGTAATATTGCTTTTCAGGACAACGGGGGTAAGATTCGTCTGTATGCATTAGATACATCGGCGAATACAGGTAAATGGATTTTGCTACAAGCTCCTGGCTACATCTCACCCCCACCCCTCGACTACCTCGCTCTCGGCGACTCATACTCAAGTGGTGAAGGTGATACAGAGAAAGTGGCGGGCAAAAAACACTACAGAAGCTATACAGACAATGAAGAAGATAAGAGTGCTAATCAGCCCCGAGAAAAATGTCATGTAAGTACACGTTCATACCCATATATTCTTGCCGAAGGCATGAATCTTGGTGAGCCAAAAAATGACGCAACTACCAAGTGGCAGACAGTTGCGTGTTCTGGTGCGCAAAAATACGATGTAACCAATGCAGATAGCAATTATTCGGGTCAAGGCAAAGGCGGCAGCGAGGGCGGTAAGCCAAGGCTACAGGGCTATAATGCCAAGGAATTGCAAGCGACTGCCCTCAATGAATTCATACCGGGTCGTGAAAAGCAAATTGAGTTTGTGAAGAAATACAAGCCAAAAGTCATCACTCTGACGATGGGCGGGAATGATATTGGGTTTGGGGATAAAGTAAAAGCCTGCGTGTCTATGCCGACAGTCTGTAATCATGCAACGACGCAACGAGTATCTTTGGCTAGTCAGATAGACAAGCAATATGAGAGGTTGAGTTCATTTTACGAAGAATTATATGAAGCCTCTGGTAAACAGGCAAAAATATACATCCTAGGTTATCCGCAGTTCATTAATGGCAGTCTAGACGCATTTTGTCCTACGAACATCGGGCTTCTGAATAACATAGAGCGCGAAATGATTCGGGAAGGAGTAACGTATCTTAATGATGTCATTGCACAGGCGGCTGCCGCTGCAGGTGTAAGATATATTGACATTGAAGATAGTCTGGAGGGGCATCGGCTATGTGACGAAGGAGACAAGTATGTGACCGCAGTGGTAGGATTTCCTATAAAAATGAACAATGATCAACAAGAATCCTTCCACCCCAACGCCAAAGGTCACTTCGAAATAGCCATGTCACTCTGGGGCAACGTCAACAACGAAAGCTTGCTCGACTACGACATCTGCTCGGACGGCAGCAATAACTGCCCAGACATGGCCGCAACCAAGGATAAGATTGACGTGCCGTCGTTTTTCCAAACCGCCAAACCGCAGGAGAACGTTCACTACAAGCACATGACATCGGGCGAGCAGATTAAATCCACCATGATGAACATACTCCTCACACCCTATACGCTTGCACAGAACAGTTTTGTCAATGTAGTCATCAACTCCGACCCAGTGAATCTTGGAGATTATGAAGTTAGTAGCGACGGCTCTCTCAATCTCTCCATCGAGATACCCCAGTCTGTCCCCGCAGGTTACCATACACTGACTGTGACGGGTCAGACATTTTCAGGGGAACCTATCCAGTATGAGCAGGTTATCTTGGTGTTTGGCTCCGACCCAGAGGATCTCGACGAAAACAACGTCCCTGATAGCGAACAGCCCTGTGGACCTTTCATCATCCCCTCTGGCATTGATGAAGACCAAGACGGCATCGACGACGCCTGCGACTCCGAGATGAGCGACACACCTCAAGAAGAGCCAGAGCCTACGCCTGTAGAACCTACCGACCCGACAGACCCAGCCCCCATGCCAAATCCTGAACCAGAACAGCCCACAAACTCCAGCCCAATCACGTCTATACTCACCGTCATTATTACTCATATCGTCACCACTATTGTTAATGTTATAAAGTCCTTTCTCGGATTGTTTGGGTAGCGGTAATGGTTAATGAGACTAAATGAATAATCAGGAGAACGTTATGAACAAGAAGCCCCAAAAGAGTAGAAGCAGCTGGGTTGCAATCAGTACAATCAGCACGCTAGCACTAGCTGGTACATATGCACTATTGCTTTTTCTGTCGAACAACATCACCGAACAAGCCTTAGGCAATGCAAGTGGAATAATCGCGCTAATCGGCCTGGCTGTGGTTGTAATATGCGTAACAGGGTTCTTCAAGCTACGTGGATCACCAAGACTTGCAACAATACCGCTTATATGTGTGAGCGTGATTATTACAATTTTGAATTATTACGCGTATTGGTGGTTGAGATAGGCTATGCTTGGGCTGCTTGGGCGGTGAGGGGGGTAATAAGAACTGCGGTTAGCGCAATAACAGGAGCAGACTTATTAAGTCAGTATTTAAGTTTTGACGAGGTATTGAGAGATGAATCAAATTAATGCAAAATGGGCAGCAGCAGGAGTCGCACCCCTTACGGTCGTGATGGCACTATTAGCATTAGAGTTTTTTGCGGCGGATAATATCGATGCGATAAAGGTTAAAATTTTGTTCTGGGCTACGATTTTCTTGATCTTATGGTGTGGGCTTACTGCATATAAAATCAAGGGTCGATTACGGGCAGTGCCTATTATAGGTGTGATTCTCGGAGTAGGGTTGGCTATATGGGCAGATTTCATTGTTCGTTTTGTGTCTCCTTCATGAGTTTGGGTGAGATGAAAATGCCCAAAAGTAAGAATATACAGCAAAATATACCGTTAACTTTAGTGGCACTTGCTACTATCCCACTGATTGCATCAGGTAGAACATATATCCTTGGGTTGGCATTGTTGGTCTTTTGTATACTGACGATGTTTGCGCTTATTTTTCTGCGCCATCGGAAGAAAGCAGGCAGGTTGAGTGTATTGACGTGGATAGCCTTGGGGCTATGGGTATTGATACCACTAACTTTTCTCATTTCAATATCAGGATTGAATCTATTCGGTGATGGATTGATGGGATTGGCTAGTTGGGCCAAGACTAGTCTTGCGCTGGGTGTGTCGGCTCTCGCACTAACTTGCCTTCAGCTGTTTAGAAGTAGTAGAGGTTAAGCGCAGAGTTATGAATCGAGCTAATTTAGAATCAGATTCGGCATGGACAAGCTAAGCATATCAAAAAAATACTACTTAACAGGTCTCGCGGTCATAATTATCATGCCAGTACTGTTAATCTCGTTATATGAGTGGCTAGCTGGGGGCGTATTAAATGGAGTTGCAGGGTCGTGGCGTGAAGCAATTATCAATCCCGATATTTTACTACTGTTTATGAATCCGCTATTACTGCTTGGTGGATATGGCTTACTCGTTTACTTCTTCAGGTGCTACATGGGTAGTAAGAAGGCTGTAGTAAGCAAAATATTTGCGGTTACGATATTCGCCCTGGCAACGGTCGTGGTGGTGTTGGGAGTATTCTGGAAAGCTTTTACGACCTAAGGTTTGATCTCACAAAGTAACGAAGATTATATAATACGGCTACTTAAAATACCTTTTGTGAATACTTGAAGCCGCAGCCGCGGAGCCGAGTAGCCCGAGTGTGGCAAGCACAAGGCTGGTGCTCACACCAAAACCAGAGAAGTATTTGAACGAAATCGTTATAATACTGATGACCAAGAAGAATGAAGCACTGCCTAGTAAGTGCTTGTTTTGTAGTACGACGCTGGCATAGAAGATGCCTAAGATGCTGGCAACAAGCAGTACAAACCATACGAACGAATAGTCTCCGTAGGTACCGACGTACATGGCACCGAGGCCTACGAGTGCTGCTAGTGAATCGAATACACCTGGTGACGTACGTGTGCCGTCGTAGAGTCGGCTTACAACGCGCGTGGCATAGGCGAGTAGTCCGGCCGAAAATACCAATATAGCGCACCAGACATCGACAGTTGGGTCGGTGTGCTGGATGATACCAAAAAGTGTAGCGGGTACCGACATGACACAAAGTAGCACACCAACAAGTAGTACGACATTTTTGCGAATAGTGCGGTCGAATGCAATGTGGATAGCACCTGTGGCGAGCAGTGCTACTGCACCTGCAAAGAAATTGACATCACCGTAGCCACCGAGTATTTCATTGATGACAATGTAGCCACCAGTAATGCTAGTGAGTGAGCCAGTGAGCAAGAGGGCGCTAGTGAGTCCCTGGCGTACATCTGTTTGAGGTCCGTATTTGATGAGATAGTATGCAAGTGACCACAATATACTTGCCATGCCGACACTCAGGATGATGCGCAGTATGGCTGAGTTATCGTCCCATGTTTGGGCAATAACAGAGAGTAGCGCAGCATAGAGCATCACACCGGCAATATGGAACATCACATCGACAGCAGAAAGATGAGATTTTTCTGCTGTCTCAGGGTCTTGATCTGTATGAAACAGCTTGTCGATATCTTGGCGTGTAATCGTGCCATTGGCTATGGCTGCACGTAGCGAGGCAAGGAGGGTTGTTTTGTCTGGCATTATTTTTCTACCCAACCTATAAAGCTTACAGGAGTGTCGTAGCCAGTTGGCAAATTGAGCTGTTTTTTCTTGAGTCCATCGGCTAGGTACCATGGCGAATCGGAGGAGCCTCCTCCCCAGAACAAGATGCTGCCGCTACCCTCACGCTGTAGTTTGTAGTTATCGGGCGATGTTTTTGAAGCTATGAGGATATAGCCGAGTGCCTGTGTGTAGTCGATACGTCGTGAGGTGTTGGCAGCTGAGTCAAAGTAGTAGAGGGTTGCTTCCGCCAGGTCAGATGACGAGCGATAGCGATCGGTATCTACATTGAGTATAATCCGGCCGTCGCGCACAGTGTAGCGCCTTTCGCAGTCGTAGCTATAGCCTGTGCACGAGCTGTAGATAAAGTCGTAGCTTGGATTGGCAAAAAGTCTAGGGACATACACAAGTGCAATCGCAAACGCTATGACGACGATAGGTGCGGCAAATAGCAAGAATAAATCTTTTTTGATTGCAGGTTTTTTGTGCTTGGAAGGTGATTCTTTCATAATAGTTTGAGTGTAGCATGGCACAGTGCTGTAGTGCTAGTGGTATACTGTATGTATGATAGAGCTTCTTTCCCTCGCAAGTGCACTCCTCGTAGCAGCAGGTATATTATATGTAGTGGTAGTTGTAATGATGCCAACGGTGTGTTTGTATGCCGGAAATCGTGAGGCTGCAGCAAGCTGGCTGCGTCGGTATTTTCGTCATGATATGGCGTTGTATAATCCGTTTGATGTAGTGTATCTATATCTTGCGACGGGGCGAGCCAGCGAAGTGCCAGAAATGTATCGCAAGCTCCAGCGCAAGGGCAACATAGGGAGTGAGTATTTTGTTGATGCATGGGTTGCGGCTCATCAGGACGAGTGGCAAGCGGCCAAGAAGGCATTGGATGAGCTCAAGAAATACAGCATTGCCAACGATGTGGATGTCGATAAATTAGCCGAAGCAGTTGAGCACAAGAGTGCACAAGAAGTCGATGAGATTTATTTGGTAGATATGAGTGGACGTGCGGTGGTGCAGCCATCATTTTTCCGCTTGGCATGGGTAGTGATAGCAAGTATAGCTGTAGTAGCGGCAACATGGGCAGCGCTGGTATATTTTGTACTAGGCGATCTGACGTTGTTTGAATCACTACGCTAGTTATTTGCCATAAATTGCGCTATGATGGGCGTAACAAGAGCATAAGGGGGATGAATGAGCTTTTTGTGGTTTGTAGCAGCAATAACTTTTTTGATTTTATGGATCAATGCTCGTTCGGAGGATGCTAAATCTGGCAGAGCTTCGGGATACGACCAGGGGTACTGGGATGGGTATCGTGCGTTTGGTGATAAGGTTGCTGAACTATTGCAGCAAGGTGCCGCACACAAAAAAGACTTGCAGCGATTGATCGATGAAGGCGAAGGGGCTGTGCCAGTTTCGCCTATATCCTCACTGAAGGCAGAAGAGACGGGCGATATCTACAAAGGAGTAGATGAGTACGAGTATGACAACGAACCTATCGAGCCCGTCCGAACATATGCTCAAGAGGTAGTAGCACCTCAGCCAATTCTCTCCGAAGAAGAGTTGGCTGCCCAAAAAGAACAACAAACGATGAAAAACCTCAATATTTTGCTGTATGTTGGTAGTTTTTTGATTGTAGCTGCGGCCGCGGTATTTGTGACGCTCGTAATGCCTGCGGCGGTAAAGCTACTCGCATTGATACTTGTAACACTTACGTTTTATGCATCTGGTCTCGCGCTCTACGCTAACTCGGATCGGCTTAAATCTGCGGGTGTGGCGTTTGTGGGTACTGGGCTTGCCATCTTGCCATTTGTTGGGTTTGCACTCACGTCGCTTGGTGGTATGTCGGGTGAGGTGGCATGGTTTGTGACCTCATTGGTGGGACTAGCGGCGTATGCGTTAGCAGCAGTGCGTTTGCAGAGTCAGCTGGTGTCGTATCTCACAATGGCATTTGTATTGTCGCTGGCACTTTCTGCGGTATCTACGCTGGGTCTTGGTATGGTATGGTATTTCATTGTTGTGATCGGCGTGTCTCTTGTATGCAATAGTCTGCACATTTTGTGGCCAAAGGCAGTGCCGAAGATTTTTGCCCAGCCCATAGAGCAGACGGGACAACTGACCACACCTGTTGCGCTAGTAGCAAGCTTGTTTGTGACCAGTGAGATGGATTTGTTCATGTACGAAGTATTGTACGGAGTAGCTACCGCTCATTATCTACTGGTGTGGCTTGAAAAGAAAAGCTTGGAATACGAGGTTGTGGTTCGTGCATTGGCACACATCACCTTGCTTATCGTGGCTGCAGATGTGTCAAACCTCTCGCTCTATATAACCGAGAGCAGGGTACAGTTTGGCGTGTGGGTGCTCGTATTGGCTGCATTGCAAGTTGTCTACAGTTTGCTTCGCGTACGTATAGCGGATAGTAAGAGCCGATTTGTAGAACAGCTCATTATGATAGCCATGACCGGATGTATGCTGCTAGGCATGTCGTATTGGTCGGGTGCCGAACATGCGAGCTACTGGGCGACGGCAAGTCTTGTAGTGATAGGGCTCACGGCACTTGGTGTAACACTGAGGTTACGACAAGTAGGTTGGGCGTATGTTGGTCTTGCTACGTCAGTAGTGTTGCCGTACGTACTGGGGCGAGGTGTCATTGAACCATCGGTGTCGTATGCTGTGATTGCGGGCGGATTTGTCGTGCTTGCGTTATTTGCGCTCATGGGTCTAGAGCGGGTGCAGTCACTTGGTCGCTCGCGTGCTGTGCAGAATATGCTAGCCTTATCTGTTGGGGTCTATGCAGTTGCTGTACTGTTGAGTGGATTCATGGACAATAGCAGCGTAACGGTCGGATGGACTGCGCTAGCTACCGGCGGTATCTTTGTGGCGTTGTCGTACCTACTGCGCACAGTCATAATCGAGCTGGTAGGTGTAATTGCAGGCTTGGTCTCGGTGATAGCATGGGTGGATAATTCCTCGCTTGAAATAATGTGGCGATTGCCCGTCGTCGTGGTGGTTGTAGCAGCATTGGCACTAGCGGCTGCCTATGTGCATCACTCTCGTCGCGAAATAGTACGCCGCAACCTATTGATTGGTTTCGGCGCAGTGGTGTTTGGGGGACTTGTGTTTACGATTGACACTAGTGACGTCGTAGTGGTTCGCACTGCAACTATGTTGCTACTTGTTGCAGGTGTGACTGCGATGGTGTTGCGACTCATGCGTCAGGCAGCTGTAGATACATTGACGCAAATTTCACAAATATCATATGTCATCTTCCCAGTGCTTGCACTTTTCACTGCATTTTCTGTGGGTCAGGGCTGGGTTGCACTAGTGTTGGCTATCATGACATTGCTATTCTGGCTATCTTCATATGTTGAGAAGTTGCCGCCGCTGCTCTTGGTGGGTAATGTTGCACTAGTGTGGATGTTGTCTGCGCTGTGGCTGTGGCTCGATTTTGCTGGCGACTGGATGCTCTATGGCGTGACATGGATTGCAGCTGCAGTATTCTACGCAACCTACTGGCTCATGCGGGATAAAGGTGATGAGTGGCGTCAATGGGCATCGCTAGGCTCTATGTGGGTGGTACTCTCCGTGTCGGCAGTAGTCAATATCTGGGTAGGCGAGGCAATATGGGTTATGGCATCGGCTGGCTCTCTACTGGCTATTGCGGCGACACTTGGTGTGCACGGATACCTGTCTAGAGAGCGTAATTTTATAGAAATAGCGGTGTACATCGCAACATTCAGCCTGCAGCGCATTGTTGAGGTGCTGATACCGGAAACAAACTTGGTGGTGTATGGTCACTGGTGGGCGGCTACGATTGGCCTGATGGCATGGTGGCGTACAGATGATATACGGGTGCGCAGTATGGTGGCGCTTGGATTCGTGACTGGATCGACAGGTCTTTTTGCGCTCGATGGTCGAGAAGGGTATTCGCTTGTATTTTTGATTGAACACATCATTATATTGCTTGCGGGCGCAATGTTGCGTTTACAGTGGGCGATGTGGTGGGGAATTATTGCCACGGTGCTTGCTGTATTGTATTTCCTGCGTGGTTATACGTTCTTGGTGTTGCTATTCCTTGGCTTCTTATTAATCCTTTTTGTGATTTGGCGTCTTGGTAAAGTAGGAAAGAAGTAGCGTGTTTTCTACCAAGAAAAAATGATCACCTAGGTGATCATTTTTTCTTGGTAGCAGCGACGGGAATTGAACCTGTGACCTCAGGCTTATGAGTCCTGCGCTCTAACCAACTGAGCTACGCTGCCACAAAATTTATCAAATTGCTGACTTTGTTGAGCAGTTGGTTAGAGCGCCGCGCGGATACTATTACCGCCTTCGGCTTGGCCAACTGAACTACGCTGCCACAATACTCCACGTATTGTAGCAAATCTATATGGTTTTTTCCAGTCTATGCTGCTAGTTCAAATTCGCTCTGGCTTAACACATCGAGATCAGTGCCCAGGGTAACATCCTGCATGGCGCTGCTACCTAGCTTTGCAGTAATGAATTCAAGGCGACGACGAGCCTCTAGTCTATCTGCGTCCACTAAATCTTTGACATGTGTAAGCTGGCCGGATACGCCGGCTTCGGTTTCCTCGAATATCATTTTGTTCCTTTTGTTTGTGTTATGTTCTATATATATTTATATTAGCATAAACTTTATAAAAAAGCAATATCAATCTGTAATATAATCGCTGTGTTTTTGACTACCGTCTAGTGCTTGTGCTATAACTAAGCATGAGGATTTATAAAAATAGACATATATGTTAGATTTCACGACTTTTTCAATCATATGCCTTGCAGCATTGATTCATGCGAGCTTTCAGCTTAGCATTAGCACACTCACTATTATGAGTGGACATACACTTGGCAAGCAGCGTTCTCACAACAGATTGATGGCACTGCTTGGTGGCTTCTCACTTGGCGCGCTCACTATGACAGTACTGCTTTTGTGTACACTTGGTCTTATATTGACATACCTACTTGATGGATATGCTCAAGTGCCGCAAGTCGCATGGGCTGTGACGTGCGGTCTATTGTTTGGAGTTGGTGTGGCAGTGTGGCTGTTTTACTACAAAAAAGGCAAAGGGACTATGCTGTGGCTACCAAGGCCAACAGCAGAGTTTTTGGCAGAACGTAGTCGCAAAACCAAAAACACAGGTGAGGCATTTGCACTTGGACTCACAAGTGTGTTTGGCGAGCTGCTGTTTATCGCTGCACCGTTGTTGGCAACTGTACTTATCGTACTGCCGTTATCGTATGGACAGCAGGCTCTCGGTATATTACTCTATACCGCTATATCTATGTCGTCGCTACTTATTGTGGCGGCATTAGTGAGTGGTGGGCATAAGCTAAGTAAGATTCAGCATTGGCGCGAGAACAACAAAAACTTTCTGCAGTTTGCTGCAGGTACGGCAATGTTTGTATTGGGCTTTTACCTCTATGTCAACAAAGTAATACTTACACCACTCGCAGGGATAGCACTATGAGCAAGCAAGTGATAGGTGTCGTACAGTCGCATGGTAAGTCGGTGACAGAGGATTTTGACCGTACGAAACTCTACGATAGCGTTCGTACTGCTATGCTCACGTCGCACAGTCGTGAAGGTGAGGCAGATAGCACAGCTGAGAAAGTATGTGAAGCTGTGATGATATGGCTTGATGGAAAAACGCAAGTGACGAGTAATGACATACGACGCATAGCAGCCAAATACCTGTACAAATACCATACAGATGCGGCATATCTATATGAACATCATAGGCATACAATATAGCAGAAAAAGGGGGCTTTGATGGCAAAAAAACAAAAATATGATTTTGACCTTATAGTTATCGGCAGCGGTGCCGGTGGTAGTGCCGCTGCGACACTTGCTGCGCGTGCTGGTAAGAGTGTTGCCATAGTAGAGGCAGACACGTTTGGTGGTGATTCACCAAATTGGAGCGATATACCTACAAAGGCGTTACTGCATGCGGCGCAATTGTACGAAGAGGCACGTCATGGCTCGCGTTTTGGGCTACGCACTAGCACTATAGGCTACAACTATCCAAGTATACGCAATTGGAAAAGCTTAGCAGTTCGCCGGACAGGTGCTGGCGGTAATCGCAAGTACTATGAGCACGAAGGTATCGAGACGTTTCATTCTCGCGCTCATTTTTTGTCCCCGCACGAAATTAGCATCAACAGGCGACACTTGACCGCTGCACATTTTCTCATAGCCACAGGCTCTACCTGGACACTGCCCGATATTCAGGGGCTCGATACTGTCTCGTATCTGACTCCTCGCACCATTCTTGAATCGCTACGTCCACCAAAATCTCTCTATATCATTGGCGGCGGGTCTGTAGGCGTCGAAATCGCGCAACTTATGGCGATATTTGGTACAAAAGTGTACATTGCTGATATTGCTGGACGAATCTTGCCTCATGAAGACGAAGACGTGGGCCAGCTCATGGAAAAGATGTTGTCTACGCAAAAAGGAGTGACGGTCCTTACGCAGACGCGTACTCTTGCGGTGGAGAAGGAAAATATCGCTAAGCGCGTGACGTATACGCGCGGTGGCGCAGAGCACTCTGTGCGCGTAGAAGAAGTGCTGATTGCGGCTGGTCGTCAGCCAGAGGTAGATCTGGGTCTAGAGAATGCGGGCATTAGCTATACGCCAAAAGGCGTAGAAGTGGATGCGCATCTGCAAACTACAGCCAAGCATATCTATGCCGCAGGGGATGTACTGGGTCGTAGCAATAGCTTTACCCATACTGCGTTGCTTGAGAGCCGTGTTGCTGTGCACAACCTGTTTCATAAAAATAAACTCACGCCAGATTATACTGCGTCGCCACGACTTACCTTTACATTTCCCGGTGTGGCATCTGTTGGGCTTTCGGAGAATGAATGTATTAAACGTGATTTACAGGTGCAGGTTGGCTTGAGTCCGCTTAATATCATTGCGCGCAGTAATACAAGTGATTTTCGGGATGGCTTTGTCAAAATTATTGCTGACAAAAAAGGTACGGTGATTGGTGCAACTGTAGTGGCACCGCATGCTGCTGAGATTATCCACGAGCTGGCTTTGGCGGTCAAATATGAGCTGACTGCTGCAGAGGTGGCAAGTACTCCGCACGCATTTCTGAGTTGGAGTGAAGCTGTACGTGTGGCAGCATCACGTATTCGTACGAAATAATCTTACGCGACTGACTGTTGCAAAATGTCCTAGTTTTCTGTACAATAGGCTATGCATTGCCGCGGGGTAGAGCAGTCCGGTAGCTCGTTGGGCTCATAACCCAAAGGTCGTTGGTTCAAATCCAACCCCCGCTACCAAGAAAAAAGTAGGTCTCTAAGACCTACTTTTTTCTTGGTGTGGAATTCTCTCAGCAAATTCTCAAAAAAACTCGCTATAGTCTATAGATGCTACAGTTAGTAGCAATTCATCTCCACCAACATACCCGCCAATGACCACCATCACCTAGGTGGTCGTTTGGGTTTTATAGCACAAGCAATGCCCGTGCTCTTCTGAATATGCTACAGTGGGACACATATGACAGTTATGGACATACCTAGTGCATCCTTGTATGAGGAGGCTGCGCAAGCTGATCGAATTAAGGTCGGTCCTGTTAATATCGAGCCGGTACAACTATCTGTAATTCATGAGCTGCCGCAGATTCGTCAGGAATATGATCAGTCCGGGCTGGAGGAGCTGGCTCGTTCTATTGTGCTTAATCCAGGAGCGCTCGAGCAGCACGTAAAGAATGGTGACTACGAAGCTGCGAGCCAAGCGCTCGACCTCAGCCATCCTTTGATTTTAAATCGACTAGACGAGAGTCATATAGATCAATACCTTGCCGATCACGCAAAGTACTATGACCTAGATACAAAATGGCGGATTGCTGCAGGAGACGACACTTCTGTACTAGTGCTTGTGAGCGGCCACCGCAGACGCCGAGCCCTTGAACTTATTGCAAAACAATATGATTTCGCGCTTGATCGGCTGTATGTGAGATCGACAATTGGCAAAATTGAGCAGTATTTTGGCGTAGTGGCTGAACCTGAAGCTGATGTTTGCGTACCGCGCAGGATTGCTCGGCCGGCTATGAAGCAAACTGTACATATCAGGGTGAGTAATGATGAATCGCAGCTGCAACCTATCGGTTCGTTGGCATCACTTGAGGATTTGGAGGATGTGGAGATGCCTGCACAGTGGCAAGACAGAGCCTTGTGTGCACAGGTTGACTCAGAGATGTTTTTTCCAGAAAAAGGCGGCTCGACAAGAGAGGCAAAGAGTGTGTGCGCAAGATGCGAAGTTAAAGATGAGTGCTTGAGTTATGCTCTCGAAAATGGAGAGAGATTTGGTATTTGGGGTGGACTTTCTGAACGCGAGCGTCGGCGTCTGCAGCGAGGCATTGTTTGATGCTATAATGGGTATATCGCACTATGATACACACTGATTCTCTCTACGAATAAAGCGTCCCTCTGGCAGCAAAGAATCATTCATCGTCTTCGGATTTTTGGCTAGGAACGGGCAGAAAAGACGGACGAAACTATTGTACTGAGCGTTCTCTAATATAGAGGAAGGGCACTTGCCCCTCCGCAAAACCCCGCTAAGGCTCGCCCTATAGGGTTTGTGGCTGCAACGGGTGGGGCTAGAGGAGACTATTTATGAATGATGAACTATTTTTGAACGAACGTGTAGAGGTGGTGGCGACGTTTGGCAGTGGACTAAACCCTTGTAGCCCGCGTAGATTTCGGCGAGCAAATGGCCGAGTGATTGATATTACGGAGATTGGACTGCGCCACCCTACAAGTGCTGGCACGCGCACAGTGCATGTGTTTGATGTGACAGATGGCGGGGCGGACTATCGTCTAGAGTTTGATAGTGAGCGACTAACGTGGCATTTGACGCGAGAGGGGGATAGGGTGTGAAGTTGCGAGAAGCGTATAACTCAGAGTTGCCACTTGTGATGCACATCGACCTCAACAGCTGTTTTGCTACAGTTGAGCAGCAGGCGCGGCCAATGCTACGCGGGCGGCCAGTGGCGATTGTCAATCGGCGCACCGAGCATACGATGATCGTAACGGCAAGCTACGAGGCTAAGGCAGCTGGCGTGACGCTCGGTATGAAGCTACGCGAGGCAAAAAAGCTATGCCCGGATTTGGTGGGGCTCGAGAGTGACCCGCCCAAGTATCGCTACGTGTATCACAAAATGATGGACATTATGCGTGATTATTCGGCGCATGTGCGCATGAAAAGTATCGATGAAGGGGTGATAGATTTCCATGACGCACCGCGGGCAATTCGCGAACGTGGACTAGAGGTGATTGGTTACGAGATTAAGCAGCGCCTGCAGGGTGAAATAGGCTGCGCGATGCGGTGCAATATTGGCATTGCCACCAATCGCTTTCTCGCCAAGACAGCGGCGAGTTTGCACAAGCCAGATGGGCTAGATGTGATAACGGCCGAGAATCTGCGCCGGGTGTATGCAGGGTTGAAGCTGACTGACCTGACAGGGATAGCCTACCGTAATGAGACGCGACTGAATGCAGTGGGTATTCATACTCCACTCGAATTTCTTGACGCGGATGCACGTATGCTCCGTACTATGGTCTTTAAGAGTATTAATGGTGAGCAGTGGCATCAGCGTCTGCGTGGTTGGGAGGTAGACAAAGTGGATTACGATCTTAAAACGGTGGGGCGACAGTTTGTGCTAGACGGCTTTGATCTGACGTACGATCAAGTTCTGAAGCGTCTCCATCATCTGTGTGAAGCCACAGGCAAAAAGTTGCGCTCGCAGGGCAAGCAAGCGCGCGGGGTACTGGTTTGGGCAACGACACATCGGGAGCGTGGTGAGTCACCGGCAGCTGGCGGTTGGGAGCGGCACTATGGTGCGCGGTATTGGCATGCGCGACATATGGCAGTGGCACCTTTTTTCTCCGATCAAGCGATTTATACACAGGCGAGGCAGCTATTTGCGGGTGTGCCCCCGAATATTCGTACTATTGGCGTGTCATTGTATGAGCTAGATGACAAACTCAACTCGCAGCTGAGTTTGTTTGGTGATGAACTAGCACGAGAGCAGCGTATTACTGGAGTAATAGACGAAATCAACAATCGCTATGGCAAACACGCTGTCCATAGTGCAGATACACTTGGTATGTATCAGACAATTGACGAAAAGATTCCCTTTGGTAGTACACGGTATTTGTAATCCTTGCTGCAGGTTAGATAGCTGTGTAATTTTGTGAAGAACATAACTATCGGCGTATACTAGATATATGAATAAAAAGACAATTACCTTTTTTGGTGTGCTTGGTATGACTGTTGGCGGTGCAGTGCCAATGTTGTTTGGTGACTATAATTCATTTGATGCATGGGCGGTATTGGGTGGATTCATCGGTGGTATCCTAGGTATTATGCTGGGAGTGTGGGTTGGCAAGCGATTCGGATATTAAGCCGCGTTACGTGGTAGCAGTGAGCGGCGGTGTTGATTCTGTCGTGCTGCTTGATTCGCTACATCGTCACCATGCACAAGATATTGTAGTGGCACATGTTGATCACGGAATTCGCCCAGAGAGTGGCGAAGATATGGTGTTTGTGCGTGAGCTTGCTGCCAAATATGACATACCATTTGAGTCGATACAGCTAGAGTTAGGTGCGCAGGCTAGCGAAGAGGTCGCACGTCATGCGCGCTATACGTTTTTGCGAGATATGAAGAAAAAGTATCATGGACATATCGTCACGGCTCACCATGCGGACGATGTAGTAGAAACAGTAGCGATTAATTTACTACGCGGTACAGGCTGGCGTGGTTTGGCAGTGTTTGGTGCTGATGACATCTATCGGCCACTTACAAAGATGTTTAAGCGCGAGATTATAGCACATGCCAAAAGCCGTGGGCTAGAGTGGCGTGAGGATAGCACGAATGCAAGCGATGCATATCTGCGCAATCGTATACGTAAACAAGCTAAGGATTTGCCGATGGATATCAAGCTTGAAATACTAGCTTTGTGGCAGCGGCAGCACGAGCTCAAACAAAGCATTCGTCATGAAACCGCAAGCTATACTACATTCCGCCGGTATCCATATATCATGATGTCGCCAGAGGTAGCAACTGAAATATTAGCAGATACGTTAGATATACCATTGACTCGTCCACAGCTCAGACGAGCACTTATGGCTATTAAGACGGCTCGCTCGGGTAGTCAGCATCATTTGGCTGGCAGGCATTCGCTAGTGTTTGACGCAAATGAATTCCAGCTTGTAACACGTGAAAAATGATACAAATTCCTATATACTGTATATCAGTAGTGGGATTACGATACATGATTCTTATTGAACAACCAGAAAGGAACAACGGCTGATTTATGGCGGCAAAGAAACGTCCAAACCCAAAGAAAAATTCAAATGTGACTAATTATATTAGGCTGTCTATATTTTGGGCAGTCATCATAGTGATTGGTTTGTCTCTCGCGGCTCTTTTCTCACCAAAAGAAAACCTAGAAGAAGTGCCTATCTCAGATGTCATTCAACGTGCAAACAGTGGTGAAATTGCCAAGATAGAAGGTCAGGGTGGTGAGCTGCAAATTACACCAAAAGGTAAAGATAAGCCAACCCAGCGTTCGTTTGTGCAGGGAGGCGTAGGTACGCTCTTGCGTGATGATACGTTAAGCGAAAAGGCCAAATCGAGTGTCATAAACGATGTAGCACCATCAAGTACGGGCGATACATTATGGAATATCGCCATCATTATGATCCCAACCATTATCATTATTGGCTTTTTCATGTTTATGATGCGCCAAGCACAAGGGCAGAATAATCAGGCGATGGGCTTTGGTAAGTCTAAGGCTAAGCTATATGGTCTTGATAAAGAAAAAGTAGTATTTGCAGATATTGCAGGCAACGATGCCGCCAAGCAGGATCTTGAAGAAGTGGTAGATTTTCTCAAGCACCCCAAAAAATACGAGCAGCTTGGTGCCAAGATTCCAAAAGGTGTATTGCTTGTCGGTAATCCTGGTACAGGTAAGACGATGCTCGCGCGCGCTGTCGCAGGCGAAGCGAATGTGCCGTTTTTCTCGATCTCCGGCTCGGAATTTGTCGAAATGTTTGTCGGTGTTGGTGCGAGCCGTGTGCGTGATTTGTTTGCAAAAGCTAAGAAGAATGCTCCAGCTATCATCTTTATCGATGAAATCGATGCCGTTGGTCGTAAGCGTGGTTCTGGCATGGGCGGTGGCCACGACGAACGCGAGCAGACACTCAACCAGATTTTGGTAGAGATGGATGGGTTTGAGACTGGTACTAATGTGATTGTGCTCGCAGCTACAAACCGTGCCGACGTGCTCGACCCTGCATTACTTCGCCCTGGTCGTTTTGATCGTCGTACCAACATTATGTTGCCAGAACGCAAAGATCGCGAAGCAATCCTGAAGGTACACTTCAAAAACAAGCCAACCGAAAGCAATGTGAATCTAGACAAGCTTGCCGCCAAAACAGCTGGATCATCTGGTGCAGATCTAGCAAATATCGCCAACGAAGCAGCTATTATTGCCGCTCGTCGTGATAGCAAAAAAATCAGCAACGCCGATTTGACTGAAGCATTTGAGAAGGTTGCTATTGGTCCTGAGCGCAAAGCCAAGGTGATGAATGAGCGCGAAAAAGAACTCACTGCCTACCACGAAGCGGGTCATGCGATTGTAGGGCATGTGCTACCAGATAGCGACCCTGTGCACAAGGTGACGATTATTCCTCGCGGCGGTACTGGTGGCGTGACATGGTTCTTGCCACCAGAGGACAAAAGCTACACTAGCGTGTATGAGTTCAAAGATATATTGGCGCGTGCTATGGGTGGTCGTGTAGCGGAGAAAATTCTCTATGGCAACGATGGTATCACTACTGGTGCAGGCAGTGACCTACGTAAAGCTACCGAAATTGCACGTGATATGGTCATCGAACAAGGTATGGGCACTAAGCTTCGCGACCAAGTATTTCACGAAGACAATGGTGGCATGGTATTTGACAAAATCACTCATGACCGGCCATATAGCGATGCCACTGCCAAGCTCATCGACGAAGAGGTAGAGCAGCTTATCAAAGAGGCATCGAAGCGTGCTGAAGCTGTCATCACTGCAAATCGCAAGAGCCTCGATACACTTGCACAGGCTCTACTGCAAGACGAAACACTCGAAGAAGAAGCCGTATCAGAAGCGCTCAAAGATGCAACATTACCAAAAGATGCAACCTTGCACCCATAATAGTTAGGACACAATGAGTCGAGTACGCGCAGCAGTTCTAAAGGTCAATAAGCGGCTAACAATTCAGTTGGCCGCCACCTTGCTTGCGGCTTCGACATTATTATCGAGTGCACTTGGGTTGTATCGCGACCGCTTGCTCAACAATATGTACTTCGAGAACTACAAAGTAGGTATCGATGCATATACTGCAGCGTTTACAGTGCCAGACTTTATGTTCTTTTTGTTGGTTTCAGGTGCGCTGAGTGTGACGTTTATCCCTGTATTTAATCAGCGTTTGGCAACGGGCAATAAAAAGTCCGCGTGGCAACTTAGCTCGAGCCTCATTAATTTTATGGCTCTAATGACACTTGTTACGAGTGTGCTGATTATCATCTTTGCTGAGCCAATCTTGCGCTATATTATTGCACCTGGTCTTAGTGAGTCTGGTATGGCACTCGCTACAAGCATGATGCGTGTGATAGCGGTGAATCCATTTCTCTTTGCTATTGCTACAGTGATTGCAAGCATGCAGCAAGCAATTGGTAGATTTGCGTTTTATGCATTGGCACCAGCAATCTATAATGTTGGTATCATCATCGGTGCGTTAGTGTTTACAAATGGCATCACGATTTTTGGGATTGAGATTTTTGAGGGTGGCATCATGGGATTAGCCCTTGGTGTGGTGCTAGGGTCGATCTTGCAACTAATTGTGAGCTCCATAGGTCTCATAGGTGTAGGATTTGACTATGAATTTAAGATTTTTTGGCGTAATCAAGGTTTTCGCCAGGTACTGCGATTATTGCCGCCACGTTCGTTTGATCAAGGTATGGACTATGCAGTGAGCTTGGTCGAGATGAATCTTGCGAGCCGTATGTCCGAAGGTACGCTACGTGCGTTCCAGCAAGCAACAGCTTTACATCTTGTGCCAATCAATTTGATTGGCGTGGCGATCAGCACAGCTGCATTCCCCAAGATGACCGAGCGTTTGGGGCAGGGGCGTCCAGACCTGTTTCGTAATGAGCTGCAGATGATTCTTCGTGTGATTATTTGGATTGCACTGCCGGTGAGTGTGATTACGTACTTTACTCGTGGCTATTTGGTGAATTTTATCAACAACACGGGCGATACAAGTTTGATGGTGGGGCTTTTGGGCTTGCTATCTATTGCGATTTTGTTTCGCTCGATCTATCATATCGCGGCTCGTAGCTTCTACGCGCAACAAGATACCAAGACACCGCTCTATATCTCGATTGTGGCAATTAGCCTCAATATAGTGCTGGCAATATGGTTTGTCTATAGTTTGCATCTTGGCGCCTATGGTTTGGCGGCAGCACAATCAACAGTCGCAGGCGTAGAGGTGGTAATCTTGTTTGCTGTGATGTCAAAACGTATCAAAGGATTGTTTAACCGGCATTTTTGGGGTGCGATATTGCGTATGTCGAGTGCGGCGGGTCTCATGATCTTGGTGACCTATCCAATGGTGAAGCTTTTTCCGCTTAGTGCAGGCGACAACAGCTTTTTCTCGACATTCCCCAAATTTGTACTAATAGTTGCAGTGAGTTGTGTAGCATATGTGCTATTGAGCCGGATGATGATGCTTTCCGAAGCTAATCCAGTTATATATCGTGCTAGACGCGTGCTATTCGGTCGCTTTCGCTAGTAATTACCTCTATAAAATGGTACAATAAAACACTATATATGGATCAGTCACACATTCGTAATTTCTGCATTATCGCACATATTGACCACGGCAAAAGTACCCTGGCTGATCGCATGATGGAGATGACTAGTACCGTCCAGAAACGCGATATGAAAAGTCAGCTACTCGACAGTATGGATCTCGAGCGTGAAAAGGGTATTACTATCAAGCTCGCACCAGTGCGCATGCAGTACAAATCATATGATTTCAACCTTATTGATACGCCTGGTCACGTCGACTTTAGCTATGAAGTGTCACGAAGTTTGCAGGCCTGTGAGGGTGCGATTTTGGTGGTAGACGCGAGCCAAGGTATTCAGGCGCAGACGCTTGCCAATGTCTACCTGGCGCTAGAAGCCGATCTCACTATCATCCCAGTGCTCAACAAGGTGGATTTGCCAGCGGCCGACGTACCGCGCGTATCCAAAGAAGTGATTAATCTGCTTGGCTGTGACGAATCCGATATCCTCAAAATCAGCGCCAAGACAGGCGAAGGTGTGCCAGAAGTACTCGATGCTGTAGCAGAGCGTATTCGTCCGCCAGCGGGCAGCGCAGCCGAGCCAACTCGTGCACTTATTTTTGATAGCTACTATGACGATTATCGAGGAGTGATTCTCTATACTCGCGTAGTCGATGGTGCAATCAAAAAAGGCGATACTATCCAGATGATGGCTACGAGTGCTGATGGGCTTGCGCTAGAAGTTGGTGCCTTGCAGCCAACCATGATGCCAGAGAGTGGTATTGCCACAGGTGAAATTGGTTATATTGTGACCAATCTCAAGACAACACGTGATGCTCGTGTAGGAGATACTATCACTGTCAAACGTGCTCCAGCGGCTAAAGCGCTACCGGGCTATCAGCATGTCAAACCGTTTGTGTACGCAGGCTTTTTCCCAGTCAGCAACGAAGAGTATAACGATCTCAAAGACGCAGTCGAAAAGCTGTCTTTGAGCGACAGCGCACTGCAGTTTGAGCCAGAAAACTCGCCAGTGCTTGGGTTTGGTGTACGCATTGGTTTTCTGGGCTTGCTCCATATGGATATTATCCGCGAACGTTTGGAGCGCGAATACAACCTCGATTTAGTAGTGACAAATCCAAGTACAGACTATCAAGTGACACTCACGGGTAGTGAAGAAATCGACATAAAATCTGCGTCTGAACTACCGCCAGTAACAAAAATCACCGAAATCCGCGAACCGTGGATCAATGGCGAGATTGTGGTGCCGCAAGATTACATCGGTGCAGTTATCCAGCTGATTGTAAGCAAGCGCGGCCGGCAAAAAAACCTGAGTTATATCGATGAGCGTGCACTCATTAGCTTCGAAGCACCGCTTGCAAACCTGCTGACAGATTTTTATGATCAGCTCAAGAGTGTCACGAGTGGCTACGGTAGCTTCAATTATGAGCTAAGTGGCTACAAGCCAGAGGATCTAGTGCGCGTGGATTTCTACGTAGCGGGCGAGATGGTAGACGCGCTCAGTGTAATGGCACACCGTAGCGAAAGCCAGGCACTGGGGCGAGATATTGTTAAAAAGCTCAAAGACGTTGTGCCGCGCCAGGCGTTTCAGGTGAGCTTGCAGGCAGGCATTGGCGGTAAGTTTATCGCACGAGAAGACATCTCGGCGTATCGCAAAGACGTGACAGCCAAGCTCTATGGTGGCGACGTATCGCGCCGTAAGAAGCTGCTACAAAAACAGGCCAAAGGCAAAAAGCGAATGAAGAAGTTTGGCAACGTAGAGATACCGAGCGAAGCATTTACAGTAATGTTAAAAAGAGATTAATCGATATGACAATAGAAGAACTAGCCGCAAACTATCAGCCAGGTGAGCTTGCTCGCCAAGTTGTATCTGAGTCTAGCACGGTTTTGCTGGTAGGAATTTCTGGAGCGGGCAAAGATACCATCCAGTCTGGCGTACTCGAAAGTCCAGACTACCATCGTATTATCACGCACACAACGCGTGTGCCACGTCGCAATAACGGTGTATTAGAGCAAAATGGCAGGGAATATCATTTTGTGTCGTACGATGAGATGCGAGAAATGCTTGAGTCAAAGCGTCTCATAGAAGTGAATCAGTATGGCAGTAATTTTTATGGTGCAAGCGTAGCAGAGTTTGAGCGGGCCAATGCTACCAATAAAATAGCCATTGCAAATGTAGATGTAAATGGCATCGCATCAGTACGAGAACTGGGCGGTGAAGCTGTGCGAGCATTATTTATTTTGCCGCCGTCGTATGATGAGTGGATAGAACGTCTCAGCAATCGTTACATTGATGAAGCATCATTCATGGAAGAGTTTGCCGATCGCCGACGTATCGCCATAGAAGAGTTGGAGCTTGCGCTTTCTGTGCCGTATTATCACTTCATCATTAATGATGAGTTAGAGCGAGCTGTGCGTGTGGTAGATGAGATTGCTCATCGTCAAAACACATTCAATAGACATGATGATGAAGCCCGTCTCGCAGCTCGTGACCTACTCGAAGCAATCCGCGCAGAAATCTAGAAAATTACTAGAAGCTACTTACGAGTAACTCGCACCATCGCATGGCGCAGAGGTGTGCCATTGAGTGTATAGCCGGCTTGCAGTTCTTCGGCAATTACTTCTTTGTCACCTTCGGCATCTTCGTCGAACTGTATCGCTTCGTGTAGATTTGGATTGAACTCAGTACCTGGAGTAGCCTCGATACGTGCAACATTAAGCTCCCCCAGCTTTGCGGCTAGCTGTGCTGGCAGTTTGGCTATGCCTTGTGCCCAGGCATCTTCTGCGAGTGTCTCTGGTACGTGTGCCACAGCACGATCGATAGTATCGATAATAGGGAGGAGCTTTAGGATGGCCGCAGCTTGTCCATTTGCGCGTGCAGCTTGTTTTTCACCTTCTACGCGTTTGCGATAATTCTCAAAGTCAGCACGAGTACGCTGCAGATCGGCAGTCGTCTCGTCTATCTGTGTTTGTAGATCTTGTGCCTCTGTAGGTTGTTGGGGCGCTGGGTCTTGTGAAGTATCGTTTTTGGTCATTCTCTCTCCTTTGTTGATTGTCTATAGGGTTTCTTCTAGTAGATTTGCTGTTTGGCTTACGAGTCGTATCACGCGGGCATAGCTTTGGCGAGTAGGGCCGAGTACGCCGATATAGCTGGCGTCGCTATATGGCGAACGAAAACGGCTAATCACTAGGCTGGCGCCACTGGCTTTGCCGATTGGATTTTCCTCGCCTATATAGACGCTGAGTGGCTCCGATGGTGCGGCTTCGCGTAGCCACGGCTCCAAATTATCGAGTAGCCGTGCCACAGCTTGTGGTGCAGCACCACCATTCATAAACTCTGGCTGGCTAAAGAGATTGCCGATACCACTCATATATAGCTGTCCATCGATGGTTGCGATACCTAGGTTGTGAGTGAGCTCTACTAGGCTATCGACGGCACTGCGAATCGCTTGATCGGCACGGTCGCTGCTGTTGATGCGTGCGCCAATGGCTTTGGTGCTGCGCTCAAAGGTAGGGAGCTGAGGAGTGTACTGCTGCTCGGTGATTTGATTGACGTAGAGGCGGTAGCCCTTGTCTGTCGGGATACGCCCCGCGCTGGTGTGCGGCTGGGTGATAAGCTCCATCTGCTCGAGCCGCGCCATCTCGCTACGTATAGTTGCGCTCGACACGCCAAAGAGTTTTGCTAGCGTCACGCTACCCACGGGCGATGCCACTTCGGCATATTGCTCCACTATGGCTATGAGTAGTTGGCGTTGGCGTTCTGTCATGTAGCTAGTATAACAAAAGAGCTAGCACTCACGCAAGGGGAGTGCTAGAAGCAGATTTTGACCCTCTAGATTGTTTATCCAGGATAGTCTCTTGTTACCTTCTGCTTGTATCTACACTGGTTATCATTACTGGTATCACGGTCATTCTCTATATCTTCAAAGTCATATCTATCGCCAGTATTACTGGCCCTGTATGTATAGCATTTAGTAGGATTGTTCTTGAGCACCACTTCCACTCTTACACATTTATTATTTTCATAAGAGTCGTAGCCGTAATTCCTACACACAGTTGCTTTGTATTCATCACTTTGTTCTCCAGCGTTACCGCAGTCTACAGCAGTGCCTCGGCATGGTTGGCTGAATCGGCAGCCATTATCAACAGGTGTTCCTCCAGCATTCCTGCAGTTTTGCTTCTCTTTCTCTCCTGCTCCTGCGGCACAGCCCTGTGCATTTCCTGCGCCGTCAACCCAATGCCAGTTGTATGCACCAAATGCAGCATTACAGTCATCCACGCTCTTTAGGTTACTGCCAACTTGTACATTAGGCTGTGTATTCGGGGCTACAAATCCATTATCCGCTGTCTTTTGATTACTCGAGGATGATTGCGCTGCTTCCGCTGCCTTCTTATCCTCTTCGGCTTTCTTGGCCGCAGCCCCTTCCTCTGCCTGTTGGGCTTCTGATTTCACCTTAAAGTGCTTCGTGAGCCACTCTATACTGTACTTTTCTGCTCGTTCGTCATAGCCCATATGACCATCACCAGGCCACGCTGATTTGAGATTCTTCTTGGAGAATGGGAGAACCCTAGCATCTGATTTGACGCCCATGCTACGGAGTTTATCACGCATTTGATACGTATCTGCCTGATTTACCCAGCGCTCCTTCTCTGCAGAAATAAACAGTCCAGCAGGCGTACGCGGTGATGCCACCAACGCTGGAGACAACTGGATGAAATCATCGATACACTGAGCTATTTTTGTTGTGGAGATGGACATAGGGTTGAAAGATAGAGTTGCTTCATTGCCCAAGGCATTGACATCCATGAGCTCGATATCCATATTTTTCTTGGCAGCTTCTTGCACAGCAGTGAGAGAGTTCTGGCCGTCTGTAGAGGTGCCGTCTTCTTTGGTTGTATCGGTTTTGCTTGTATCGCCTGTCTTCTCTTTCTCCGCCTTTTGAGCGTCTGTCTCTTCGTCTATAAGCGTACCCATGGCAATATTGAGTTGAGAAAGGCCTTTCTTGGCAATACTGAGCGCTTCTATGTCATCTTCTGACATGTCCGTAGTGTCGGAGGTAGACTGATTAAAGATAGTGATGGCTTCGCCTATCTTTTCTGATTGCTCTGGTGTGAGGTTTTTGAGCTTTTCATTGGTTTTGTCTACAAGTGCTGGATCTGGGGTGGTGTTTGCGGTATCTGTAGTGCTAGTGCCATCTGTCGTAGTAGAGGTAGTACGTTTATCTGTTGTTGAAGTGCTAGTCGAGCTATCGGTAGCTCCAGCTGCCTTGGCTTCATCTGATTTAGTACCTTTGAGACTAAACCCAAAATCATTCATACCTTTTTTGAGCTTGCCAGCTGTATCTGGCAGATCGTCAATGGCAAGCTTACCGAGAGAAAGTGAATCGTTGAGCAAGGCACCGCTTTCCGCAGGACTGAGGCCTTTACCCTGCGCAAGCTTGCCAAGCGAGCCTGAATTATTTTGTGCAAAGTTTGCGGCATCAACAAACTGACTTGGGACATACTCTCCCAGACAGCGTGAGTGCCAGAGACCCGCAGCCCAACCATCTGCCGAGTTAAATAGATCGCGGAATGCATTGGTCGGTGCAGACCAACCAACAACTGCTTTGGCAGGGCTGCGTCCAGTACTTGCAACGCGAGTTGCTAGGCTACCACCAGCAGAATCACCCATAATTGATAGACGTTTTTTGTCGATACCATAGCGATCGGCATTGTTGGAGATATGTCGGATAGCACGCATGACGTCTTCTCGCTGCTCTATGACGCCTGCAGGGATAAGGCGGTATTGGATACGAAATGTCGTGAAGCCGGCTTTGGCAAAACGCTGGCGGATTTTTTCGTTCCATGTGCCACCGTCTGAATACCAGCCGCCACCATGTACCATGACAATAGCTGGAGCATCACCCTTGACTTTTGTCTTGGTAACTTTGATAGACTGTTTGCCACCACTGTTGTCGATATAGGAATCTAGATCATCTCCCATGCCTTTGTTTGGGTCTGTCTTGCCCTGAGTAGTGACAGACGGCTTAGTGTTGCCAAGCACACCTTCGGCGACACAGACTAGGCTGTTGGGGCGCAGGACGCCAGATTGCTTGGTGCCGTCTTCGTCGATGAAGTTGCAAGATTTGTTTTCACCAGCTGGTGTAGTTGCTGCAGTGGCAGTGCCTTCACGACATTTTTTGATAAATGCATCATACTCACTACCCTCGGGTTTTTGGCCTTTGGCTGCCCATTGATCATCACAAGATTTACCTTGCAAGCCAGAATACGATGCACCGATGCCGCAAGCAGTAACCTTGAGGTTGTTTGAGAGATCACTAGGTTGATCTGTGTTATTTTTGACAACATCTAGCTTTGACCCAGTGCTATCGAGTGTTCCAACAACGTCTTTGCAAATACCTTGACCAGGATTACTGAACCCTGCCTCACAGTATTGCTTAAACTCTACTGGATCCCAGTTGCTACCCTCTGGGGCAAGAGTGAGGCCTTTTTCGCAGGCTGCTTTGGCTGTGTTGATAGTCGAGGTTGTATCGTTAGAAGATTCTGAGTTATTTGCTTGACCTTGTGTAGGTACAGAAGTGTTATTGCGGTCATTTTTGCAATCTTTCATAAACTTCGTATATGTTGGATTGGTCGCATCTGCTGCATCGGTACGAAGTTTTGTCCAGTCTGCTTGACAGCGACCTTCTTCGTCCCGAGCGGCCAAGATGCCAAGTCCGCAACTAGAGGAGACGTTGCCTGGCAAATTATCTTGGAGGGGCACCCTGTTGTCACCGACAGCAGCACCTTCACATACACCCGTACCGCCAAAGTCATAGGCATGCACGCAATATGACATATATTCGGTTTTCTTGGCGGCTTCGGTTATGTCACGCAGTGAATATTCACAGTTTGCCGTTGCGCCAGGAGTTGGCTCAGCCGCAAAAACAGACCGCACGCTATGAAATATTGATATCGCTAGCACTAAAGTTGCGGCAAGCAAAAATGCCACGTAAAAACGCTTTGTTAATAGAAAAGATGTTTTTTCTGACATGTGTATGTATCCCCTATACCTCTTATGGCTTTTATTTTACCCTGTGTATATCTTTAGTGCAATAGCTTGATTATTACTGTACAGCTGTTCTGGTTTGAAATAAAATAATATTGACATAAAATAAAGCTTATGCTATAATGAAATTGAAATATGAATCTGATACATCTCAAAAAGATAGTCTAAAAAGGAAATAATAAATCAATGGAAAATCGTGACAACAAGCGACATAATCGTTACAGCAGCCGCAAAAATAAACTTATAACTCGTGTCTTGGGTGTAGTAGGTGCAGCGTCAGTGCTGCTTGGCGTGGGGAATACTCAAGAAGCACATGCGGCTCCTGAGTCAGATGCATCCTCAGCCTCACAATCTCTCACTGTTGCGGGCACATGGAAAGGAGAGCCGGGCAAAGACTGGAAAATTGCAGATGAAAAGCCTCAAGGCAAGAGGATCAAAGTTCAAACACCAGGCTCTGTACCTATAGTGGAGGATTTTGCAGGAAGCGTCCAGGCAACTACTCACAACCTGGAACGTGCTATGGATCGGAGCTCGTACAGTATTCCTGTCGAAGTACGTGGTTTCTCTGCTGGAGCTATAGCCGTGCATAACGCACAGCACAGGGCTGAGAAAACAGGCAAGCACCGCAATGTTGAATACAAGTATTATGGAGACCCATGTGGTGACAATGGTATCTTGCGGGTACCTGGGATTGCAGAGATTTCTGGTGTGGCGTGTCCTCCAGCAGCCAAATCGGGCAATAAAAGCAAGACAACACATATCTATGATCCAGCAGATCCGATTGCAAATGGTAAATCATTTGGCAACAATGCTGCAGCATGGGCCAACGGAGCTTTTGCCTATAGGGGTAACGGACACTCTATGGCGGGCAGGAAGTCTGGTACATACGAAGTTGTCGAGACGCAACACGGCAGCAAGACAAACAAACGAATTATATCCAAGCGGACAGCTTTAGGAAGTGCACTCAACTTGCCGAAGCATCTAGACGATCAATTCCGCCAGCTACTTCCGCAGGACCAGCAATTGCCGAAGCAGAAGAGCACTACAAAAGGCAAGCATGCTGCACCATCGAAGCCAAAGCGAGCTGCGCACAGGAAGTAAATGTAGGATTATATCAAATTAGCACTCTTGACATAAGAGTGCTAATTTTTATATACTGAAAATATTGGCAATCTATGCAGTAGAGTGCTAAAATGAATACAGAATATACAGTATATATAAAAGGAAGGGAAATATCTTATGGGAAAAATTATCGGTATCGATCTTGGTACAACAAACAGTGCTTTTGCCTATATGGTGGCAGGCAAGCCAGAGGTGATTGCAAATGCCGAAGGCAACCGTACTACGCCAAGTGTGGTAGCTATCAACAAAAAGGGTGATAGGCTTGTAGGCCAAGTGGCGCAGCGCCAGCGCGTGACCAATGCGAAAAATACTATTTATGGTGTTAAGCGCCTGATTGGCCG
>CAZQJY010000010.1:0-28721 GCA_964593465.1 uncultured Candidatus Saccharibacteria bacterium
TTTGATCCTGGCTCAGGATCAAACTCTCCATAAAAATGTATTGGAAAATCCAATACCTGACTTACTATACATAAATATTAACTGACGATGATTTGCATAACCTAATTGTTAATGAACATTCAAAATCTGCTCGTACTCCACGAAAAACCGAATTGTTTTGTCGTTTCTTTGGAGCCTCGCGCTCCGTTCACGACCAGACTGATATTCATCTTACCGCACAATACCGGTCTGAGTCAATACTTTTCTTGTATTAAATTGTGATTAAAAACACAACATATCCGATGGCTACACCAATTGTTGCGCCTGCAAGCACCTCCAAAGGTTCATGGCCTTTCGCTACCTTAGGCGCCTGAACGCGACTTTTCGTCTCTTTGAGTAGCTTTCGTAATGCCAAACCCTGAGCCCCGCTCGATCGGCGTACCATCACAGCATCGTACATAACAACCCCTGCAAATAGCGCTGCAAGTCCAAACAGCCCACTCTCAAAGCCATCGCGCAATCCTATTACTGTTGCAAGTGCCACTACTGTTGCACTGTGTGCGCTTGGCATTCCCCCAGATATATAGAATTGACGGAAATCACCAAGCGAGCCAGTGCGCACCACCTTGATTACGTATTTTGCACCTTGCGAGACAATCCATCCCGCTAGTGCCGCAATCAAGTACGACGACATGTACTATTCATCCTCTTCTTTTTTGTCAGCAATCAAGCCAATCGACGACACGCTATCGCCATCACCAAGACGCATAATTGTCACCCCCTGTGTCGTACGGCCAAGTAGCTTAATATCATCAAGACTCAAACGGATCGTCTGACCATTCTTGGAGATCAATAGTGCTTCGGTTGCCTCTGGATCAATTGTCTGCACAGAGATAATCGGACCTGTCTTAGCAGTCACCACTGCAGCCTTGATACCTACGCCACCCCGCTTGTGACTCGGGAAGTTCTCTGCCTTGGTCTTTTTGCCAAAGCCCTTTTCACTAATCACCAATAGTACCTGATCTGGATCCGTCACCACATCCATGCCAACAACCCAGTCATTTGGTCGCAGGCGTGCACCACGTACACCACGAGCAGCACGCCCCATCGGCCGGGCATCTTTTTCGTTAAAGCGTACTGCTTGGCCAGCTGATGTCGAGATGATAATATCATTCTCACCTGTTGTTTTCTTAATCCAACGCAAATCATCACCATCATCGAGCTTGATTGCAATTAAACCATTGGTACGGATATTAGCATAATCCTTAAGAGGCGTCTTCTTGATTGTGCCCTTAACTGTTGTCATAAAGAGGTAACCCTCATCATTTGCATCTTTTTCATGACGAATAATAGAGGTAATCTTCTCTTCTGGCTGCAACTGTAGCAGATTGACCGCAGCTACACCCTTCGCTGCGAGTCCTGCAGCTGGTACTTCGTAGGCCTTGAGTCGGAACACACGTCCACGATTGGTAAAGAATAACAAATAATCATGTGTACTCGCTGGCACTAGCTGGTCAATAATATCCTCTTCCTTTGTAGTCATACCACGCTTACCCTTGCCGCCACGATTTTGCTTGCGGTAGTCGCTGGCGAGCGTACGCTTGATGTAGTTTTCGCCCGTTAGCAAGATGACTGAATCTTCCTCTGGTATGAGCTCTTCATCACTAAATTTGCCCAGCTCATGATTGATAATCTGGCTACGACGTTCATCGCCATACTTCTCTTTTGCTTCAAGTAACTCTGTTTTAATGATCTTCAGGATTTCTTTTTCATCCGCCAAGATACCTTCAAGCTTTGTGATGAGCTTAATGAGTTCATTGAGTTCATTTTCGATAGCATCACGCTCAAGACCCGTTAGACGGCGAAGTTGCATCGCGAGGATAGCTTTTGCTTGGATCTCACTCAGCTTAAACTTGGCGATTAACGCTTTTTCGGCTTCGTCTTGCGTCTTGCTTGCACGGATTGTCTTGATAACTTCGTCGATATGATCAAGTGCAATCTTGTAACCTTCGAGGATATGTGCACGTTCTTTGGCTTTTCTCAGTTCAAATTCTGTACGACGACGCACAACTTGCTGACGGTGTTTGATGAATTCTTGCAGCATGTCCTGCAGGCCCAAAATTCGTGGTTGCAAACCATCGACAAGTGCCAGCATATTGAAGCTAAAGCTCGTCTGAAGGGCAGTGAGCTTATAGAGCTGGTTGAGCAGCTTCTTTGGATATGCATCTTTTTTGAGTTCAATTACCACACGTACTTTGCCACGAGCCGTCTCATCGCGCAAATCGCTAATACCAGTGATTTTCTTGTCTTTTACTAGCTCGGCAATTTTTTCAATCAACGTTGCTTTGTTGACACCATATGGTACCTCTGTCACAACAATTTGATGACGGCCTTTTTTAGTCTCTTCAATATCCGCTACAGCACGCACCATCACACTACCACGGCCCGTCATATAGGCTTGTTTCATTGGTGCGCCACCATAAATCACTGCACCTGTCGGGAAGTCTGGGCCTTTGACGTGCTTCAGTAGATCATCAATCGTCGCATGCTCATTGTCGATGAGCTCGATAGAAGCATCGACCAATTCACCAAGGTTGTGCGGAGGGATGTTTGTCGCCATACCCACAGCAATACCAATCTGGCCATTAAGGAGCAAGTTTGGTACCTTGGCCGGTAGCACAATCGGCTCTTGACGTGAACCATCGTAGTTTGGTTTGAAATCGATAGTTTCTTTGTCAATATCTGCAAGCATTTCATCGGCTAGCTTGGCCATGCGAGCTTCGGTATAACGCATCGCAGCCGCTTCGTCACCATCCATCGAGCCAAAGTTACCCTGACCCTGGATAAGTGGATAGCGTAGTGACCATGGTTGCGCCAATCGCACCATGGAATTGTAAATCGCACTGTCACCGTGTGGGTGGTATTTACCCATCACGTCACCGACAATCAAGGCGCTTTTGACAAACTTACTGCCCGAACGATTACCGTTTTGGTCCATCGAATACATGATACGGCGATGTACCGGCTTGAGACCATCACGTACATCTGGTAGCGCACGGTCGACAATCACGCTCATCGAATAGCGAAGGAAACTATCCTCCATCACGTTTTCTAGCGTACGATGTTCAATTCCAGGTGTCTCTTCGACAATCTCTGCATCCACTGGCTCTTGGTTATCATCCATTGGTAGTTCTTCTGGTGTTGTAATTTTATCATCCATATTAAATATCCAACTCCTCTAGGTCAATCTTTTTTGCACCTGCCTGAATGAACGACTTGCGTAGGCTAACTTCGTCACCCATCAACTTGGTAAATACCGCATCGGCCTGCTCGGCATCCTCGACATTCACCTTAATGAGTACGCGATTCTCTGGATTCATAGTCGTATCCCAGAGCTGCTCGGCATCCATCTCGCCTAGACCCTTAAAGCGACTTACTGTTACACCAGCCTGCTTCATTGCATCTTCATTTTCATCTATTGCGACACCCTTTGCTTTGCGAGCTACAATAATGTCATTTAGTATTCGGTCACGCTCGGTATCATCATATGCATAGGTCTTCTTCTGTCCGCGATTAATACTATAAAGTGGTGGTTTCGCAAGATACACATAGCCACCTTCAACCACCTCTTTCATATAACGGAAGAGGAATGTCAAAAGCAATGTCGCGATGTGACTACCATCGACATCGGCGTCGGTCATGATGATAATCTTATGGTAGCGCAGGCCGTTGATATCGAATGCGTCACCGATACCCACACCAAAGGCTTGGATCATCGCCACTATTTCTTTGTTAGCAAACATCTTATCCAGACGTGCACGCTCAGTATTAAGTACCTTACCGCGGAGCGGCAAGATTGCCTGTGTCTTGTTGTCACGGCCTTCTTTGGCACTACCTGCTGCAGAGTTACCCTCTACGATGTAGATTTCACTGTCACTCGGGCTCTTGCTGCTACAATCCCATAACTTGCCAGGTAGCCCCATACCGTCAAGTGCACCTTTGCGTAGCACATTGTCGCGGGCTGCACGAGCAGCTTTGCGTGCACGAGCCGCAAGGAGCGCTTTGCCAACAATCTTCTTGGCTACATCCGGATTTTCTTCAAGATAGTAGCTGAAGTACTCATTCATCACCTGCTCTACATAGCGACGAACCTCTGGGTTACCCAGCTTATTCTTGGTCTGACCCTCGAACTGCGGATCAGGCAGCTTCACCAAGATGATAGCCGTCAAGCCTTCACGAATATCATCACCACTCAAATTATCTTCCTTTTCTTTGAGTAGGCTGTTTTTGCGTGCGTAATCATTAATCACGCGGGTCATTGCTGCACGGAACCCAACCAAGTGCGTACCGCCATCTGGCGTCAAGACGTTATTGGCAAATGGCTTAACTGTCTCAACATAACTGTCGTTATACTGCACCGCCACTTCCACCATGCTATCTTCGACTTGTTTTTCTACGTAAAATACACCCTCACCAATGATATCTTTGCCAATATTGAGATGTTTGACATAGCTCTGGATACCACCTTCAAAGTAGAAAGCCTGGCGTTCCTTGGTACGCTCATCATATACCGCAGTATACACACCCTTAGTAAGGTATGATTGGTGACGAAGATAATTAACCACCCATTTGTAGTCAAAGTCGACTGTTTCTTTGAAAATCGTTGGATCTGGATAGAATGTAATGGTCGTACCGGTCTGACGATCAGTTTTTCCAACCTTTTTAAAGGGTACTTTGATACCACCACGTTCAAATTCTACACGATAGAGTTGGCCTTTTTGTACCACTTCAGCGATCATGTGAGTCGAAAGCGCGTTTACCACACTCGAGCCCACACCGTGCAAGCCAGATGACACTTTATAGCCACCACCGCCAAATTTACCACCAGCATGCAGCACTGTTAGTACTGTTTCTAGTGTACTAAGGCCTGTTTTTGGGTGTTTGTCGACAGGAATACCACGACCATCGTCGGTAATAGTGATACCACCATCTTCTAATATGCGCACATCAACACGGGTGGCATGCCCTGCTATTGCTTCGTCGATAGAGTTATCGGCGATTTCTTTAATAAGATGATGAACTCCATCGTAGCCCGTACTACCGATATACATCCCGGGGCGTTTACGAACTGGTTCGAGACCCTCTAAAACCTGAATTTGCGACCCATCATACGAGTCATTTGCTTTTTGTTTAGCCATTATCCCTCACTGTTTCTCGAATTTCAGCTATTTACAACTACTCCATTATACCGCACAACTATTGTTCACTCAAGATATTTGTATTGAACATAATTCTTATGCTAAAATACTAAGTAGTTTTTAGAGTGGGTGGGAATAGTAATAAACATGTTTCGAAAGTTAATCAGCGACGTATCATTTAGCCCTAGTTCCATAGGTGCTTTGAGTCCGTATGCAAAACTCCTCAAAAAGGAGGAGCGGACACGGTTTATTGGGCTCGTCCTCTTAATTATCGCGCTATTAGTGCAATCTGTGATTATATTTGCACCCACCGATCCTGCCAATACCGCCGATGGTAACGACTTACTATATGGCGGTATCTCTTCGCAAGAAGATCTGTTGACACAATATGACAGCAATGAGCAGCACCTGCAAGACATCTATACATCTCTGGGTCTTGAGCGTAATGACATCAGCACCCTGCACCCAGGAACAATCTACTTCGATAACACAGCATATGTCGTGAGCCGTCAGCAACAAGTTGGATTCGACCACGGATCACTCTCACATACTTACAAAAAGACCGGCAGCGGTACGGGCACTATCTACCTCACTCCTACAAACCAGATCAATCCCAATGCTGCAATCAATAGCTACGCATCATACAGTGCGCTCATCGGGCAGTCCGCCTCGATAGGTAAATTCGCTGTTATCATGACTTCAGGCAACCTAGTACTACAGCAATCACCTATCAACCAATCTGATACATGTACTTATAACCCTAAAAAGACCAGCATAGACGCCACATGCCAACCCTGTCCTAGCGACCCCACAACAACAGTTGCAAACGAATCTTGCGAATTCCCCATCGTCTACACGAAATCTGCAACAAATAATACTCAAGGTACGATCGATACCTCTGTCATTGCAAACGAATCTGATCGCATTACTTACACAATCAGAGCCAAAAATATTGGAGACAACCCCCTGGAAGTCACTGTTCAGGATCAACTCAGGGATGTTTTAGAATATGCCACCATTATAGATAAGAACGGTGGTACGTTTGACGAAAAAAGCCAGTCAATCATCTGGACTCCTACGACTGTACAACCAAATGAAACCATATCACGCAGCTTTGTCGTTCGAGTTAAGCCGCACGTACCCGCAACCGCCCAAAATATTAACAATCCTCACTCATTTGATTGTGTTATGACAAATTTCAATGCCAACACAATCTCCATCCCTGTCACCTGTCCACCACAAAAAAATATCGAACAAATAGCCACCAGTCTACCCTTTGTACCACCAACTGCTAGCCTGTTACTTAGCAGCTCAGTTCTGGCAGGAGCGCTATTCCTCTATCTGCGAGCACGTACGCAACGAGAAGAGGTTCGACTTGTACGCAAAAACATCAATTCTGGAACAATCGAATAGGAGCTCCTATGAAAAAGAAGACGCAGTCCTCTACCATCAGCAAACAACAGCGAGATCAAGCTTTCGCTACTACTATGCAAATGGCTCGTACACATATGAATCCCATACAACGCACGTTTAGTCGGTTTATTCACACCAAGTTCATCGATACGCTCAGCACCTTTGTCGGTGGCACCATCTTGCGTCCACGCGCTATTATCTATGGATCGGTACTATCTATAGTTGTTGCCTCCGGTCTTTACGGCGCATCAAAGTACTACGGCTACTCGATGCCTGGATCCGAACCAATCGTCGCATTTGTTGTCGGCTGGAGTCTTGGCCTCATTGTCGACTACGCGCAGGTGCTTGCCAAAGGTAGCTACACACTACGCAAATAAATCAAACGAGGCAGCTCCATTCGGGTAATACTATCGAATCTTAATCGATACCTCTCCGGTACCAGTACGAACATTGTGCTGTGAATCATCTGTCGATTGTTGCTGCATGCTTGGCTGCTGTGGCGTGCTGCCAATAACAGGCTGTATGGGCTGCTGAGGCGGTGCCATAGGCTGTGCTGATGGCAACGGTACCGGAGTCACCCCATTGCTCGCCGCCATAGCTTGCGGTGATACAACAGGTGACTGCTGCATAGACTGAGGTGGCGCTATTTGGGGAGAAACTTGCGGAAATGACTGCTGAGGTACAGGCTGAGACATTGACTGCACTGGAGCTTGCAACGGAGCAGTTAACTGCGGTGGAATAGCACCTGCAACAGGCTGCATGGGCTGCTGAGGCGGTGCCATAGGCTGACCAGGCTGCCTCACTATGCCAGGACGACCCACACCAGCTTGCTGCCTCTTGGCCAGCCACTCATCCAGGAACGAGCCGCCACCTGGCTTCGGTCCAGTACCAGCACCGATCTTATTGCCAGCACCTGGGCCAGCTGGCAATTTTGGCTTAGCAGTAATACGTTTTGATATGTCTGCTTCCACTTCTGTGCGCGGACGGCCATATTTCGTTGCAGATAGCTTCTTCATCGCGTCAGCCAACTTCTCATTTGATTTCGCTAGCGGCGGTGTAAATGACATACTAAACGGTGCTGATGGTGTATTGTTAATCATCACTGTTGCCACACCCTGGAAATTCGGCATTTTCGTCAAATCATCCGTCGTAAACACAGGCTCAAACTTCTTCACCAACATCTCAGCATCGGTAATACCAATACGACCAGATACAACTGTACCGACGTTACCAATAATCGCTTCACGTATTTTGTCTGTTAGCTGCGTCATAAACTGGTTAGCCATAATCAAGCTCAGACGGTATTTTCGAGCTTCTGAAAGGATTGACTCAAAGCTTTCGGTCATAAAGTTTTGGAACTCGTCGACATATAGGGTGAAATCTTCGCGCTCATTCTCCGGCGTATCGGCACGGGCCATCGCAGCTGCTTGGAACTTCATCACAAAGATAATACCAAGCAACTTGGAGTTAATCTCCCCCATCTTACCCTTTGACAAATTCACAATGAGAATCTTGCGATTATCCATAATATCACGCAAGTTAAACCCAGATTTAGTCTGGCCAATGATATTGCGCATCGCATCATTGCTGAGGAACGGACCAAACTTCGAAGCTACCCAACTCACCAGCTCACCGGACTCGCTCGACTTCTGCGACGCAGGCCACTCCTTGGTCCAAAAATCAATCACCGTAGGATCTGTAACATACGGCAACTTTTGACGCCTAAACTCTTCGTCTATGAGCAGCTTCGGTATGTCAATAAATGTGCCGCCTGCTGGGTCTGCCATCAAAAGCAGTGCCGCATTGCGGAAGATGTGTTCTAGACGCGGTCCAACAATACCCGTATGCCCCGGGTCATACAGTCCATAGAGCATATTAATTGCCTCTTGCACCAAAAAGTCTTTTTGATCCGGTGTATTAAACTCGAACATATTGAGTCCGATTGGGTCATCCATATCCGCCGGGTTAAAGTAGATCACATCTTCAACACGCTCTTTTGGCACTGCGCCCATCAGAACCTCGGCAGAGTCACCATGTGGGTCAATAAACGCAAAGCCCTTGCCGTCCATCATATCTTGATATGCCAAGTTCTCGAGGAACTTTGATTTACCTGTACCAGTCTGACCGATCATATACAAATGGCGGCGGCGATCATTAGTACTGAGTCGAATCGGCTTCTTAATACCACGGAACTCGTTGTAGCCAATCAAGAAACCTTCATCCATAGCTTCTGTTGGGCCATCGACTTGTTTACTCATCTGACGTTTCACCTGCGCAGTTGGTATATTCTTTTGGTCTGGCAGGTGGAAAAGAGTCGCTAGCTCCACAGTGTTAAGAATATTGCTATTCAAACTTTGCGGGAAAAAGCGAAATATATACGATGTCACTAGTTCATCGACATTACGCGTCGGGCTAAAAGTAAAGCCATTATTTGTAGGTGAATCAAATAGAGAAAAAGCCGCTACGACGTTTTTTAGCAACGTCTGAGATCGCGCAGCCGTCGCAGAAGAAACAACGACGCGAATCAGCACCTCATACCCTGGGTACTTCGTCTTTTCCTCAATCGCCTCTATGCCCTGTTGCTCAATCGATGTCAGTTGTTTATTAACGCTCTCTTCATCATTCTTCTTATCCTCAGAAGATGGTGGTTTCCAAAGTGCTTCAGCAAAATCTCGTACAAGTGCACCGCCATTTGCACTAAATCCAGCACTACGTCCACTCATGCGATCCCTTTTGACCTTTTCCACGGTATCCATAGACGATTTCGTCCAGCTTTCGTTGGCTGGACGAATAAGTATTTGAACCCCTACGCCATCTTCGCGACCAATCGAAGAAAGTGCATTGAGCAGCGCCCTTGATGCATCCCGTCTGGTGTCTTGATACGTTGCAATAGGATACACAAAACTCTTTTTGAGTGACAACTCTCCACCGATTACAGAACTAATGCTCGTATCTTTTGTAAAGACACTGTGCTCTTCTACTTCTTCTAAGCGCGCAGATGGATATGCAGCCACCACGGCTTGTCGCACAACATCAACTAATACCACTGGGACAACTGCATAATAATATATCAAGCCTTCTTTTGCGACTATTTCAAATGAGACGTGTCGTTGCCCGTAAATCCTATGCCAAAAACCTCGGCGTGCAGTACTTGCAATGATGTTATACATCACCTGCGCTTGCGAAAGTAGTTCGTCTGTGACATCTCGTTCGTCACGCCCACCGCGATCAAGGTCTTCACTTGGAGGTGGCAGATGTATGAGCATAGGAACCATCTTGAGTCCACGCTCATAGTTCTTAGCCTCGCGCATCATCCCTTTGTATATAGAAAAAACTCCGACACCTACACTGGCAACAATGACAAAGATAATTGCTATGCCAAATATAATACTAATCATCGCTCGAACCTATTTGTCGCCCATACCGCTTCATCAAATAGTCACGCTGCAACTCTCCAATCGCCTTTTCGCGAGCAAAAGGATTGTCTTTAGTTTGCAAGATTACCTGCTTTGCACGATCCACCCACTCTTTTTCAATTACATCGTCGTCATTTGCTGCCATGGGGTTAACCGCCGCATCATCTGCTAATGTGACACTAGTTGACTGCTGCGGCACAGGTGGTACTGGCTGCGTGGGCATGGGCGGTACAGGTGGTGGAGGAGGCGCAAGCTCTGCACTTGGACGAGTCTCTATGCGCTGTTCAGGCGAAGCTGCAGGGAGAATTTCAGGAGTTTGTCCGGCCGCAGGAATTTCATAAGAAACACCTGGCGAAGGAGGTGCTTGCTCGATTGGTCGCGGGCTTGGCGCAAACTCAGGCTGCATACCTGTTAGTATAGCATAATCATAAGCATATTTGGTGTGCTTTATGCAGTCTGACGAGAAACGTATAGATAGCCTATGGCCATCAGTATTGCTACAAGAAAAACTTCAGTCACGCCTATACTGCCGACCGATCGCAAGCTAACCAGCATCACAGGACCCAGTGCCAAAACTGATGCAAAATAATACGGACGTCTCACTCCTTTACGGTACTTTTCTGATGCTGGTGTATCACCATACACCAGCTTACCTATCACGTATTGTATTCCCACAATAAAAAAAGTCAGTACAACGACTGACACAATATAAAATAACAAAAAAACTGCTAGCACACCGATTGCCCCAGCCTCTGCCGGAGTGGTAGCAAGCAAGATATACACCAACAAGCCCATAGACATAACACCGATAAGTGATAATATTCTCATAAACATATTGCTAGTATACAGTAATTCAAGGGTGCCTGAGTAGTAGCCATAAGAATATTGATCGACAACCACCACTATGTAGTAAATAAAAGGGCGGGCGATGCAGCTATTCAGCTACCACTCGAGACGACTGACCGCTCAGACAGGTGTCTGAGCAAAGCTTATATATTGCGTTCCTCGCTTCATGGCTGGTATTTGCCCGATTTCTTAAAATAGGGATTGTACCAGCCACAAGGCTGTACCAGCAATATATGCGCTCAACATCAATTAGTTTGACGGAGCTTCGGCAGCACCATCATACAAAATGTATAGCATGCTACTGCCAGTTCCAGCGTCAAACACACCAAAATTGAATGTTGTAAAGACTGCTTTAGTTAGGCCAAATTGTTAAGGTTTTTTGTGCTTTTTGTGTTTGTAAAAGCTTAGTTGTTACTGTAGCAAACAACTTATGTTTTGTCAATAATTATTTATGTAAAAAATGTTGTTTTAGATAAGTTGTACTAAAAACTTATCATACTTAACAGATTATGAATATGGTATGTAGCAATTTTATCAACGTATGTATTTATACAACATTATATACTATTTTACCTCCATTAAAGCTCAGTGTGCATCTAAAATCCGTATATCATGCGTGCAACCAGCTCAATCGATAGCCTTACCCGTGACATAAATATATACGGACTCATAGCCCTACTATTCACAGCATCCAAGTATGTCGTCTTTTGCAAAATCTCACTCAGACTTCGTACCAGTTGATAATTTGCTACGCTCGCCTACCGCAAACTAAATCCAAAACACTGTCGGGTAAAACTGCCTCCGCCACACAGTACCAAGTAGTCAGCCATGATACCCACTGACATAACGACATGACACACTTGGATAATCTACAGATACCTGCTCACACACGTCCAATAAACTTAGCTAGACTCTCTACTGTCATAACAAACTCTTGTGACATAACTTAGCGCATTGACACAAGGTACGCCCTCTACCAAATCCCGCCCTATGGGCAGTCGACTATGATGCTCACCAAAACACTCAGCAATCTTCTCCAGCCAAGCTCCCGCCCCACTGCACGCAAATATAGATTTCTAGCATACTCGCCTGGTCTACGACCCATAGGTCATTAGGATGTTAGATCCACAGCTCGCCACAAGTACCATAGATACATACAGTACATACGTCATCGGCAACATAATAGCACATAGAATTGTTACGATCACACTCACCGGATCGCCCAAGCTATCCAACCCGGCAGCTACGTAAGCGGCAAAAGCTCAGGACAATCCGGCAATGCAACCACGCGGTCATGCATGTATTGTGTTGACGCAAAATATGGCTCACAAATCATCCCGCAACGCTACATATAGATTTTCCACACATAAAAAAACTTTATCTAAAAATCTTTACGAAAATCATTGACACAAGCGCTTTGGCGTCATATTATAGGGGTAGCTTCTGAGTAAAAAAATTATACAGAAGCCAAAAATAAACAGCACATTTCAAAAACTCCACACTTATAAAACGACCGTTCCTCGCAGGCGGTCGTTTTACTTTTACCCCCCTTTACAAGAAGCATTCTGGCTCGCTATTAAACGAAAATAATCCATCGCACAGATGGATTATTTTCGTTTGGTGGAGCTGCGGGGTATCGCACCCCGGTCCGAAAGGTAACATGATATTCGTCTACAAGCATAGTTTTGATTGGGTTGTTTTATAACGAGATTCGACTAAAAATCAAAACAAAAATATCGAACTTCGTTACGTGGCAAAAGTCCCGCACATAGGCCACTTCCCTATGCACAGCGAGCGACATAAATATAACACTCGAGATTCGCTATGTCGCCTAGCAAATCTGAATGGCTGCGATTAGTTACGCAGCAACACGCGCAGGTGCAAATGCGGCAGCGAATGTCGCATTAAAACGCTCTGCAGCGCTAGCAAAAGTATTTTTTGCAATTAAAAATGTACTGTAACGTGTACGGTCGACTTGCGGAATATCCTGTTAAGTTCCCATCGTCGAAAGCTATGTCAGCCCCAGACCAATGCCAATCATTATACCACACTTACCCCGTGTGTGATATGCTGATAACACTTATGGTTGCTAAGGTTACGTGTGTTGCACCAATTGGATTCTCTGGCTCGCTTGTTGAGGTTGAATGTGATGCCAAGCGTGGGCTACCTGCGCTTCAGATCGTCGGCATGGGCAACAAAGCTATCGACGAAGCCAAAGAACGCGTTCGCAGTGCCA
The DNA here is from genome assembly GCA_964593465.1 of uncultured Candidatus Saccharibacteria bacterium. Taxonomy (GTDB): domain Bacteria; phylum Patescibacteriota; class Saccharimonadia; order Saccharimonadales; family Saccharimonadaceae; genus Mycosynbacter. The sequence continues at coordinate 13,089 of CAZQJY010000010.1, forward strand.
TTAGTAACTCTTTATTAGAATTCCCCAGTAGCAAAATTACCATCAATCTGGCGCCAGCCGAACTACCCAAAGATGGTTCACACTACGATCTTGCTATAGCAACGGCAATTTTGACGATTAGCGGCCAATTACGGCAAAATCAGGTAGATAGTAGTGTATTTGTGGGTGAATTAGCTCTAGACGGTGCTATTCGCCCTGTACGAGGTATTATCAATATAGTAGAATGCGCACGCGAACATGGATTTACACAGGTGTTTGTGCCAGAAGCGAACCTCGACCAAGCATGTTTAGTCGATGGCATAGATATCATTCCTGTGCGCGACCTCAAGCAGCTGTTCTTGCACCTCAAGCAAGAAGTCGTCATTATCGGCGCCTCGCAGGCGACAGCCCGCATAGCAGTCAACGATATACCTCCTTTTACCCTTGATGCTATTAGTGGTCAAGAGCAGGCTAAACGCGCACTTATCATTGCCACCGCTGGCCGCCATAACATCTTGCTCAACGGCCCACCAGGCTCAGGCAAAACATTGCTCGCCAAAACCATGACTTGGCTACTCCCTACCCTTACACCTCAAGAACGTATTGCTGTCACCAAACTCCACAGTCTTTCCGGTGAAACAGAAAAAATTATCAATGCTCGGCCGTTTCGTGCACCACACCACACTGCTAGCCGTAGCGCGCTCATAGGAGGCGGCAGCAAACCTAAGCCAGGTGAGATCAGCCTAGCGCATCACGGCGTACTATTCCTCGACGAAATCCCCGAATACCCTCGCTCCGTACTTGAAGCACTTCGCCAGCCTCTCGAAGATCGCAAGGTATCGATTGACCGCGCCGCTGGACACCTCACCTACCCGGCAGATTTCATGCTTGTCGCCACTATGAACCCCTGCCCCTGCGGCTACTATGGCGACGATACCAAAGAATGCAGCTGCAGCATGAACCAAATTACCAGCTACCAAAAACGCCTGTCTGGTCCGCTCCTCGACCGCATTGACCTCACGCTCACCGTGCCACGAGTACCAACACACGAGTTTCTCAAGCATACTCCCGAGCATTTTCCACAACATGCTAATGCTTCAGAATCAATTGTAAAAGCCATCAAACGCCAAGCTAACAGATACAGACGTAGTGACAAATACAACTCATCACTATCTAGTAATAATATAGCCAAGGCCGCAGCACTCAGCAACAAAGCTGCTACCTTGCTCAACAAGGCCAACGACAATCTTGCGCTCAGTGCCCGCAGCTATTTCCGCACTATCAAAGTTGCGCGTACAATTGCCGACCTTGCCGACTCCGATACCATAGAACCTGCGCATATCGCCGAGGCCCTGCAATACCGTCAACTCTCGGTGTAAGTTGCATAAAACTACCGATACTAAAACCCCTTGCCCTCACCGCTGAAATCTGTTAATATGGTATTCGAGTAATTTCGACTACTCGTTAACAATCAGCAAGGAGAAAGCGATTAACAAATCAGTTCGTGTTAACGAGCAGATCCGGGCAAAGGAACTGCGCGTTATCGGTACAGACGGTGAACAACTAGGTGTAATATCTCTCGCAGAGGCTCGTCGCCTCGCGGATGAAGCAGGTGTAGACCTAGTGGAGATTTCGCCAAACGCTGATCCTCCTGTGGCAAAAATCATCGACTGGGGTAAATTCCAGTATCAAAAAATGAAAGAGCTACAGAAAAATCGCAAAAATGCCAAAACTAGCGAATTGAAGCAGATGCGACTTGGTCTCAAGATCGGTGCAAACGATCTCGAAATCAAGCTGCGCAAAATCCGTAAGTTTCTGGCAGATGGCAACAAGGTAAAAATTATGATTTTCTTCCGCGGTCGTGAAATGGCCCATAAAGAACTTGGTTTTGACCTTATTAATCAAATTATTGCCAAGCTAGAAGATGACGCTGTAGTCGAACAAAAGCCTCAGATGGCTGGCCGCAATCTGAGCATAACCGTAAGGAGTAAATAATGCCAAAGCTAAAGACGCACAAAGGAACTGCCAAGCGAGTCAAGCTTACCGGTACTGGTAAAATCACTCGTGGACGCGCTTTCGGCGGTCACTTGCTTGCCAAGAAAAGCAAAAGCCGCAAACGTGCCATCAACACGACAGCTGTTGTGACAGGTGGTATGGCTAAAAATGTTAAACGAGCCCTAGGAGTTAAATAATGCGAGTAAAACGAGGTGTTGCCGCACGTGCCAAGCACAAGAAAATTCTAAAACAAGCCAAAGGTATGCAGCATAACCGCACCCGTAGCTTCCGTCTTGCTAAGCAAGCAGTTACTCGTGCTCTTCAGTACGCATACCGTGATCGCCGCAACAAAAAACGCGATCTTCGTGGTCTTTGGATCACACGTATCAACGCAGCTGCACGTTTGCAAGGTACAACCTACAGTAAGCTGATGGCTGGACTCAAAGCCGCCAACGTCGAACTCGACCGCAAGATTCTATCGGAACTTGCAGCCAACGAGCCGAAAGCATTTGAAGCTGTTGCCAAAAGCGTAAAATAATCTATTTTGCGACGCTGAAACCAAAACACCTCCCAAGCGGAGGTGTTTTTCGTATAAGCTATGAGCAGTCTGCCTGTAAGCCGGGTTCTGTCGAGGATAATCATCTATCTAGCTACACTGTTGCCAGTATAGTCGAGCGGATTTTGCGATATATATGCGGCGAACAACCTATTGCACATGTATCTCCTTGCAGCGGACAGGGTTTACCTCCAATACATGTCACCATGTACTGCTGTGAGCTTTTACCTCACTCGTTTCACCTTTTCCCCTCTAAGAGAGGTAGTTTTGTTTCTGTGGCACTTTCCCTAGGGTTACCCCCGGTCGCCGTTAGCGACTGTCCTGTTCTGTGCTGCCCGGACTTTCCTCTTACGGGGCTATACCCTGCAAGCGATTATCTAGCACACTGCCTGTGTATTATTGTACCACTTCTTCGTCTTCTTCGGGCTGCACTTTTGGCTTGGCATGCATATCGAGTATATGATTTACCTCTGCATCCGCCAGAGTGTTAAACTCACGGCGCACATGTGTAAACTTCACATCCTCAAACTGTGTTAGTAAATCTAAAATTCGTTCATTGATAGGCCACAATTCCCTATTTTTGACAGTATAGATACCCTTCATCTGATTCACCACCATCAGGCTGTCCAGTCGGTATTCCAGCTTTTTATAGCCAAGCTCAAGTGCGCGTTCCAAACCGAGTAGTAGTCCATGGTATTCTGCCTGGTAGCTTGTGGTGATACCAAGGAACTGTCCGCCCTTCTCTATCACCTCACCCTCTGCAGTTTCCACAACATATGCAGCTGCCGAGATACCAGGATTACCACGTGAACCGCCATCTGAATACAAAATTATTCTGTCATCTGTTGTAATTGTTTCATCAATTTCTATATGACTTTCGCCATGCTCATCTGTCACAATCTTTTGTTCACTCAAGCCAAGCAGTACTTGCGATGATTCTGTAATTTCACGATGTTGTATTTTTGACTTGCTTTGCCATATTGCTTTGTCGTAATTTTCGCTCAACACTACCTGCGTACTTTCGACATTCACAAGATATACAATAAACACATACTGCAAGTTCGGATCATCCGAATCCACATAGGTAATTACATCAAACAGCTGCACCGACACAGGGTTCAACCCCGCGTCTTTTGTAAGATATCGCCGCAGCGCATCCTCTGGCTGCTCATGGTACTCAATCTTGCCGCCAGGCAGCTCAAACTTACCAAGTATCGACTCACGCCCATTAGCACGACGAAGTAACAATGTTTGATCTTTTTTGCGGACAAGCGCGCGGACAGCGGTACGTTGTTTCATGAGTGTTTATCTTTCCTGATTCTTGAAAAATTAATCGAGCGTATTCTCCTAGCGGAACTTAACCTTGATAGCCCCTCTGAGTGTTTTGCTATTTTCATCAAGCCACGCTTCAGCTCCACTATCTCCACGACTTGCCTGTAAAGAGTTATAGGCATAGTCCTGTAGCGCAAAGCCCACGGAACATTCATCACCATCAATACTACTTAATAGTCCAAACACAGCAACCGCCAGTTGACTTGCACGCCCAAGAACCATAGAATCGCCCTGATTCTCCTCAATCAGCTTGGCGACTTCGCGCACCACAGCTTTCTGTGCGAGTAATTCTTGCTGCCTTTTTGTTATTTCCATAATCTCATTATAAAACATCTTAATTAAAAAGTGAGTAGTTTTACATCATACTCAGGATGCCCTACTTAGTAGTAAGGATTCTCCAGCCGACGGCCGCGCTTCTGGCGGCCTCGACCGGTGTACTGACCACGGGTCGTCCCGTTGTTGTTGGGACCATTGCCGGAGCCGAAGTGGTCATGATTGCCACTCTCGTGGAACGTGTGATGCGTTCCATCGGCACTCATGCCACTCTGATCACCATCACCCAACAGGGTCTCGTTCTCGGCCGAACCGCTACCGAACGACACGGTGACAGGGTTGCCGTCCGCGTCACATCCGCCCATCGGCTCACTCCAATTACTACCCACGATTTACTCCTCGGAGTTGTGCAAGAACATTTCTCGCAACATACTGTTTTTATTCGGTAGAATAAAAACAAACAGAGGAAGTCCCTCTGTTAGAGTTTATATTACCACACCTAATGAACATCGTCAAGGCTTATCGAACCAAATCCCACCTTTCCCAAAGAAAAAACGCCCATTCGGGCGATAATTCCTCGGATTTTTCCAAAATGGTCGGGATGACTGGACTTGAACCAGCGACCTCACCACCCCCAGCGGTGCGCGCTACCAACTGCGCCACATCCCGATATTTTTTCCAATCAAAAAGTCCAGGCGGCGCTTGATATATCCCCGCGTAACTGCAAGGTGGGTGTTCTCATAGCACCTCCACAGAGGTACAGAATATTGAACTCCCATATCAAATGACGTTAGGAAATCATATACGCCGATCTCCTGGACACTTCTTATTATACTCCTACTAGATAGCTAATTCAAATAGGCTAACCGCCAAAAACAAAGCGGAAGAACACTAATATCTCAGTAATTGCACCGCTCATAAACCTGCCAATTACCGACGAGCCTACCAGAACAACTGCAAATACAATGACAATTCCAAACTGCTCAAACACTTCCATGCCCCGACGCACAAACTCTGGAGCAAATGCATACAATACACGTGAACCATCAAGCGGCGGTATTGGCAGCATGTTAAATACAAAGAAGCCTAGATTCACTAGAACAGCGGTAAGTAGTATATTACCTACAAGCGTAAACTCGGCAGGACTGCCGATAATAACCCAAATGCCGTACAAGACAAATGCAAGTACAAAGTTCGTCAGCGGACCAGCCAATGCCACAAGTGCTGCTCCCCATTCGTCCCATTTGACACGCGCGGGATTGAACGGCACAGGCTTGGCGCCACCAAAGATAGGACCACCTAAGACCGCAAGCATTATTGGCAATATAATTGTCAAAAACGGATCGATATGATGCAACGGATTAAGTGTCAGTCGCCCTTGGTCCTTTGCAGTTGTATCTCCCAGCTTGAGCGCCATCAAACCATGCATCACCTCATGCAGTGTCATCGAAATAAAAATCGTTCCGAGAACGATAACAATGTGTAACAATAGTGCTCCAGCGTCTGTATCCATAGCTATACATTATACCTCATGTACACCATTTCGCCCACTTGACGTTTCTACCTCTATACGCTACAATGGTACGGATTGATTAAATAATAAGTGGAAGTAAAGATTATGGCATCACGATGTGACCTCACAGGCAAACGCGCACAGCACGGACATAACGTTAGCTTCTCTTTGCGACGAACAAAGCGTACTTTCAAACCAAACCTACAGAAGAAAACCTTCATCGTAGATGGTCAAAAAGTAACTATGAACCTTAGCACTAGTGCTATTCGTACGCTAAAGAAAAAAGGTATTTTGCCACGCTCTGGCAAAGCTGTACTCGAAGCAACAAAATAGTCGCTTGCTCGGCAAGAAAATAACCCCGCTATATTGTTGATATAGCGGGGTTATTTATTTGGATTAGGCCGCAAATGCGGATCCTAGCTGCGTGACACTGGTACAACCGTTAGTACTGGTGGGATAGCTGCGGTGCTTTTCACCTTGTACTTAGCAACTGCTTCTTCTACTGGTGCGCCGAGCTCGCTTGTGAATGTCTCGAGTGCATCTTGTGGCACTTCGTATTTAAGTGCGCTATCGGCATAGTGTACAGGAATGACAGCTTTCGGCTCAACCTGTCGAGCGATTGTTGCTGCAGCCGTCGCATCAAGCGTGTAGCCCGTTCCACCCACAGGCAAAATAAGGATATCTACTACACCGATCGCTTCGAGTTCGTCTTCGGTGAGCTTGGGTGCGATATTACCGATCAAGGCAACATGTAAATCACCTACACCGATTCGATAGATTGTCGAAAGCTTTTCTTGCTCTTCTGTATCTATATGGCGACTCGCTGGGATGCCTTTGATAGAAAAGTCACCGATTTCGTATTCACCCGGCCCCTCTACTACTAGCTTGGCATCTGCACTATTTACCAAAAATCGTGCCTCTGTGCCAAGCTCAATCACACCTTTTGTAGATACGTCCTTGAGACCTACTATCGAGAGCTTTGGATCTGCCACTATGCAAGTATTTTTTGTCGACACAACAACTGTATTTCCACCTTTGTATTCAATATCAAACATCTGTCTTTCCTCCTATGATTGCAGTATTTTTTCAGTATCTACCAGTATTTTGTGTTTACCATTGATTATTTCTGTTACAAATTTATCACGAATACTCAAACGGTAGTAAAATTCTTCGTAAGTAAGCGTCGTATAGTTGAGCTCTCGGCCTTCCGACTTTTCGGCTTGTTTGACAGCCGCTTTGAGCTTAGTTGTGGGCACATCGCCAACTACCAAAACATCGACACTACTTGCTGAGCCGCGCACTAGCACGCCCGCCACTACCACAAGTCGTACGCCAGGCAGCTCGGCAAAGCCGTCAATCCATGCTTGTTTTGGTTTGCCTGCTTGCACGCTTTTTGTCGTTTCTACTTGTTCATCGGCAAATATAGCTCTAAGTGGTACATAATACTCGTAACGCTGGTTGACTTCATAGTACAGCTTGTTGTCATCTGTCTCGCTGGTGATGATACCAACATTGAGCATATTAGACAGCTCGCGGCGCACAGAGTTGATCTGCTCATCGATGAGGCGTGTGATTTCGCGTACATAAAAAGACTTGCCTGGATTGTTCAGGAAAAGGTGCAGTAGCTTTACCCTCGTTTTTGAACCAAATAGTGCGTCAATCATGTCTTTGTCTCTTACTTTTCTCTGTACTTATACTATCATGATACGCGATATTGTGCGAGCTTATGTGTTAAAAAGTGTTCAGCTTCGGCCAGAGTTTTCCACTCAACTTTTGAGTTGCGCTTCAGCCAGGTGAGCTGACGTTTAGCAAGACGCCAGTCAAGCACAACAAACTTCTGTTGCACTTCTTGCATCGTTAGCTTACCGTCTAAATATTGGTGCACTAATGGGTAGGCATTCCCCGTCATTGCCTCACCGCCCCAGCCATACTTTTTGCCCAACTGTTTTGCTTCTTCTACAACACTATCGTCAAATATTTGTTCGGCTCTGCGCTCAATTCTTGTTCGCAGCACATCTCGATCTGTTGCTATTCCTACAATAATGCTTGTGCTTATCGGCTCATGATTCCTCTTATGATTGACGCCGTTTTGCTCAATTGCGCGGATTACATAGCGTTTATTTTGGCTATTCTCGGGCAATTCTACGTTGTTTTCTTCACAATATATATGTAATTCTTCAAGCGGCATTTGCTCCAGTTCGTGGCGGCGTGCTGAATCGGCCATTTGCCCGAATTGATAATCGTACACCACTGCATCTATATACAGTCCTGTGCCGCCGACAAGGAACGGGATATGCCCGCGAGCACGAATCTCAACTATTTTCTCATCGGCATACCGCTTAAAATCCGCAGCCGTAAACACCTCATCTGGATTCACTAAATCCAGTCCCCAGTGCGGTACACCTGCCCGCTCTTCCGCGCTTGGTTTGGCTGTACCAATATCCATACCCTTGTACACCGTACGGCTATCTGCACAAATAATTTCACCGCCAAATTCTAGAGCCAACTTGATGGCAAGTGCCGTCTTGCCACTTGCCGTCGGCCCAGCAATCACAACAAGCGGAGGTTCGGTTCGTTCCACTCTGGACGCCATCGTCGCTCTCCAAAATCTTTTACATGCCACTGCTCATCACACTCTATCCCGTCTTGTAGCAGCAACTGCCGCTGTACGTGTTGCCCGCCAGGAAACCCAACAGCCAAGCCACCTTGCGCATTCACTAGTCGATGCCATGGTAGCTCTGTCGGGCCAGTGTGTGCAATACCACCTACAATTCGTGCCGCACGTGGACTACCCGCCATAGCCGCTAGATCACCATAGGTGGTGACTTTGTCTGCAGGCAGCTGCGCCATCAGCTCGTACACGCGCTCCCGCAGCACACCAGACTGCGCATCAAGCTCATTTTCCATAGAAATATTCCTCAACTGCAGCCCAGCTATCGACACGTCGGATTGTGTCGATTGGCTCATCGTCCATGCGATTCCAAGCATAGTCACCAAAAAGCAATGCCTGCCTACCAGCATCGGCCATCGCCAAACAGTGTTTCAGCTGGTCATCTATCAAGAAATCTGCATCAATCGCGTCAATTACCTCAAGCTTGGTCTTATGTATAGAGTGATCATCGATCTGATCCCATATACCTGCAAAATGGATTACCTCGTCGGTAAATATTCCTGGGTAATGTGTGTGTACCCAGTCCAACGTATCCTGTCGTATTTGCAGACGACGTGCCGTTACGATCCGTAGATTATAATCACCGCTCAATCGATGCAGCACCGGCAATGCTTCATCGGCATGTGTATACTCACGCACCACACCTGACTCATGAAATATATCCGCGCGCCGACGTACTTCGTCATAATCTACTTGCCACATTCTCGCCCAATGCTCTTCGTAATCACTTGGGTCCAGATTAGTGCCCCACATTTTATTGCTAAAATCTATAAATCCCCTAGCATTATCCGCCAAGACATCATCTATATCGATAGCGATTGTTTGTCGCGTCATATGATTCTTTTACAGTGCCTTTAAGTAGTCGCCTAATTTACTCAATGCAACCTTTTCTTCACCAGCTTGCGTGCGCACGCTCACTTCCCTGGCTTCTTGATCCTTTGGTCCAACGATCAGCTGCACAGGAATCTTCATAGCGGTCGCTTCGCGGATTTTTTTGCCTAGGCTTTCGTTGCGGTCGTCGCGCGTAAAGCGAATCTCGTTGTATTTGATCGGCTGCATGAGCACCGTACTTTGTAACACCTCTTCGATTTCTGCCACGTAATCAAGCACTGTATCGTTAATTGTCAGAATACGCACCTGCTCTGGCGCGACCCATAGCGGAAACCAACCAGCGGTGTGTTCGATAAACACACTCATAAATCGCTCGATACTACCGAGCAGCGCGCAGTGAATCATGACAGGGCGTTGTTTGGAACTATCCTCGGCGGTGTATTCTAGCTCAAATCGTTCTGGCTGCACAAAATCGAGCTGCGCTGTGGCCAGCTGATGTTCGCGGCCAATCGCATCGGTCGCCATAAAGTCGATTTTTGGTCCATAGAACGCCGCTTCGCCCTCTTCTTCGAAATACTCGAGGTTATTGGCAATAACGGCGTTTTTGAGCTGCTGCTGCGCAGCCGTCCATAGCTCTGGATCACCCAAGTAACCGTCACTATCGTCGCGGTAGCTCAGGCGTACACGCAGCTTCATGCCCACTGTCTCGTACATTTCGCGCACACTGGCAAGTAATCCATGAATTTCAGCTTCTATTTGGTCCTCGCGGCAAAATACGTGACTATCGTCTTGCGTCAGTGAGCGCACGCGGTTCAGCCCGCCCAGCTCACCTGTTTTTTCGTCGCGGTAGTCGGTCGTGGTCTCGAGAAATCGCACTGGCATATCGCGGTAGCTACGCGGCTTGGACGCATAAATCTGCGTATGATGCGGACAGTTCATCGGCTTGAGGGCCATTTTGTCGTCTGTTTCTTGGCTGGTAACGAGAAACAGCTCGTCGCCAAATTTTGCCCAGTGGCCAGACGCTTCGTAAAGTGCTGTCTTGGTGATATTTGGTGTCCAGACTTTTGTAAAGCCATGGGCTTCGCGCAGCTGGTTGGAATACTGCGCTAATTTCTCGCGAATTACGGTGCCGCGCGGCGTAAACATTGGGAGTCCTGCGCCCACAAGCGGCGACATAGTATATAGGTCGAGCTCTTTGCCAAGCTTGCGATGGTCGCGCAATTTTGCCTGCTCAAGTCGCTCGATGTAATCATCAAGCTCCTCTTGCGTTGCAAAAACTACACCATAAAGGCGCTGCATCTGAGGGTTGTTTTCTTTACCACGCCAGTACGCACCAGCGATTCGCAGGAGTTTGAACGCACCAACTGATGACGTTTTGTCAACATGTGGGCCACGACACAGGTCGACAAACTGGCCGTTTTTGTAAAACCCAACCTCATCGAGCGCCGCATCACCATCGGTAATTGTACCCATTTCACTAGCATCGAGATCTTTGGCAACAGTCGTGCCACTCCGCTTCAGGTCGTTGAGCAGCTCTTCTTTATATGGCTGATTATTAGCTTTCGCCCACTCAATCGCTTCATCAATCGGCATAGTAAAATGCTCAAATTCCTGCCCCTCAGCGATAATCTTGCGCATCACTTTTTCGATCTTGCCAAAGTTTTGTTCGCTGATTTTGCGCTCTCCTAGGTCGATATCGTAATAAAACCCATTTTCGACAACAGGACCAATACCAAATTTGGCATCTGGCCAAAGCCTCTGCACAGCCGCAGCGGTGATGTGCGCCAGACTGTGTCGCATAGCATGTAGATGTTCGTCGTTCATAGATGGCTCCTTGTGTTGGATGTTAATAAAATTTAAAAACATGCGATTCATAGATTTACATACATTAAATCCACTAATCGCATGTCTCGGGCCCAAAATATTCAGGGCGGTTCCACCGGACTTTTACTCATGAAGCAGCGTTGTCGTACACTCCTACGTCCCACGAAGCTCAGCGGGTGGTTACTCCGCGTCACAGCTTGTCTTTATTCTACCTTATCCACCAAGGATTGCAAATCCCATAGATGTACACATATCTATGGGATTTTGCATCAGCATTACTAGCGATTATTGACTCGCGCTTGTATTGCCTCTCGTAATAGCTGCGGCTGTGCCGCATACTTGAATTCAATCGGTGCATTTGCATTGGCCGTAGTGATAACGATATGTCCATACCCAAGCGCCTGCCCAAGCACACTCTGATGTACATCTACCGTCTGAATATTTCTATAGGGAACTTCGCGGCTATTTTGCGTAATCACACCAAACTTTAGCGTCAATGAATCCTTATTTAGAATAAGTGCAGCTCGCTTCCACTCCAAAACATCCCAAACGATGATGCCGCCAAATGTTATAAATCCAAGCCACCACCAACGCAGCAATGCTCGAGCAACAAGTGTTGCTACCGACTGTCTGTATTCATTATTTTGCTGAACCATACCTTATATCCTCCAGTATGTTAATTGTTATAAAGTCGTCCAACAAAAAAGGACAACCGTTACGGTTGTCTAGACCTGAACAGGGATATGACTCCGCCATTCTGCAACGGTTGCCCATTCGCACGGCGGAGTTTTGAGATAAAATATATCCCTTAAGTTCAAATCTAGACTTTCACATTATAGCATAGGCTCGAGCAGCATGATTGCAATCCCCGCCCCTGTTTGCTACAATACGTCGAGTATGGACGCGTAGCTCAGCTGGCTAGAGCACCTCATTGACGTTGAGGGGGTCGGGGATTCGAATTCCTCCGCGTCCACCAGAGAAAGAAGACTATCATACGATAGTCTTCTTTCTTCGTAGACACTCTTATGGTCATGGGAATTCTCATCCCCGATTTTGCCAAGGCAAACCTTTTTGCCTTGGCTGTAAAATCAATTTATACTAGCTATATGACAAAGACAACCAAAGAAGAGTTCAAAGTAAGCGGTGATGCACTGCTCGGTAAAGTGAAACAACTTATCAGCGAAGGCAATGTGCGACGCATCATAATCAAGAGCAAAGACGGCAAACAGCTTGTAGAGTTGCCGCTCACTATTGGCGTTGTTGGTGCAGTGCTCGCGCCTGTACTCGCCGCAGTAGGTGCTATTGCTGCGCTAGTGACAGAATGTACAATTGTGGTAGAACGCGAAATCGAGGAAGATAGCACAGATAAGGACCCTCAAAAGAAATCCTAGACTTTCGTCTTAAAAATAATTAGCACTCTTGACACGAGAGTGCTAATTTTCTACACTAGAAGTATAGGCGGCGAGCTCTAGGGACATCACCCCCACTAACACCTGCGAGGCGCCGTCTATTCTCCAACATCATCCCCTGACACAGTAGTGTTTTCAGCTACTGTGTTTTATTTTATCCACTCGTTGCAAAATGTTTTCCACATATATCTTATAGTGAATGTTCCCCTGTTTATACTCTTTATGATATATTCGACTTCAAAAAATGTGTTGACAAAATAAAACGCTTATGCTATATTGTAAGTATGGCTCAAGTAAACGAAATAAAACAAACACAGCAGCCATCTGCATTGGCTACATTTAAACTAGGTTTTGAATATGACATCACCTGGGCAGCCGTGCATAAACAATACAAAAAATAGTCGCGTTATAAACTAAACGGACTTTTTACCACCAGATGCGAGGTCTGGTGGTTTTTTCTTTCCACAACTCGCCTACGTTTTCCACTAGCATTTTTAATAGCGATATGACAATATATAGACATGATATGTATATATTGTTTGCACAAAAAGACTCAAACCGCCAATTCTCGCCCGCATAAATCTACTACTCAAGTGTGGCGGCGGCGGCACTGCCCGAGCTGTGGGCGCACGTTTACTACCTATGAGCGGCCGTCGCTCGAAGATATAAAAATCATACGCAATAAGCAGCATACTGAGGTATTTTCCATCGGTGAATTAGCCGCTAGCATCTATGGCTCCATCGCCCACCTGCCACAAGCAGGCACACACAGCTACGAACTGGCTCGCACCGTAGAGCTACGCCTGATACAAAAATATGACATTACCAGCCCTATTACCATTGGTGCGATAGCCAAGGAGACGCACTCAGCGCTTACAGCCTACGACGCCACCTGCGGTCTACAATATGGTATATCACACGGACTTATCGCTTCGATCCGACGCCGCGGGAGGCCTTCCACCACTGCCACCAGTGCCGACGAGTCCCCTGTTCTCGATTAATCTCTTTGACAGTCGCCTTCTCTGTAACATCAAATTTGTCCAGATAAAGCCCGAACAGCAGACGAGTCTGTGCGTTTAGCGCAGAGGTTGCATTGTATCCAATAGAGGTAAGCGGCATCAGAAACCACTGCACAATCATGAATATGTTTCTGCGCTTCTTGTACCGAGCAGGCCTTGGCGGAAGCATCTTGAGCGAAAAGAAGATAGAGATAAAAAGTCCAATCATAGCAACTTGCTGCAACCCGCTAACTACTACAGGTAGCTGATGTGCAGGAACACTGCGGGCGGACTCCGGACTAAATAACAGAGGCACCCAACCACCGAGCGCGATCATAAGTGGCAACACTGCAAGTGTTACATGGCCGTCTAACAGCTCGTAGAATTTCACAAGTGATTCACCGAGCGGAGCATGCTTCTTACGCGTAAACACCCTGACAGCCACATATGGCACATCCGATGCACCATATGCCCAGCGCCTCAGCTGTTTAAACTGTGCAAAAAGTGTTTTACCGTACGTCTCTGAAAGCACTGCGTCCTGATAAATTGGTACATAGATAGGTGTGACAGCATAGTCACCCTTGAAATAGAAGTAGCTACGCCAAAACTGATGTCCGTCTTCCACAATCGAGCGCTTACTCCAAAAATTCATGCCAATCAGAGGTGTGAGTGGTTGTGAATGCGAGGCAAAGTTACGTAATTTGTCTGGACGCATAGCAGAGATAATATTCCAAAATGAGTTACCCGTCGCAATAACACGCATCGGCGCAGGCACATCCCATATATTGTTGAAGAACAGCGAGATTGGCTGATACGACAGATTGAGACGATCGGTATGGACAATGTATTCATACGACACATAGTCGAAGTATGCTGGATGCGGCCTATTGTCGCAGTCGAGAGTCGTGACGATAACATCATCAGAATTTATCTTCCGCTCCTCAAGCTTTTTGGCCAAGAATTCACCCGCATACGTGATATTTCCGCCCTTGCCTACAACTTCATCTGGCAAATCTGCAGGATGTTCCACCGTGTAGAATGCATCAAACTGGGACCCATAGCGTTGCTTGAGGAGTTTGGCGGTTTTTTTGATACCTTCTCCGCCCCGCTGCTCATAGGCAAATACAATAATAAGCTGCTTACCTTTTGTCGTCGTGTCGACAAGTGACTGGATAGTAGGCTCGATGATGTCTATAGATTCATTATATGCAGCGACAATTATGGCATGGCGCAGCTGCGATGGCTTTGGAAACGCACTCGGATTCTCGGCAACAGACCTGAGGTTACGCACATGAGTAGAGTGACCAAACTGTGAGATATGATGCTTCTCCTCGTGCTGGAGGCTTTTTTCTGGATGCTCCAAATCAAGCAAGCGTCTATGCCAGTCAACTGTTTGTGCGCCAACAAGTCGTTTGTAGCCGCGAATTGTATGGGTCGCTATCGCAACGGCACGAGTAAGTGCAATGAGGATCAGCATCAAAAGATATATGCTAGCAAGCGCTGTATTAAACCACGATAGTACAAATAGCAAGAGTAGCGCCGAGATACTCAATGCACCCGGCAACATTTCAAAAAATCGATACTTTTTTGTACGTTTGCCAAGTGGTAACTCTAGTGATTCTCCCGTCATGTTGACAACCTATAGAGGGAAAGCGACCTTTACGATATGCGTAAAATTGACGAGTGCAAGCAAGGCTACGCCAATTGAAAACCAGAGAAAGCACACAGCAAATCGACGATCCTTGAGATTGTATAGTTTTGCAGCAATAGCAGTGTTGGCAAGCCCAACTATCAAAAAGAACAGTGGGTAGCCAAGAGCGTACAACCATGAACTTGCGTAGAAATTTGTACTACCGTATGAGGTGTAGTGGGTGTACACGTGTATATCAGAGGCTTTTATCCGAATTGCAAAATAAATAGCAACTGCCACACACAATGTGAGTAGTATGCTAGAAACCACCATAAAAACCCTGTCTTTGGCGATTATCTTAAAAGTGGTGGAAATTGTCTCTCTCATATTTCTCTTCTCTTAGTATACAGCAATTGGAGCCGCTGACCGGATTTGAACCGGTGACCTACGCTTTACGAAAGCGCCGCTCTACCAGCTGAGCTACAGCGGCGAACTGTGACACCCCTTAATTGTATCATATCCACCCCTTGCGTAACGATGATTTCTTTGTTATGATTATCTAAGTTCTGCGCCCGTAGTGAAGTTGGCCTATCACGCCTCCCTGTCACGGAGGAGATCGCCG
>CAZQJY010000011.1:0-22420 GCA_964593465.1 uncultured Candidatus Saccharibacteria bacterium
CTATCCGCGAAGGTGGTAAGACTGTTGGTGCTGGTGTGGTAACTTCTATTACAAAATAGTAGTTTCTGTGTAAGCAATATAAAACCTCCGAGTAATATCGGAGGTTTTTGCTATATGAAGGAGTAGTGATATGATAATGGCAAAATGTAATGACTCAGAGGAAAATCCTGGGGTGCCCGAGCCATTACATTCCGCTACCGAGCAGGCGGTGTGGCTACGAAGCCGGCCGAGCCCCATTGAGGTTCAGCACAACGCAGGGCGGCTTGTCGCCCGCACCAACACCCTGTGCATGGACATCGGCGTTGATGCCAGCGAGACTCCTGTAGAGCCCCACGATCTTGTCGTGGATGTCGCTTGTCTCGACCTTGAATTCGGGATCGGTGTTCTTGATGATCGCGAGCACCTGGGCGCTCCCGAACCGAAACAGCTGCTCCGCGACGGAGTTGCTGATGTCGGGGTCCTTCATGCGTTCGGCGACAGCCGTCTCGAGGTCCATGGGACCTTTTCGGTTGTACTCCTGCAGGTCGACGGTGAACCGAATCGGCTTACGAATCGGTTTGCCCACCTTGAGCATGTCGTCTGCCCACATGATGGGATCGGCGACCAGCTTGCGAGCCAGCAGGACGGGCGTACCGATGATGATACGAATCATTGAGATTCTCCTCTGAGTTGTCGAGCGTCGTATCTACGACGCTTCAGCCTGTTGTCGACAGGCACATATTCTATAATATCACTTATGCTAACTAAAGTCAATACTCTTGCATAAATTCACCGTCTCTTGTATGATATAGGGGTATAGCAATCATCCAGAGAACTCAGCCAGACGATGACTCAATTCCGATTCGAGCGAGAGGTTACTGGATATAAATTAAGGAGTTTTATTTATGGCCAAAGAAGAAGGCTTGAAAATCCGCATTCGCCTCAAGGCGTATGATCACAAAGTGATTGACCAATCAGCAAAACAAATCATCGACACAGCTGTGCGCACAGGTGCGGATGTAGCAGGGCCAATCCCACTCCCTACACGCCGTAGTACATTCACAGTGGTGAAGAGTCCACATGTATACAAAAAAGGTGGTGAGGCGTTCGAAATGCGTGTTCACAAACGCCTTATCGACATCACTAATGCGTCGCCAAAGACAATCGATAGTCTGCAAAACCTCAGTCTGCCAGCTGGTGTAGATGCAGAAATCCGCATGTAATCAGTGCAGATGACAAAAACGCCCTATATCAAGGGCGTTTTTGTTTTTATAGACCAATCAAGGTATACTGATACTACTTATGGCTATCAAACAAAAATCCAATAAATCTCGTACCTACGCACGCAATCGCCCCGTAGTGAGTCGCAAGGGGCTTGAAAATGTATTTGAGCCGGATGGCGTATATCTTTTTAAGCTTGTACTTGTGACATTGGCGGGCTTGCTGTGGATTCGTCTAGCAAGTCCTATTATGCTCGGGCCAGTACCCGTAGGGGCGTTTCCTGTTGGTACACTCATAGCCTTGTTGCTGATATCTTGGCTAGAGCATGCGCAGTTCAATCGCAAGATACTCTACGCAGTGCTGGTAGTTGTGACGATTATTGGCTTTTTCCTCAATGCGGGGATTGTGCTATGAGGCAAGTAGCGCACAAAGACAGAGATTACAAGAAGTGGCTGCTGGTTACTGTTGGAGTTCTGCTTGCCGTGGGTACTGGTGTTGTAGTGGTATTTCTTTGGCTATTCAAGCCTGCACCAGAAGCTCCGCAGGCGACCCAGCAGCCTGTAGCGAGTCAAAAGGTAGATAAGCCGAGTGAGATGACTGTTACGCTTGTAGCTATGGGTGATATGATTCCGCACGACACAATCACTACTAACGCCAGGGTCGTGGATGGCTACGACTATGCCAGATACTTTCAGGCAATTAGTCCGCTCTACGAGTCTGCTGATGTAGTATTTTGCAATCAAGAGGGTTTGAGTGCGGGCGAGGAGTATGGCATTAGTGGGTATCCTGTGTTCAATGCGCCTACAAAGTATGCGGCAGATTTGCAAAGTGTAGGCTGCAGCGTGATTAACCTTGCCAACAACCATATGGGCGACAAGGGTCAGAAGCCTATTGATGCGACAGTAGCAGAATGGGAGAAGCTCAAACCGCTAGCATACGCTGGAGCAAATCGTTCAGAGCAGGAGCAGCGAACAGTGCGGTATTTTGAAAAGAATGGCATTAAGTTTGCATTTTTAGCCTTTGCTGATTTTAGCAACAACAAATCAGTCACCAGCTATGGGCTCAATCTGTACCACAATGAAGTGCTTGTTAAAGATTTGGCAGAGGAAGCACGCAAAAATGCCGACATTGTATTGGTATCGATGCATTGGGGTGACGAAGATTCACACGAGGTGAACGCTGATCAGCGGGCGCAGGTCGCTAAGCTGGCAGGCTACGGGGTGGATATAGTGATCGGCACTGGGCCACATGTGCTCCAAAAGGCTGAACAAGTAGATCGACCAGATGGTAACAAGATGCTGGTCTGGTACTCTATCGGCAATATGTTGTCATCGCAACTGGAGCTCGATCAACTGACCGGAGGGGTTGCTCAGATGACAGTACGTAAAACAGGCGACAAGATTGTGATTGAAAAGCCAGTGTTTGAGCCGACGTATATGGCGTATGAGTGGACTGCTGCAGAGCAAGCTGCAAGCGCTATTAATGCACGTAAGAACCCTATGATTTATCCGCTAAAAGATGCGGATGAAGTACTCAAAAATATGCGAATGGATGCGACACCGGGTAGTATTAAACAAAACGTACAACAAATTCTAGGATCGACTGTAGAAGTTAAGTAGTCTTATTTAATCTCACCTCGTACAATCAGTTCTTTACGGGCTTCGAGGAGTTTTGGCCAGGCGTCTTCTAGAAGTATGTTGTTGTCGTGCAGTGCTGTGGCAAGCTCTTTGCCTACATAGCGGTAGTGCCATGGCTCAAACTGATAGCCTGTAGTTGTTTCGCCGTCTTTTGTGTAACGGAGGATAAAACCGTATTTATGTGCGTGCTCAGCCAACCACATGCCCGCTGATGTCTCTGCAAAGCATTGCTCCAGGTAGCAGCGCATGTCGCCAGCAGCAAAATCAAGCGAGAGGCCAGTTTGGTGCTCGCTCTGACCGGGCAGCGCACTGTATTTGTTAGCTGCTTCAACACCATCTCGCGCGGCATAATTGTCAAAAAAGAACCTCTGTAGTTCGGGTGAGCGGTAGCCGCTACCGAGTGTTAACGTGACGCCATCTGCGGCTGCTTGTTTGACCATTGCTTGCAAATCTGGTACAAGCACAGTGTGGAGTGACTGCTCATCTTCGCGGAGATTTGGCCTCACGGCGACTGGTGCTTTGGTGAGTTTTGCCGGCTCGTAATTGGGATTTGTGAGTGGATTTGCTTTGTTGACAAGTCTCCAGAGACTGTCGTCATGCGTATAGTCTTCGTTGATAGCAACGATATGCGAAGAGCCTAGCTTGACAACTACCGGTTCGGGGTTTTGTGGGGGTGTGTGCGGTAGACTGACTTGAGGATGAGTGGGGTGTTTCGCTGGTGGACGGAGTTTCCAATAGATAATGCCAGCCGCCGCAGTAGAGATGAGCACGAAAAATGTGACAACATATAGTGCGGTCCTTGATTTTTTGGACCGAATTTCTTTCATATTTCTCCCCGCTGACGTAGTTCATGTTCGGCTTTTTGAAGCGCGGACCAGGCTTCGTCGAGCGTCAGGTTGGCGTTATATAGAGCTGTGGCGAGCCCTCGTCCTACGTAGCGGTAATGCCATGGTTCATACTCGTAGCCAGTGATACTTTCTTTGCCCTCTGGGTAGCGCAAGATGAATCCATATTTGTGAGCATGAGTGGCTAACCAGACTGCGTCGCTGGCTCCAATCGCGCAGTTGCTGGCAGTGCGACACCCTGTCGTGTCAGTGCTAAAGTCTACTGCCAAGCCGAGCTGATGCTCGCTAGCGCCAGCTGGCGCAGTACGCGTGCCGGTATCGTAGAGTGACGAAGATACCTCTGCAAGAAGTTGTGCTTGCATACTGTATGATCTGTATGCGCTATTGATAATGAGGGTAACACCGTCTTGTTTGGCTGCGATATCCAGCTGGGTGAGTGCGGCAGCTACATCACGACGTACAGTGGCGAGCTCTCCTGTGAGTTGTGGTTGAGCTCGCATCGGTAGCGACACAAGATCATCGGGTGAAAAATCACGAGGAACAATTGGGTGGGATTTGTTGGTCATAAACCACAGGTGCGATGGTTGGCTATAAGATTGTGCTGGTGCGTAGAGTCGTTCGCTGCCGAGCTGGATATAGACGGGCGGCTGTGCGAGCTTGGCTTGCAAAGCATCAAGCCTCGTAACTGTTTGTTGCTGCCAGCTGATGAGCCATCCAAGATATGCAGCGCACACTGCTATTAATAAGCCGTATAGGCCTATGCGCCAGTTTCGCTTAAGTGCAGCTTGTTGCCGCTGCTTGCTTGCCCTCACCACCATTTGTGTCCATTATATAGCAAATTCCTAGGGAGTGATATAATGGTATATATGAATCAGAGGAGGGTTAGGAGAACTCGCCGACAACTACGCTGGAGTAAGCAGCAGGTTGGGCTTGTTGCAGGTATGTCGCTACTTGGAATTTTTCTTGTGGTGCAGCTTTTGTATCCAGGTGGTCGTATGTTGCCATGGCAAAAGGTTGATGGTAGGTATGCCAGCTGGCAGCAAAAATCTGAGCTAGCCAAGAAGCTGGACGATGAGTATGCTAGACGTCAGCTCAAACTCTATTTTGGTGATGCCAAAAAACCACAATACTCACCAAAATTAGCCGACTTTGGGCTCAGAGTGGAAAATGAGACACGCCTAAACAGCGTCAAATATCCTTGGTATTTACGGATTGTGCCTACGTCGATCTTGTGGGCGCATACAGTAGTAAAGGTCGACGACCCTATGTACACAAGAGATAGCGCGAAGTTGGGGCAATACCTCGCTAAACAGCTAGGTGGTAGTTGCCAAGTTGCACCTGTTAATGCTACTGCAGAAGTTAAGAACGGTAAAGTGATAGTGGTAGCAGAGGAAAAAGGTGGTACATGCAAAGAAACAGATGTAAAGCGTACACTGGAGACGCTTAAGCCACTGCTAGATGGGGATACGACTGCTCGCATTGCTATGGATGCCATTCCAGCTAAGCTGGTCGCGAAGGATGTGCAGCCAACAGTTGACACGATTAATACGCAGCTTTCTCGCTCGATTGATGTCGCCTATGACGGCAAATCTGAGCAAATAGATTCTAGCGAAGTGGCAAAATGGCTTACGTTTAGCGCAGAGGAAGATGTTTTTGATATACAACTCGATGCAGGCAAGGCAGATAAGTATTTGCAAGATAAATTTGGCAAGGCCATGGAGCGTGCGGCTGGCGTGAGTAAGGTGACGACACACGACTTTGTAGAAGTGTCGCGCGTCAACGGACAAGTAGGGCGCAAGCTTGATGTCGAAAAAACACTTGAGCACCTGAAAGAATACTTGCTTGCGAAGGCCGATACGGTGCCGGCTGGTGAGCTAGCCGTACAGCCTACTGTGCAGTATACTCGTAGCTACAGTAATACAGATGCTGGTTTATCTGCACTGATGAAAAATTATGCAGAGAGTCATCCTGGTACCTATGGCGTGTCACTTATTGAACTAGATGGCAAACGTAGACGTGCCGGGTTTAATGATTCGCAAAAGTTTACCACAGCTAGCACGTACAAGCTTTATGTAGCCTATAGTGCGCTCAAACGCATAGAGTCTGGCGAATACAAGTGGAGCGATCAGATTGCAGGTGGGCGCAACCTAGAGAAGTGCTTTGACGACATGATTGTCTTGTCTGATAATGCTTGTGCTGAGGCGTTAGTAGCAAAAATAAGCTACCGCTCTCTCACGACAGAGGCAAACTCTATCGTGAGTCCAAACACGACATTTCTCGACACCCAGAGTTATAAGACAACAGCGGGTGATTTGAGTACTTTTATGGCGTCACTTGCGACTGGCCAAATCTCACTCAGGGCAGATAGTCAGGCGAAGCTCATCGCTGCGCTCAAACGAAATGTCTATCGTCAGGGTGTACCAGCTGGTGCTAGCGGCGCCGTGGCGGATAAGGTAGGCTTTCTTGAAGGTCTTTTGCACGACGCCGCTATTGTATATAGCTCAAACGGTACGTATGCGTTGAGTATCATGACTGACAAAAGTAGCTGGGCTAACATCGCCGAATTAACACGTGAGATTGAGCAGCTGCGCAGTAAATAGGAATCATCTCGTACGCTCCCTTGGATGAGGCTATAGCACCTGTGAGGAAGCATATACAATAGTGTTAAGCTACTAGAAGAATTACAATATGCCATTGATGTCTTCAATGAACTAGGCCTACCGGTAAATCTTAGGGCAGTGCGGTTGCAGTGATCTGATAGTAGAACACGAGTATTCACCTATTACTGATGATATACTGGTAACATATGAAGATTGCAATTGCAGGTTATGGTATCGAAGGCGAAGTAAATTATCGGTACTGGAACACATCAGATAACGAGCTGGTGATTGTCGATGAAAACGATAAGCTAGAACGGTTGCTGCCAGACGGTGCGCAGACGATGTTGGGCGCAGGTGTCTTTAGCCAGCTCCAGGGTTTTGATATGGTGGTGCGTACCGCGAGTTTGTCACCCTATAAGCTAGCGACAGATGGTAAGATATGGTCGGCAACCAATGAGTTTTTTGCTAAATGTCCAGCACCTATCATTGGCGTGACAGGAACAAAAGGTAAGGGTACTACGAGTAGCCTGATTACTGCAATACTACGGGCGGCAGGTCGGACAGTTCATTTAGTAGGTAATATCGGGACGCCTGCATTAGAAATATTGCCAAGTATACAGCCGAGTGACATTGTCGTGTTTGAGATGAGTAGCTTTCAGTTGTGGGATATTGAAAAATCACCACACACAGCCGTGATTTTACTTATAGAACCAGATCACCTCAACATACATAAAGATATGGATGACTATGTACGTGCCAAGCAAAATATTCGTCGTTTTCAGGTGACGGACGATGTGTGTATTTACCACCCTACTAATGAGCTATCGCGCGAAGCGGCGTATGTGTCGAGTGTTAATACACCAGTTCGCTACGGCGTAGTGGATGAGGGTGGCGTATATGTGCATGACGGCTATTTTATGCAAGGTGAGCAGCAGGTGTGTGCGGTAAGTAAGCTGCAGCTAATAGGCCAGCATAATGTCGAAAATGCCTGTGCAGCAATTACTGTAGCGCTGGCGTACGGCGTGAGTATAGAAGATATTGCGCGTGGGCTGCAAGATTTTTCAGGATTGCCGCACCGCCTGGAGTTCGTAGCAGAACGGAGTGGAGTAGATTACTATAACGATAGTTTTTCTTCGGCACCATCGGCTACAGTTGCGGCAATTCGAGCGTTTGAACGTCCCGAAGTTGTGATAATTGGTGGTGTAGATAAAGGTGCGGATTTTGCTGAGCTACATGAGTTAATTCGTACTACAAATGTAGCCAAGAAAGTCGTACTCATTGGCGAAATACGACACAAACTAGCAAAGATTTTCCATGATGTAGACATATATGTGTCAGATGCGACGCTGATGCGTGAGGTGGTGCATGATGCAGCACAGTTTACAGAATCTGGCGACGTGGTGATTCTGAGCCCTGCCTGTGCAAGTTTCGATATGTTCAAGAATTTTTACGACCGGGGCGATCAATTTCGTAGAGTAGTGGGTGAGTTGTGAGTCGATTTATTTTCGAAAAATATAGTTTCAATGAGGTTAATTACGTGGCTGAGTTTCACTATCGTTTTGAGGATAGTGAGCGGCAGTTTGTCGAGCGTATAGAGTTCTCAGGCGTAGGCGGCAAGTATGACCATGTAGCTCTAGACAGAGCTTTGCGTTTGGCACACCTTCTGGTGGGCACGTCGTATTACAAAGCGTTTCCTACGCCAGATGTTGATGTAGCTACTGGTGGCATCGATGAATGGCAAGCAGGTTTTTTAAACTATGTGTATCAAGAGGGTTTGAGTCAATTTGCATTTGAAAACAACCTTGCACAACAGGATTTGGCGCAGTTTGTAGCTAGTAGCAGTGATGAGTCAAATCAAGTGCCATATACTGGCGAAGGTATTATAGCGATGCAAAGTGGCGGCAAAGACTCGCTACTCGTGGCCGCACTACTGGAAGAAAGCTCTACTAGCTACACACCTTTTTACATTAGCTCGACAGACAATCACCCTGCGATACTGGATACACTGACAGAACCACTCACAAAAGCCTGGCGTACGCTCGATAAAAAAGCGCTGCAACAGGCGAGCGAAGACGGTGGTAAGAACGGCCATGTGCCAGTAACGTACATTGCGCTCAGTTATGCACTTATTCAGGCAATATTGTTAGGTAAAAACACCGTACTTATGGCCGTCGCGCACGAGGGCGAGGAGCCGCACGAGTGGATTGGTGAGCTACCGGTGAACCACCAGTGGTCTAAAACCTGGCAGGCCGAGCAGCTATTTGTAGAATACGTACAGCGCTATGTTTCGCCAGATATCCGCGTAGGCTCCCCTCTGCGTCAGTATAGTGAGCTCAAAGTAACAGAACTGTTTGCGAAGTATGCATGGTCACGTTTTGGCGAACAGTTTAGCTCGTGCAATGTTGCTAATTACCAACAAGGTGCAGATAATACCAAACTAGTCTGGTGCGGCAAATGCCCTAAGTGTGCGAATTCGTATTTATTATTTTCACCCTTTGTATCACCGAGTGAGTTGCAGGCAAGGCTTGGCGGTGAACTGTACACTGATGTATCACTCATAGAAACATTCAAGGGACTTTTGGGAATAGATGGTGTAATGAAACCATTTGAGTGTGTGGGCGAGGTGGCCGAATTACGCCAAGCATATCACTTGTCTCAGGAAAATGGTTACGAATCATTGCTATTTGATGTACCGAAATCAGACTTCTCTGTTGATGAATTGCATCCGTCGCAAGACTGGACTACTGCACTATTAGAGGGCTAAGTAGGTGTATTACCCCGTGGTAACGAAAACCGCCCCACCGAAGGAGTCTTGCCTGTTGCAGGGCGGTTCTCGACTTCGATGGGGCTAAGTGGGCTCTACTTCTATCCACTTTCCGCTGACCTTGATATCCGAAATAGCCAGGTAGCTTACGTTCTTACTAGACTGCGCGGTGTAACGCACACGCCATAGGTTGTCTGGGTCGTTCATATAGCTACGCACATCGAGCTCGTCAGGAATTGAGACCCAGAAGTCGGTGTGTTTGTTATCTTGCTCAGTAATACGGATCTTGAGCTTTCGAGGAGTAGCTGTACCAACCCTTGCGGGTCCGGTGAGCTCCATGACTCTAGCGGGCAGTAGAAGTTGGATATGGGAAAGAGCACTTACAGTTGCCATGACAGACTCCTTTGTTGTGTGATTCCGAGGGTTTCTCGGATGCTGTCATATTACTATAATGTCATATTCTAATTATATTTGCAATGATGATACGACAAATAAGAAAGTACTGTCAAACTCTTGACTCTTGCCCCTAATCTATGCTATAGTCAGAAAGTTACTTTTATGTACAAAAAATATCAAGCGACCTTGGTGAGTTGACAGGTCCCGGAGCTGGAGGAAACAAAAGCAGCAGGGAAACCAGTAGCCACCAAGGATTTTAAGTGGGAGAATGAGGGCTATGAAAGCACTTCTCGGTACCAAAATTGGTATGACCCAAATCATCGGCGAAGATGGTCGCGTGACTCCAATCACACTCATCCAAGCTGGCCCTGTGACTGTGACTCAGGTAAAAACCGTTGAAACAGACGGCTACAACGCAGTTCAGGTAGCATATGGTGAGGGTAAGAACCTGAGCAAGGCCGTGGCAGGACACACAAAGTCTGCCAAAGTGACTCCGAAGCATATTCGGGAAATCCGCGTCGCAGAACTACCAGATGGTCTCAAGGTAGGTGACGTAATCGATGTAAACACGTTTGAACTAGGTGAGTTGGTTCAGGCGACGGGCACATCAAAGGGTAAAGGTTTTGCAGGAACTGTAAAACGACACAACTTTAATACAAGCGCAAAGTCTCATGGTGGCAACGGCGTGGTTCGTCGCGTCGGTTCAATCGGCTCGATGTATCCACAAAAAGTCTTCAAGGGTAAGAAAATGCCTGGCCGCATGGGTCACGATCAAGTGACAGTGAAAAACTTGGCAGTCGCGTACATCGACGCCGAGACAAACTTGATTGGACTACGTGGCGCTGTACCAGGACCTCGCAAGGGTCTGGTAGTAATCGGAGGTAAGGCATAATGGCTGATACTACAGCAACCAAGAAAGCGACTTTGCCCAAAGAAGTTTTCGCAGTAGAAGTGCCAAACCACGAACTACTGAAGCTAGCGTATGATTCATACCTAGCAAACAACCGCCTCGCCAGCGCAACCACGAAAACTCGTGGCGAAGTACGCGGCGGTGGTAAAAAACCATGGAAGCAAAAAGGTACTGGCCGTGCACGTTTTGGTAGCACCCGCAACCCAATCTGGCGCACAGGTGGTATCGTATTTGGTCCACGCGGCAACGAAAACTTCACCAAGAAGCTCTCTAAGACTTCTAAGCGTGTAGCCGTAAAGCAGGCGCTAACGCTTGCAAACGAGGCCAAGAAAATTGCCATTGACGATATCAAAACAACTGGCAAAACTGCTGAAGTTGCAAAATATCTAGCAGACAAAAAACTCGACCGTAAGGTGCTTGTTGTTGCCGAGAAGACTCCAGAGTTGATTCGTGCAACTGGCAACATCCAGGCGGTTCGACTTGTAAGCCCAAGCTTCATCAGTGTCTATGACGTGCTCAACGCAGATCACATTGTGATTAGTGCCAAAGCTATCGACACTATCAAAGCATGGCTAGTAGGAGGAGAGGCATAATGAAACCCATTAGCGTTATCCCACGTGCGACCGAAAAGGCGTACACACAGATTACAGAAAAAAATACCTACATCTTCGACGTGCCACTCACAGCCAACAAGCAGCAAATCGCTGAAGCTGTAGAAGCACAGTTTGAGGTGAAGGTTGC
Source organism: uncultured Candidatus Saccharibacteria bacterium (assembly GCA_964593465.1). GTDB lineage: Bacteria > Patescibacteriota > Saccharimonadia > Saccharimonadales > Saccharimonadaceae > Mycosynbacter. Next base: position 11,094 of record CAZQJY010000011.1, read on the forward strand.
AGGTGTCAAAGTCGTGGTACAGCAAGGCAAAGCAGTTCGTTTCTCTCGTGGAAAAAACCGCTACCCAGGCACAACCAAACGCAAAGACACCAAAAAAGCCTATGTAAAGCTTGCCGAAGGCAGCTCTATCCAGGTGTTTGAGCAACCAACAGAAAGTGAGGAGAAGAAGTAATGGCTATCCAGCAATACAACCCAACTACTCCTGCGCGTCGTGGTATGACAAGCCAAGATTTGAGCGAAATCACGACCAAAAAACCACTTAAAAGCTTGATCAAGACCAAAAAGCAAAATGCAGGCCGCAACAACCAAGGTCGCATCACTGTACGTCACCGCGGTGGCGGTGTCAAACGACACTACCGCTTGCTCAACCACAAGCTGGCAAACGGCTTGGAGTTGACTGTCGAAGAGATCGAGTACGACCCAAACCGATCTGCGCGTATTGCACGTGTCAAAGATCAGCATGGTTTGTACCACTACATCTTGGCTGACACTCAGATGCAAAAAGGCAAGAAAATCGCTAGCGGCGAAGAAGCTCCTATCGAAGCATCAAACCGTATGCCACTTGCCCGCATCCCTGTCGGTACACAAATCTACGCAATCGAGCTCCAAAAGGGCAAAGGTGCGCAGATGGTACGCAGTGCTGGTACAAAAGCACAGCTGATGGCCAAAGAAGGTGAGTACGCACAGATTAAATTGCCATCTGGCGAAGTTCGCCGCGTTCGCCTAGAGTGCGAAGCGACTATTGGTGTCGTGGGCAACGTCCAGCACCAAAACGTCAAAATTGGTAGCGCAGGTCGCAACCGACGCAAGGGTAAGCGCCCAAGTGTTCGTGGTGTTGTGATGAATGCCGCAGACCACCCGCATGGTGGTGGTGACGGCGGTCGTCATGGTAGTGGTAAGCCACCACGTACGCCATGGGGTCAGCTCACACTCGGCTATCGTACACGACGACGCAAAGATACTGGCAAGCTTATTGTTAAAAGTCGCCATGAAGCGAAGAGGAAGAGGTAATATATGAGTCGATCACTCAAGAAGGGTCCATATGTCGATTTCAAGCTCGCTAAAAAAGTAGCAGCTCTGAAGTCTGGCGACCGCACGATTACCAAGACCTGGGCTCGCGCAAGCACTATCACGCCAGAAATGGTTGGATTTACGTTTGCGGTACACAATGGTCGCGTGCACGTACCTGTGCTCATCACGGAAAACATGGTTGGTCACAAACTCGGTGAGTTTAGCCCAACCCGCAAGTTCCGCAAGCACGGTGGAAAGGATAAGAAGTAATGGCTGAAGCAACTACAGTTCGCGCATACATCAAAGGTATCGACCTGACGCCGCGCAAAGTAAGTATTGTTGCAAGCCTGGTGCGTGGTCGCACAGTTGCCGATGCATTGGTAATCCTAGACCACACACCGCGCCGCGCTGCAACACCAGTACGCAAAGCAATTGCGTCTGCTGCAGCCAATGCGACAAACAACCACGGCTTGGATGCCAAGACACTTGAGATTACAACACTCAGTGTGACTGCCGGTCCTCGCCTCAAGCGTTTCAAGCCGCACATGCGTGGTATGGCGCTACCTTTCCAGAAGAAAACCAGCCATATTTTGGTAGAAGTTTCTGGCGCACCAAAGCCAGTCAAAAAACCTGCTGCCAAAAAAGCTGTCGCTGAAAAACCAGCTAAGAAAGAAGAGGAGAAGTAGACATGGGACAAAAAGTAAACCCAATTAGCTTCCGTCTGCAAGTTCACAAAAACTGGGATTCTCGCTGGTTTGCCAACAAGCGTGATTTTAGCAAGTGGCTCGCAGAAGACGTCAAGATTCGCGAACTCATCGAAAAGAAGTTTGCGTCACGTCCGACAATTGATCGCATCGAAATCGAGCGCTCTGCAAACCAAGTGACTATCACTATCCATACTGCAAAAGCAGGTGTGGTGATTGGTCGTGGTGGTGCAGGTGTGCAAGAACTCAAGGCGCAGCTCGAAAAAGTTGCTAGCCTGCCTGTGCGCATCAACATCGAAGAAGTAAAACGTCCAGAGCTTTCGGCGAAACTTGTTGCAGAAAACATCGCTCGCCAGCTCGAACGCCGCATCAACTTCCGCCGCGCGGTCAAGATGTCGGCTCAAAACACTATGAACGCTGGCGCCAAAGGTATTCGTATCGAGGTAGCTGGTCGACTCAACAATGCTGAGATGGCTCGTCGCGAAAAGGTAATCGAAGGCTCAGTGCCACTCCACACACTTCGTGCGGATATCGATTTCCATTCTGCACGCGCTATGTGTGCAGGTGTGGGTATCATCGGTGTAAAGGTCTGGATCTATAAAGGCGAAAGGAGCGATTCATAATGTTGCTCCCTAAGAAAACCAAATTCCGCAAGACGTTCAAAGGCAAAAATGATGGCGTGGCTACTCGTGGCAACTACATCGCCTTTGGCGACTACGCGCTCCAGTCACAGTCAAACAGTGATATTACCAGTCGCCAGATCGAGTCAGCTCGTCAGGCGATGACCCGCTACATCAAGCGTGGTGGTAAAATCTGGATTCGTATCTTCCCGCACACACCTATCACTCGCAAGCCTGTGGGACTCAAGATGGGTATGGGCAAAGGTAACCCTGAATTCTTCGCAGCCAAGGTAAAAGCCGGCACTGTGATGTTTGAAATGAAGGGTGTTGAAGAAGAAGTGGCTCGCGAAGCAATGCGACTCGCAGCACACAAGCTACCTGTAAAAACTAAATTCATCAAGCGAGAGGAGGCGTAATCATGGCAAAAGCAGCTACTACAAAAGCGACTAAAGCTAAAGACGCAGCCGAAGTGAAAAGCTTGGAGGATTTGCAAAAAGATTTGGCTGCCAAACAGCTAGAAATTGTAGAAGCTCGCCGCGGACTTGCGGCTGGCGAATTGCAAAATCCACGAGTCATCACCAAAACTCGCAAAGATATCGCGCGTTTGCACACTGCTATCCGAGCAGCCGAGCTCGCCGAGAAGGGAGACAAGTAATATGGCCAAGACATTGACCGGTATCGTGACTTCGGACAGCCGCGACAAGACAATTACCGTCACTGTGACTAGTCGTGAAACGCACCCACTTTATGGCAAGCAGTACACTGTCAGCCGTAAATATACTGCTCACGATGAAAACAACGAAGCCAAAAATGGTGACAAGGTTCGCATCGTCGAAACTCGTCCTATTTCCAAGACAAAATCTTTTAAGCTTGACATTATCGAAGAGAAATCTCGTGGTTCTGTAGAGCTCAAGGAAGATGTCGAGGAGGTGACTGCGTAATGATTCAGCAAGAATCTCGTATCAAAATCACCGACAATAGCGGAGCCAAAGAAGCATTGGTAATCCGTGTGCTCGGTGGTACACGCCGCCGTACAGCGGGCGTGGGCGACATCGTAGTCGTCACAATCAAAGACGCCAATCCTGGCGGTAACATCAAGAAGAAGACCGTTCAAAAAGCTGTGATCGTGCGCACGCGCAACCAAATCAAGCGAAAAGACGGTTCGACAATCGTATTTGACGACAACGCTGCCGTGATTATCGGTGACGATAAGCAGCCAAAAGCTACTCGTATCTTTGGTCCTGTGCCACGCGAACTCCGCGACATGGGCTACGCAAAGATCATCAGCTTGGCTCCGGAGGTACTCTAGTATGGCACGTATTCGCAAAGACGATATCGTCAAACTCGTAAGCGGTGATAACAAAGGCAAGACTGGTAAAGTGCTCGCCGTATTGCCAAAAAAGGACGCAGTCCTCATCGAAGGTGTGGGTGTTGGAAGCCGTAAGGTCAAGCCAAGCCAGATTAACCCTCGCGGTGGCGTCAAAGATATTCACGTACCAACTCCACTGTCCAAGGTGGCGCTCGTCGTCGACGAAAAAGCAGCCACAAGCAGCCGTGTTGGCTACAAGAAAAACGATGACGGTGCAACAGTCCGTGTTGCTCGTCAACTAAAGAACAAGGAGATTAAATAATGGCTACAGCTACAAAAAATGCTGCCTACACTCCTCGTCTGAAAGCTTTGTATAACGACACAGTTCGCAAAGAACTCCAGACCGAACTCGGACTCGAGAACGTACACCAAGTACCAAAGCTCGAGAAAATTGTCGTGAGCGTAGGACTTGGCAAAAACAAGGATGACAAGCGCCACTACGAAGTGGTCAAAAATACTTTGACAAAAATCACTGGTCAGGCACCTATCGACCGCATGGCAAAGAAATCTATTGCAGGTTTCAAAATCCGTGCAGGTATGAACCGCATTGGCATCAGTGTGACACTTCGCGGCGCAAACATGTACGAATTCCTCGACCGTTTTGTCAACGTGGCAATGCCTCGTATCCGTGACTTCCACGGTGTGGGCGCAAAAGCATTCGACAAGGGTGGCAACTACAACGTAGGTGTCAACGATCAGTCGATTTTCCCAGAGCTTACATTCGAAGAAACTCAAGTAATCCACGGCCTGCAAGTCACTTTTGTCATCGACAATGAAGACAAAGCTCACAGCCGCGCGCTACTCGAGAAATTCGGTGTACCGTTTGAAAAAGAAGGAGGGCGACGCTAATGGCTAAGAAATCTGCAATCGCACGCGACGAAAAACGCAAGAAGATGATCAAGAAGTACGAAGCAAAGCGCACCGAACTCAAGGAGATGGGTGATCAGGATGGTTTGCAAAAACTTCCTCGTAATTCTAGCCCAACTCGCTGGAAAAACCGTGATGTTTTGAGCGGACGACCACACGCTTACATGCGTCGCTTCGGTCTCAACCGTATCAATTTCCGCCAGCTTGCCTCTGAGGGCAAGATCCCTGGTGTGCGAAAGAGTAGTTGGTAAAAAGGAAGGAATAAAGATATGTCTATGCAAACTACAGATCCAATCGCCGACCTTTTGACTCGTATTCGTAACGCAAAAATGGTTGGTAAGACAGAAGTTCGCGTCCCTGCGAGCAACATGAAAGAAGTAATCGCAAAGCAGCTCAAGAAAAGTGGCTACCTAGTAGACGTTAAGCGTGAAGCTGGCAAGCCACGCGATACGCTTGTGATTACTATCAACAAGGCTGGTGAAAACAGCACCATCAATGAGATTACTCGTCTGTCTAAGCCAGGCCGACGTGTGTATGTAAAAGCCGACGAGATTCCACGCGTAAAAAGCGGTCGTGGTATCGTCCTTGTCTCTACATCCAAAGGTGTGGTGACTGGCCAGGAAGCTGCAAAGCAGCGTCTTGGTGGTGAATTGCTCCTCAAGGTGTACTAGTTTTACCTGAGCTAAGTATGCAAAAACCCCTCTCTGCGGAGGGGTTTTTGTGTGTGCGCCTGATGAGGGGCTACAGCATACGCGGCAGGTCATCAACCATAGCGAGCAGTTCGCTGTCGCTATAGGTTTTGCGGTGTATTTCTTGCCATTCGCCATTGTGCCATGAGCGTGACGGCTCGCTTGGGTTGACAGAGCGAAGCCACCTGACTCCCTCGGAGCGCGTGCCGTCGATAGGGCTAATGCGAGAATAGTGGAGGATTTGGCAGTTGTCGATACGTCTGTGCTTCCAGGTTTCTTCCCATACGTCTGGTATCATGCGCTCAAGTTCTAGACGCACCATCTGCATATAGGCACCATGTGTCACGAGGAGCACGCGCTTGCTGCTAGGATCGCGATGCAAGCCATCTAGTACTCGGGTAAATCGTCCGCGTACTTCGCTCGAAAGTGACTCGCCTCCGCGTGGGTGCCAGTACCAGTACGATTGATTGTAGAGCGTATGGGCGCGTTTGCTGTCTCGCTCGATGTCATCCATGCCTATGAGGTTATATTCACCCCAGTTTTGTTCACGAATACGATCATCGATGCGCCAGTCGCCGTCGAGCCCTAGATAGGCGGCTGTTTCGCGAGTGCGCGCATAAGGGGAGACAGAGTAGCGGTCAAACTCGGCGAATCCATTTTCTCGTAGCCACGTGCCAGCTGCTTTTGCCTGTGCGATTCCTTTTTTCGTAAGGCGAATGTTGCTGTCGTGATAGGCTTCTTTGCGGTCTGTATTGACCGGGTCTGCTGCAATTTGCTCGAGCAGTACGTTTGCTTCTGATTCTCCGTGTCGAACAAAGATTAGGTGATCTGGGAGTGGCATAGAAGAGCCTTTCTGTTAGGTCTTAATAAGTCATTTAGTACCAGTATAGTATATTTATCGCAGCTGGGATAATGGCCTGTGCGACAGTAGTTTTTGTGATTATAAAATACTTGCTATAGGTTGCTAAGTCTGTTAAAATAGTACAGATAATAATTTGCGAGTGAAATCGGGAGATTTTGCGCTCATGCCGCTAGGTATGTCAGCCGTAGAAACAAACATTTCGCTTGCCAGTAACGAAAGGTAAGTATGAGTCGAATCGGAAAACTACCAATTCAGGTTCCATCGGGCGTGACAATCACGGTCGACTCAGATGATATCAAGGTGACAGGCGCCAAAGGCGAACTCACCGTGCCACATCTGAGCGACGTGACAGTCAAGCTAGAGGACGGCGTGGCTACGGTCACCCGCAACAACGAAGAGCGTATTGCTCGTGCACAGCACGGTCTGCAGCGATCACTCCTCAACAACGCTGTCGAAGGCGTCACAAAAGGCTTTGAGAAAAAGCTCGAAGTCAATGGTGTCGGTTTTCGTGTAGTAATGAGCGGCCCAGATCTAGAAATGGCGCTTGGTTTTAGCCACCCAGTGAAGTACAAAGCTCCTGCTGGCATCACTATCACTACAGACAAAATGAATATCACCGTAACTGGTATCGACAAGCAACAAGTTGGCCAGGCTGCGGCAGAGATTCGTGCACTCAAGAAACCTGAGCCATACAAGGGCAAGGGTATTAAATATGCCGACGAGCAGATTCTGCGCAAGGCAGGAAAGGCTGGTAAGTAATCATGGCAGACCTCGCTAAAAAGCAGCTCAACAAAAGCTTGCGCAAAGGCCGCGTTCGCGCCAAGATCTCTGGCACAGCCGAACGCCCACGCCTGACTGTTACTATCAGCAACACGCACGTGAGCGCACAGCTTATCGATGACGTAAAAAGTCACACTGTGGCAGCGGCAACAACTGTCGGAGCAAAAGCAACTGGCAGCAAAGCTGAGCTCGCCGCCAAGGTGGGTGCAGACATTGCCAAAAAGGCAAAGAAACTAAAGATTACAAGTGTAGTATTCGACCGCAACGGTCGCCGTTATGCTGGCCGCCTGAGCGCGCTTGCAGATGCTGCGCGTAAAGAAGGATTGGAGTTCTAGTATGGCTGAAGCACAAGCAGCAGCAACTACTACCCCTCGCTCAAACGACCGCCAAGGTGGTCGCCCGCAGCGTGGTGGTCGTCGCGATGACCGACGAAATGCCCCAGAGGCACCAAAAGAATTTGAAGAAGTAGTGATCAACATCGACCGCGTGGCTCGCGTGGTCAAAGGTGGCCGACGCTTCCGCTTCAAAGCACTTGTCGTTGTGGGCAACCGCAAAGACAAGGTTGGTGTAGGTGTATCAAAAGGCCAAGATGTCCAGACGGCAATTGCCAAAGCGACAGACGTAGCCAAGAAAAACCTCATCACTGTGCCGCTTCAGGGTGACACAATCCCACACGACGCAGAAGTAAAGGTGAGCGGCGCACAAGTTCTCATCAAGCCAGCTGCGCCTGGTACTGGTGTGATCGCTGGCGGTGTGGTTCGCCAAATCATTGGTGTGACAGGTATCCGCAATCTGCTTTCAAAAAGCCTCGGCTCTACCAACAAAGTCAATATCGCCTACGCGACAATTGACGCACTCAAGACGCTCGTGCCGCGCGACCAGTGGCTCAACGCGCCTAAAAAAGCAGCTCCAAAAAAAGCTGCCAAAGAGGAGACTAAATAATGACAAAGTACAACGAACTCCAAGTTTCTGCCAATAAAGACAAGAAGCGAGTTGGCCGAGGTATCTCAGCTGGCGGTGGTAAGACTGCTGGTCGTGGTACAAAGGGTCAAAAAGCTCGTACTGGTAAAAAGCTTCGCGCGATGTTCCAGGGCGGTAGCGGCCCGCTTGCACAGCGTGCGCCAAAAAACCGTGGGTTCAAGAGCCACAAAGCACCTGCACAGGTTGTCTATCTCGATCACCTTAATGCGTTCAAGGGAAAAACTGCCGATAACACTACGTTGTTTGAACAGGGCTACATTGCAACACCTTTTCACACTGTAAAGGTTATTGCTCGTGGTGAACTCACCGAAAAAGTTACACTTAAGGTGCAGGCTGCATCAAAGAGCGTACAAGAAGCAATTGTAAAAGCCGGTGGTACATTTGAAAAAGTACCAACACCACTTAAGCAATCTGCAAAAGAAGCTGAAAAAGCCGAAAAGTAGTCTCTGTAGATTTACTAACAAAAACACCCTTGGATTTCAGAGGGTGTTTTTGTATGGAAAACAACGTATATTACGTGGCGAGTGGTGATGTTTTGTAGTATACTGGTATAGAAATACCGTCCGTGTGGCGAAAGAGACTGAATATAATAGGGTAAAAGTATACATATGAACTGGAAGACAATCTTCAAATCATTAAAAAATAAAGACATGCAGCAACGTCTGTTGACGGTGCTTGCACTTGTTGCCGTGTATCGCATGCTGTCACACGTGCCAGTGCCGCTTGCTGAACCAAGCAAGCTCAAGGACGTGATTACCAGCTTCTTATCGGCGAGTGATTTTGGCGGTTTTCTGAATTTACTTTCTGGTGGCGCCTTGAGTCAGCTATCTATTGTACTAGTTGGCTTGAGCCCGTTCATTACTGCGAGCATCATCACTCAGTTGCTCACAAAGGCCGTACCAAAGCTTGAAGAGCTACATAAAGATGGCGAATCAGGTCGCCGCAAGATCAATCAGTGGACACGTATGCTCACACTGCCTCTAGCGATTATCCAGTCCATTGCATTTATTTACATGCTTCGCCAATCTGTACTTGCGGGAAATACTACGGCACTCGGTGCTTCGTCTATGAGCGATTGGGTCTTAGCTGTAACGGCTATGACTGCTGGCTCGATGCTACTTATGTGGCTCGGTGAGCTCATCACCGAACGTGGTGTAGGTAATGGTATTAGCTTACTTATCTTTGCAGGCATCATTAGCCAGATGCCGCAGACACTTTCGACGCTTTGGACTTCATTATTCGACGTATCACAGGGTCAGCTAAGCGTATTTGGTTGGTTTGAACTGCCTATTAATCCACTTATCTTCTATGTGATCCTGGCATTAGGATCGGTATCTATTATCATGCTGTATCTACTCGTAAAGATAAACGAAGCGCAACGAGTTATTACAATCAACTATGCTAAGCGCGTACAGGGCAACAGTAGCTATGGTGGTATCAAAAGTGTACTGCCGGTCAAGATGATTGCCGCGGGTGTGATTCCGGTTATCTTCGCGGTTGCATTCCTCAGCTTGCCGGCTTTTGTCGGTCAATTGCTCAAATCCACTGGCAACGCAGCCTACACTCAGACGGCAGATAATCTGATTAAATGGTTCCAGGCACCAAACCCTGGTGAGTTTACAGGACAGACGGGCGAAGCATTTATTTACCCGCTACTATATTTCTTGCTCGTAATCTTGTTTACCTACTTCTATACGGGCATCGTGTTTAATAGCAACGAGATATCCGAGAACCTACAGAAGCAAGGTGCGTTTATAGAAGGTGTACGACCAGGTCTGCAGACAGAAAAGTATCTCAACAAAGTAGTGAATCGTTTGATGTTATTTGGCTCCTTGGCGCTGGGTCTTATCGCAGTGACGCCGTTTGCAATCGAGTATCTATTATATAACTTTACTGGCATCAGTAATGCCAATCTCGCGATCGGTGGCACGGGTCTTCTTATTGTCGTGACGGTTGCACTCGAAAGCTTGCGTCAGATTAACAGCCGTGCGCTTATGGTCACCTACGACGACTACAAATAAACACTAAACGGAGGGCGAGCAGTGGCAACAGGGCTACATATCGAACAGCAAAAAGAGTTTCATCCTGGGCGATGGATTGCGAGTTTGATTGTACTGGCGCTGCTGGCTGCTGCGGCGTGGTTTGGCTATCGCTACTACACTACGGGCGAGCAGCCGCCGCTACCTATTGCATTTGCGACGGCCAATCCAGAAGTTGACGAATCGACTGTCACAATCGACCAAAAAGACGAGCACAACGTCGCCGCGGAACAGCCGCGCTACATCTCTATCCAGTCGCTCGGTATCGAAAAAGCTCGCGTACTCGGCATGGGCATCAAATCAAATGGCGAGCTGGACACACCGCGCAACATCCACGACGCGGGCTGGTACGAAAAAAGCGCCACGCCAGGCTCTGGCAGTAGCGCGCTCTTGCTCGATGGGCACAATGGCGGCCCAACAAAAGGCGGTATTTTTGAAAAACTGCCGAGTATCAAGCTTGGCGACAGGATTGTGATTGAGCGTGGCGATGGCCAGAAATTTACCTACGAAGTCAAAGAAAACAAAACCGTCAGCCTCAAAGAGCTCAACGACGGCGGCATGAAACGCATGAGCGAATCGGCAAGCGATATCAAAGAAGGGTTAAACCTTATATCGTGCACCGGCAACTGGGTGCCCGCGCAGCAGACGTATGATCAGCGGGTGACGGTGCGCGCAGTGGCGGTGGAATAGGCCTATGAAAAAGCAAGCCTTGCAAGATGCGGTACAGTATATCGATGAGCAGGGAGTGAAACGTATGGCGCGGAGGCGCGCGACAAGCTTTGGGCAGGGCTGAAAAAGATTAGCATTGCGGCTAAACGACAGTAGATGCATCAATCTTGGCGCGTAGCGTGTCCATATAAAAAATAACTTGACGCATCTAGAGAGTTTGCTACAATTAAACATAAGATTCACGCGTGCATCAAGCAACTCACGCGAATTGCTAAAAAGCGCTTTACTCTATAATATTTTTGGTGTATAATGAAGAACTGTAATTTATGGCGAGTCAAAAGGAAGTAATTAAGATGACAGGCAAGGTAGTGGAAGCACTGCCTGGTACTAAATTCAAGGTAGAACTCGAGAATGGCCATACAATTATCGCCCATATCAGCGGCAAGATGCGTAAGCACTATATCCGCTTGGTGCCGGGCGATAGAGTCGAAGTAGAGATGACCCCGTATGATCTCACACAGGGTCGAATCAGCTTCCGACTTCGGGATGAGCCTACGCGCGCTGCGTAGGATCGCCTATACGCAATAAATTTTAAGGAAGGGAGTTTTTGTAGACGCTCATGAAAGTTCGTGCGAGTGTGAAAAAAATCAGCCCTGATGATCAGCTAGTGCGCCGAAAAGGCCGCCTGCGTGTCATCAACAAGAAAAAACCTAAGAATAAGCAAAGGCAGGGTTAA
>CAZQJY010000012.1:0-16330 GCA_964593465.1 uncultured Candidatus Saccharibacteria bacterium
CCTCTTAAGCAGGGTGTCGAGGGTTCGAGCCCCTCCTGGCCCTCCAAGAAAAATCCACCCTGTATGGGTGGTTTTTTCTTGGCTGCAGAAGTGTTGTACATCTGGTACAATGGATAGGATATGAAAATACTTTCTGGTTCCGAGCTTGTCGACTTTATTATGGAGCGACAGGCAAAACAAGTGCGCAACCTCAAGCAGGCACACCATGTGGCGCCACGTCTTGCGATTGTTCGCTGCAACCCAGAAAATGACGTAATCTCGACATATATTCGGCTCAAGCAGGCTTATGGCAACGATATTGGTGTGGCGGTGGAGGTGTTTGACGAATCGGCCGACACAGTCGGTGAGCGCATCGACGAATTGAATGCACGTGATGATGTACACGGGGTAATCGTGCAACTACCTGTCGTGCCAGGTAATATCACCGATACAGTGCTCGAGCAGGTCGCGCCGCATAAAGATGTCGATGGCTTGTCGAGCCAGACACTCTTTGACCCGGCCACACCCATGGCGATACTTTGGCTGCTAGCAGGCTACAACGTTGAGCTGCAAGATGTGGCGATTGTCGGCCGTGGTCGACTTGTCGGGGCGCCACTTGCGCGTATGCTGACAGATTCTGGGGTGAATATAGCAGTATATGACAAAGACTTTGATGGTGATCTTGCAGTAGCATTGCAGCAAGCAAAAGTAATCATCACTGCCACGGGTCAGCCGGGGCTCATCACGGCTGATATGATCGCACCACAAGCAACAGTGGTAGATGCAGGTACGGCTAGTGAAGACGGAGTGATAGTCGGTGATCTGGCCGCAGACGTGCGTCAGCGTCAAGACCTTGCCATTACGCCAGAGCGTGGCGGAGTAGGTCCACTCACGGTAGCTGCATTGTTTGACAATGTGCTGCGTGCAGCACGACGAACTACCGAGCAGTAAGTTTATAACTCTTTGAGCATTTGTTTGACACGCGTTACAACTTGGCGGGGTGTGTGGTCTGCTCGTACCAGGTGCATCTCGACGCCAGCCGAGCTAAGTGCTTTCGGTAGAGTGGCTTCGTGAGAAAGTACAACGACAGGCGTACGTTTACACCAAGGTTGTGAACGAATCTGACGTAGTGTTTCGACTGTATTTAGACCGGGCAAGTCTGCATCTAGCAGGATGACGTGTGGACGTAGCGTATTTACGAGTGCTAACCCTGTCTCGCCATCATCTGCGACTTGGGCATCAAATCCATCTGTCTCAAATTTCATGCGATAGAGTTGTTGGAGTGCAGGGTCTTGTTCGATAATAGCTATTTTTGTCACAATAGCTTTATTTTAGCATTAGCGGCCGCCAAAGATAAGTGCGAGTAGCTCGTATACAAGCCACGCGAGCACAGTGATAACGGCTGTGCCGATAAGAATTGGCTTCAGGACACGCTTGCGCTCGTGCCACCACAGCTGCATTCGCCCGCGTTGTACGGCTTCTACACGAATGGTCTTTGGGCGTACAGCATTTGACCCGGCGCCGGTATAGGCCTTGTTGCGTTTTTTCTTCTGCTTACTCATTATGCATAGCATACCAAAAACCACCCCTGTTGTCCAGGGGTGGTTGGTAGAAACTGACGGGTCAGCTTGTAGGTTGAGCGGTCAGTCTCTTGTTAGCCGAGTGTACGGCGGGCTGTTACTGCGTAGCCAAGCGCAAGTGCCAATGTGCCGAGTCCAGCAATTGTTAGTACGCCATTTGCGCTACCAGTCTGTGGAAGCTCAGTTGGTACTGGCTCTTCACATTCTGCACTATCAGCAGGCATGTGTTCTTTGCCTGGGATTGGGCATTTTTCTTCTGGAGTCACAGGTGTTTCTTTACACGCTGGGTCGTCTTTTGGAAGATGCTCTTTGCCAGGAATCTCACAGTTTTCCTCTACTGGAGGCTGCTCTTCGCAGTCTTTGAGGTTTGTTGAGTGCTTGGTTTCATCAAAATCTTCTTTGTTGATAGTGATGATTTTTTTGCTTTCGAGATCACAAACCTTGATTTTTTCTGGTGCTGGAGGAGTTGGAACCTCAAATGCCTTTTTACAAGCTTCACCAGTTGCAGTTACATCTTTGCCGTCAACTGTAAAGGTTACAGTTGCTTGCACGCTGTATTTACCAGGGGTGTTTTGAGTGTATTCTGCTACGTTTGGTGTGCCAGATACAGTGTCTACCACTTGGCCAGCTTCGTTGCGGATGGTGTAGCTTACGCCCTTGAACGTACCACCTTTTACGGTGTAGCCAGTTTCAAACTTAAACTTGTTGTCGCTGAGCTTGGATACGGCGAGGGCTGTACATTTGTATTCTGGCTGCTCTTTACACTCTTTGTCTACAGTGACATTGGCATCATCTTCTTGATAGCCTTCGTCGATTTCGACACGTGCAACGTTCTTGAGGGTGTTTGTACCACACTCTAGCTTATCTTTTGCCGGAGCTTTGGCGCTAAACATTACCCAAGTGCTCGCACCTGGCAGGTATGAACCGATATTGATACCATCTTTGGTAACATTATCACTTGCTTGTTGGCCGTCTGGCTTTTCTTTGGTACCAAATTTGGTTGAACCATTGATGTATTCCATACCAGCAGGCAGCTTGTCTTTGACAACAACATCTTCTTGCTTAGTTGTACCAGTATTCTTGTACCTAATTAGATAGTCAACTGTTTCACCTGGCTGCGCCTTGTAATCGTTGACCCATTTGTTTTCACCATGCTTACTGACAGATTTTTCAACAGTAAAGTCTACTTTTTCTGCAAACTGTGGTTTTACCTTGAATGATACGTAGCCAGCATATTCAAAACAGCCAGGGATCTTGCCATCGAGCTTGTCGTAACCAAGCAATGCACCTGCACTTGTAAAGATAGATTCTGGCAAGGCAGTATTCATCTTGTTTGTCTCGTATTTGAGTGTGCCAGGAATGTAGGCTACGTTGAAATCTTCGTCGCCGACAAATTTAGCTTGGTCGTATACCATGCCAGGCTGACCAGCATTGCCTTTTTTGTTGGCACCAAAGTTGCTAGCGCTGATTGAACCGTCGATCTGAACAGAACGACCAGTAGTTGTAGGCAACGTGATGCGTCCTGTCACGTCGTTGGCAACAAGACCAAGGCTTGATGCGGCGTTGTTGTGTACATACATACGTACGACGTATTCTTTGCCGCGCTCTACCTTGACTTCATCGTCCCATACGTTTGGTGCGGTTGCTTCGCGGATGCCAACAAAGTTGTGCTCGTGGCCGATTGCACCATCTTTGTAGGTGTTAAAATCGATATGATCGATTGGGTTTGTCTTCGAGTTTTCCGCTCGATCGGGGGTGAGTGCGTAAAGGCTAGCAGGGATAACGATTGCAGCTGCTATGACAGCAACTAGTGCAACCTGCTTCTTTCCTCGGCGCAACATTTCGAGTACTTTACTCATACAGTTGTCTCCTTCTCACATCAATCCACCTCGCAGTTGGGATTGAGCATAGTTAAATTCGTGTGTAATTATATATTCTTATTTGCAAAATGTCAACAATATTATCATATTGCTTATGTCTATCGTATAGACTGACCGAATTTTTAATGTTCTGCTTGCATGGGGTAGAAAAATCAAGCTATGTCTGGTATGTAGGGGGTCTAGCCGAGGCTAGCGCTTGGATCACTATGGTGTAGTGGTAAGCGCTAGCCTGCGGCATAGACGTGAACTAGCAGGGGTCCCCGGGAGCTGGAATACAGCCGTCACCCGCATCGGGTGCGCCCGTTTCCCACGGTGCGGTCGTACGAGGGGTCTCGTGCGGCGTCACCGTCGGGGCTACCGTAGGCCGCTGTGTGGTCGGCGGTGTATACGGTGCCGTCTGAGGCGGCGTGTACGGATCCCGAGTACCCGAGTCCGTAGGGTTGCGGTTTTGACCACCACCCTGCGGGGCTTGCCCACGATTCCCTGCGTCGCTGCTTTCGGTGTCCTTGCAGTTCGGCGGGTGACCGTACGGCTTGTCCGGAGGGCAGCCTGTGGTCGGCGGCGGAGTTCCCGTCGTCGGCTGCGTCGGAGGGGTGCCTCCGGGGTTCACCGGAGTAGTTCCTCGTTCGCCACCCGGCTTACCGGGGATGGGCACGTCGACACGCGGCTTGCCATCTTCCGTGCATCCGGTGTCGAAACCTTCCGGACGCTTGTCGTGGATGTTGCCACCCACGGCCACGACCGGGCAGGAGTCACCCTTTTCCGTCAACACGAGGATGACGGCTTCCAGATTTTCCTGCTTGGGGTTCAGCGCAACCTCGGGGAAGCCACTGACCACGGCGCCGCCGCCAGCCAGGTGGTAGTTCCACACGCTCTTGGGCGAGTGAACTCCCACGTCCTGGAAGCGGTTCAGAAGGGTGTTGATCTTCTGCGCCGTGGCTTGCCATTCACCGTTCTTACGAACAGCCTCTTCGACCTTTTCGGTCGTCTTCTCAGACGCCGGGAGGTCGAGGAGCGGGATGTACTCCGCGGCCAGATTGTTGATCTGGTCGGGATTCACCCGGAATTTACCGAGCCAGCCCTTGTTGAGCTCACCGATGGTGGTGTTACCCACCTCGACGTTCGCCAGGGCGACCGCCCAGGTGCTGCCCAGCAGGGGATCTTCGCAGATCCCACGCTGAATGTGCGCCAGGGCGTTTGCCTTGTCACCTACGGGGGTGCTCAAGGCGTCAGACCAGACTCGAGGCGGCGTGCCTTCGAGTGCACCCACCTTGAGCGGCACGACACCAGTGGCGTCGGCCTCGCAAGTGCGCTCGTCGACCGTGTCGACCGTGAGAGCGGCGATGACCTCGTCGCTCACGTCGCTGTTGTTGTCCTGGTTGAACGAACAGCCTGCGAGGATCAGCACCCCCGCAAGCAGTGCAGCCAGGGCGGCTGCCGTTCTGTTGGTGGTCATGTTGTTCCTCACTTTTTGACGATCTGGAGGAGCTTGACAGCTCCCATTCGAATGCCGAAGGCGATTGCCGTCAGCAGGGCGATACTCAGCACGAAGCCGAGCATCTTGGCGAGACCGATGAAGGTGACGCCGACGAAACCGGCCATCGAGCCGATGAATGGCGACAGCGCGAGGCCGACACAGATTGCGCCGACCACGACAACTGCCGTGATCCACTCGTTGTTGCGATGTAGGTTCTTGCGAACCAGGCCGAGCAGCCATTTGAGGCCGACGACCGCCATGATGATCACGACCGCCGTGACCACGAACTGCCAGTTGAGGCCGATGGTGTTGGCCATCTCGCTCCAACCGTGTCCGAGGTCTTGGCCACCGTCGCTGTAGAACCACCACAGCCCGCCAGCCAGCGCTAGTGCGACGCCGATAGCGGTTGT
Organism: uncultured Candidatus Saccharibacteria bacterium; assembly: GCA_964593465.1. GTDB lineage: Bacteria > Patescibacteriota > Saccharimonadia > Saccharimonadales > Saccharimonadaceae > Mycosynbacter. The sequence goes on from CAZQJY010000012.1 coordinate 5,327, forward strand.
GGTGAGCTCGCCCAGATAGGGGCGGACTTTGTCTTTCATGTTTTCCTCCTTGCTGGGGCCCCGCGGACGCGGGTTATTGTACCGCTTGTCCGCGGTTGCTGCCCCAGGTTGGGAGCAGCATGTCAGGCGACAAATCGATTTATCGCGCTGGCATGCCGCCCCCGAGGGTGAAAACAGAAACTTCTTTGCTAATTCACGTCTTGTATGGAGTGTCTCGCAATAGAGAACTCAACATACAGCTGCAAACGCAGCAAAAAACCTACGAAACTCTGTGAGCTCATAGGATTTTTGCTACGTTTGCAGGCTATATACAAGACATAGCCTGATTGTTAACGTTCCCAAAATGAAGGGCGCGTTTTTTGTACACACTCCTCACTGCTACTTTCATGTTACCACAAAAAGTATAAAAAGTCAATACTTTGTACAATAATTATGCATATATTGCAAAAAGGTTATGATTATTTCCCAGGGTGACAATGGGTATGATATACTATGGATTACATTATGATACGAGCAAAAAGGACGCGCGAGTAGTATACCGCACTAATGATAGAACTTGTATTACTTTTAATTTCTTTGCTGGTGATTGCGGCGGGTAGTATTTTTGTAGCTGCGGAGTTTTCACTTCTTGCTGTCAACCGAAACTCTGTCGAAGCAAAAGCACACCGCGGTGACAAGCGCGCCAAAGGTGTACTCCATGCACTCAAAACACTCTCTACCCAGCTTTCAAGCGCGCAAGTGGGTATTACGGTTACAAACCTCGCACTCGGTTATTTGGCAGAGCCAGCTATAGCGCGGCTGATTCGGCCATGGCTAGAAGTAGCGGGCGTACCCGAACAAATGACGTTTGGAATATCGGTCACGATTGGGCTGCTGCTTGCAACGTTTGTTACGATGATTTTTGGTGAGTTGGTACCCAAAAACATCGCGATTGCCAGGCCGTACAGCACGGCAGCGTTTATCCAAGCTCCGTTACTCTTTTTCACCCATGTAATGCATCTACCGATTCGGGTGCTCAATAAAAGTGCCAATGTTATCCTAGGCTGGTTTGGTGTGCAGGCGACAGAGGAGCTTGCGTCGGCACGTTCGGCAGACGAGCTGCTGTCGCTTGTGCGTCGTTCGGCAGAGCGAGGTACACTGCCGCGAGAAACAGCGGCTATGATGGAGCGGACAGTGAATTTTGGTGAGCTGACAGCACTTGATGTAATGACGCCGCGACTGCGTATTCAGGCATTGCCACGTACACATACCGCAGCTGATGTGCTCAAGCTGGCGCAAAAAACAGGCCGTTCCAGATTCCCTGTGTATGACAAAACACTAGATGATATTTGTGGTATTGTGCATGTCAAACACGCACTACGGCTTGCCCGCGGCGCACGCACGTCGACGCAAATCGGCACCATTATGGTCAAGCCGCTGCTCGTGCCGTCGAGTATTTCACTCGAAGCGCTGCTCGATGATTTGCGCGAAGACGGGCTGCAGATGGCGATTGCGGTTGACGAATTTGGGGCAGTGGATGGTGTGGTGACTATAGAGAATCTACTAGAAGAGCTCGTGGGCGATCTAAAAGATGAGCATGACACGATGGGTGTTCAGGTGCAAGCGGCGGGTGATGGTTCGTGGGAGATATCTGGTCTTTTGCGGCCAGATGAGCTGGCTGAGTCAACAGATATTTATTTGCCAGAGCACGAAGATGTCGAGACGATTGCGGGGCTTGTGGCGCATAATCTCGAGCGTATCCCAAAGGTAGGTGACAAGGTCAAAGCTACGGGTGTGAATCGTGAAGGTAATGAGGTGACAGTGACGCTTGAAGTGCTGAAAATGGAAGGTCATAGAGTAGATAGGCTTCGTGTACGACAAGGAGGTGTGCGATGAGTGTCGAAATGAGCCTCGCGTTTGCAGTATTTGTATTGTTTGGCAATGCATTTTTTGTGGGCGCTGAATTTAGCTTGGTGTCGGCACGGCGCAGCAGTATGGAGCTACTGGCTGCCGGCGGTTCACGACGCGCCAAGGTGACACTGGCGGCTATGGAGCAAGTATCGGTGATGCTCGCGGGTGCTCAGCTTGGTATTACACTCTGTAGTTTGGTGTTTGCTGCAGTAGGTGAGCCTGTGGTGGCGCATCTGCTCGAAGAGCCGTTTGCGGCGCTGGGTCTAGGAGAGGCAGCACGACACGTGGTGGCGTTTGTGATTGCAATGACACTTATGGTGTATTTGCACGTGGTGGTGGGTGAGATGGTGCCAAAAAACCTCGCACTTGCGGGCCCGGTGCGTTGGGCTTTGGTACTTGTGCCGCCGCTATTTTACATCGTCAAAATCATACGACCTCTCATTGCGTTGCTCAATAGCATTGCCAATATGGTGCTGCGCCTGTTTGGTGTGCATCAGCGTGACGAGATTACTAGTAGTTTTAGTCGCGATGAGGTGATTGGATTTGTGAAAGAGTCGCGGCGTGAGGGGCTACTCAGCGCCGAAGAGGAACAACTGATGTCTAGTAGCCTCGAATTTGATAGCCGTACACTTAAGTCGATTATTGTACCTGTTCGTAAACTTGCAACTATCGCACCATCCCCTTCTGTTGCAGCAATAGAGAAACTGGCGCGTGACACGGGGTATTCACGATTTCCGGTTGCGGGTCGGGATGGAGCACTAGAGGGTTATGTGCATATCAAAGACATTTTGCATCTCAAAAAAGACCAAGACGTGCTGACCAGTCAGAGAGAATTGCCAGTTGTATCGACGACCGATACTGCTCGCGGGGCCCTACGTACTATGCAGCGTTCTGGTGCGCATATTGCCCAGGTCGTTAATGGGCGTGGACAAGTGGCAGGTGTGGTGATGCTCGAGGATGTACTGGAGCAGCTAGTGGGAACGATACGGGATGGAACGCAGAGGCGATAGCTAAGCGTCTACTGTTCTAGAGAAGTACTCCTATTTTCCTTCGATATCAATATGCGGTAATCGTTTATCGAGCCATTTTGGCAGCCACCAAGCGCTGTTACCAAGGAGCTGCATTACAGCTGGGACGATTGTCATGCGTACAATGAACGCATCAACGAAGATACCGACAGTCAGCGCAAAGCCAAGCGCTTGTATCGTTGTATCGTGATTGGCGATGAAGCCCGCGAATACCGACACCATAATAGCGCCAGCCGCCACCACAACTTTGGCACCTTGGTAGTAGCCGCGTAGTATGGCCTTGCGCGCATCGCGAGTGTGTTGATGTGCTTCGTGCATGCCAGACACCAAGAAGAATTCATAGTCCATGGCGAGGCCAAATAGTATGCCGATAGCGATGATAGGGAGCATACTGACTATAGGGCCTGGTGCTTCGGCGATTCCCAGCCAACCCCACTGAAATACAGCCACGAGCGCGCCTAGCATAGCAAGTACAGAGAAGAGGAAGCCAAGCGTAGCTTTGATTGGTACAAGGATAGAGCGGAACGCGATAACAAGGAGTACGAGCGACAGTCCGACGATGACGGAGAGATAAATCGGTAGTGCATCAGAAAGCTTTTTGTTGATGTCGATTTGCATAGCAGTGGAGCCTGTGACTCCAAGTGTAGCGTTGCTGTGACCAAGCAGTGACTGCTGTGTGCTAGCCTCGCGAAGTTCGTTGATTAGGTCGACTGTTGCAGTGTCGGACGGGCCGGATTTGGGAATAACTTGCAGTACGCCCACGGTGCCGTTTGCAGCTGTGGCGACAGGGAGGGCTTGTTGTACGTTGTCGAGTTTGGCGATACGTTCGGCAATTGTTTGATATGGTACGAGCGGTGCGTACTTTTCTACCTGTGTATCGATTTCTGCTAGTGCGGCTGTTTGTTTTTGTTCACCCTCTGCTTGAGCGGCAGCGATTTGCTCTTGTAGTGCCATGTAGTCTTCGGGTGAGGCGATGGCGGCAGCTTGGGTAGCAAATGCTTCCTCGGCTTTGGTGCGTTCGGCAGCTACTTGCGCGTCAAATTTTTGCATTGCTTGTGTGCGTACAGTATCTTTGTCGGCCTGCGAGGTGGCTGGCATGTGTTCTACGAGTAGGAGGAGTGGTCCGCTAAAGCCATCGCCAAAGCCCTTGGCGAGTAGTTCGTAGGCACGGCGTTCGGTGCTGCCTACTGCGGCATGCTCATCTGTCGGTAGACCCAGTTGCATATCTTTGACAGGCCAGGCAATCGTAGCAATGACTACGATACTGACGGCAAGTATAGCGTACGGGTAGCGAGTAAGCGTATTGCCCCATTTCCACCAGCGAGACGAGTGTGGAGCGCGTTCATTATGTTTGATACCACGTTTTTGCGCAGAAGTGATAGCTGCGGTAGTTTTGCGTCCAAAGATGCGAGAACCTGCGACACCAAGCATAGCGGGGATGAGCGTGATAGCAATTACGGCTGCAATACCGACAGTTGCAGCAGCGGCAAGTCCCATGGTCGTCATGAATGGAATTTGCAGCACAGAGAGTGCTGCCAGTGCAATAATGACTGTGGCAGCTGCAAAGAGCACGGCACTACCAGCAGTAGCAACGGCACGTGCTGCGGCTTGTTTGTGCTTGTAGCCCTCGAGTAATAGTCCACGATAGCGATTGATGATGAAGAGTGAGTAGTCGATGCCTACTGCTAGTCCAAGCATGATAGCCAGCGCAGGAGTAGTGGAGTTGATAGTAATGACTTGACTGAGTGAGAATAGGCCTGCCGCGCTCACGCCTACCGCCATCAGTGCGGTAATGATCGGCATACCTGCAGAGATAAGCGAGCCTAAGGTGATGACAAGCACCATCAGTGCGATTAGTACGCCGGCTACTTCGCCTATGCCGAGGATTTCGTCGGGTACTTTCCGGATGAGATCTCCGCCACGATTAATCTCTAGTGCTTCGGAGGTGGCGCCATTGGCGAGCTCCTCTACTTTGTCAGTAGTAGCTTTGTCGATAGAACCCGAATCTCCACGCATTTGCACGACGGCGTAGGCGATTTGTCCGTCTTTGGAGATGCCATAGGGATTGTCAAATGGACTAACGACAGAAGTGACATTGTCTACTGTGCTAATTTGCGCGAGGAATTTGTCGATATGGGCTTTGTGATTGGTAATTGTGTCGCCAGATTTGGTTGCAAATACCAGCCTGCCCGAGCCTTTGCCTTCGTCGGGAAAGAACTCACCATAGCGGTCGAATGTTGCCTGCGCCTGTGTGCCAGGAATGGAGATATTACCTGTAGGCGGTTTCATGTAGTACAGCGCAGCCCCACCAAGCACTACGAGGAGGAGTAGCCAGACTGCTGCTACTCTCCATTTGAGTTCAAATGCCCGCTCTCCGATTTTTAGCAAAAAATTCCCCATAGTCCTCCTGTCATCACGCTGTTTCAGTAATCTCGTTTAATTATGAAGCGCATTCGGTGGGGTGTCAATGAGATATCTTGCAAGCAATGCAAGCGAAAAGGCCCCGCCACTTTTAAAGCGACGGGGCCTAATCGAAAGAGACTACAGATAGAAGTGCGGCTAGAAGCCGAACTGCCCGGCGAAGTCTCGTACCGCCTTGCCTGCACCCGGTATGACTCGGTCGACATCATTTGCGACCTGATTCACCACGGGAGTTGGCACTGAGGTAACAGGCGCCGGAGCCGAGACTGGAGCTGGTACGACTGCCGAAGCAGGCGCGGGAGCTGCTGCCGGCACCGGTGCTGGGGCCACGATCTCCTGCACACGTTGGACGGGGTCCGGTGCGCTGTAGGTCTCGATGGTCGTGTTGCCATGACTCACCGAGGTGTGCTCCAGCTTGTTCAGGTTCCGGTAGTTGTACTTCCGGTCTACCCCGCTGTGGTACAGAACGTATCCCAGGCCAGCGCGCAGCGGATCCCGCAGGATTCCACCACCGCAGATGGGATCGTAGCTGATGCACCGGTAGGTGGTGTGCACATTGGCCTTCTGACCGCCGGTGGTGATGCCGACGGACTGGAGGCTGTCATGCCACGGTTTGAGCACGACGAGCGCACCCGTGCCAGGCTGACGCGGACTGCCGTCCACGATTAACCGAACACCAGCCGGATTGCCCGCTGCTGCCGCGACCTCGTCCGCCTTTACTCCGCCGAGTGAGAAGCCGTGGAGGGAATCCACTCCGCCGTTTCGGACTTCGTTTGCCAAGCGGCTGTTGTCGGCCACGACGGACTCGTCCATCGAACGGGTGCCGTAGACACCCGCGATCTCAGGACGCCAGCCACGCTGTTTCTGCGTGTTGACGTCGCCATCGTTGATTGTCGGCGTCGCTCCTCCCGTTCCCGGGAAGTAGAGGGTCTTGCCCTCTGCGCTGCCGATTCCCATCGGCAACACGGTCGACGCGATTGCCGCGCCGAAGGCCAGTGCGATGAGGCGCATCTTGGTGGTGTGAGCGGCCATGGTGGCCACCTCCTTCTGTGTCAGTTCTTTCGATTGTTAACTACTCTTTAGACAGATGTCCAAAGATCCACCGACACACCCTTGTATCGATACGCAGCATTTTATCATTGATATTGTAAATTGTCAAGTATATCGATGAATCTTTATTCGTAGCGCAATGCTTCGACAGGGTCAAGCTTGGCAGCTTTGAGTGCAGGGAAAAGCCCAAAGACTAATCCGATTGCACCAGAGATACCGACAGCGAGTAAGATTGTCGAGAAATCTATGACAACGGAGGCGTTGCTGGCGCTCGCACCTGGCCCGCCAAATCCCGTCGTACCCATGAGGCTGGTGATATTGGAGCCAAACGCAATGCCAATGCCAACGCCGATGAGTCCGCCGATGAGCGTGAGCAAGAGTGACTCAAGCAGGAACTGGTAGACGATGTGGCGGCTTTTAGCGCCAAGTGCGCGGCGCAGGCCGATTTCGCGGGTGCGTTCGGTGACGGTAACAAGCATGATATTCATAATGCCGATACCGCCGACAAGTAGCGAAATAGCCGCGATACCTGTGAGTGTGCCAGTAAAGCTGGTGGCGACACTACTCATAGTTTCGAGCAAATCTTGGCTGGTTGTGACTGCGACGTTGGCTTTGTCGCTCCCGACTTCAAGGTCGCGGTTTGTGAGCAAGGTTTTCTCTATCTCAGCAGCAGTGGCTTCGACAGTATCTTTGCTGCTGGCGCGCGCAGTGACACTACTAAGCTTGTCTTTTTCTGTTTGCGCCAGCCACGTTTTGTAGCCGGTGATAAAGCTGCTGGTGACACGACCCACGCCGCCAGGTCCGCCGCGTCCGCTCATTGGGCTAGCATTTTGCTCTGAGTTGCTGCCAGTCTCTTTTTGTTGTACGACGCCGACGATGGTGTATTTTGCTTCGTCGAGGAAGATAGTTTTTCCGATAGGCGATTCGTCTTCAAACAGCTCTTTGGCTGCGTCAGAGCCGATGAGTGTAACCTTTTCGCTTGCCTGGACTTGCGCTTGCGTGAGGCTCGCGCCAGACGAAATCTCTAGGTCATTCAGCGACAGATAGTCGGTGTCAACGCCATAGAGCTGGTATTGCGACGCGGTGTCGCTATCGGCGGACTTTGTGACAGGTACTTGAGTAGATTCGCTCGGTGAAGCTTCGGTAATGTCGCTGTGGTTTTTGATAGCAGTGTATTCGTCGGTGGTGATTGACGCGCTGTTGCCTGCGCCAAAGCTAAAGCCGCCGCGCATACCGCCACCACCAGCTCCACCACCCATCGGCATACCGCCAGCAGGTGGTTCGCCGCCAGAACGCTGCGAAGTTTGGCGGTCTGGATCTTGCGAGCGAATGGTGATGTCTGTCGAGCCAAGGTCGCCAATGCGGCTTGTGACGCTACTTTCGAGTCCTTTGCCCAGCCCTACAAGCGAGATGACGGCTGCGATACCAATCACGATACCTAGGATTGTCAGCGAACTCCGCACTTTGTTGGACAAAATACTTTTGAGACTTTGTTTGATGAGCGCGGTCACTTTCATTGTTTGGCTCCTTTCTTGAATTGGCCGTCTTGAAGTATAAACCTCTGCGAGGCGTAGTCGGCAATATCATCTTCGTGGGTGATAAGCACGATGGTAGTACCCTGTGCATTGATTTCCTGAAACAGACTCATGATGTCATGCGCGGTGGTGTGGTCGAGGTTGCCTGTCGGTTCGTCGGCCAGCAATATTCCTGGCTCCATCATGAGTGCTCGGGCGATGGCGACTCGCTGCATTTGTCCACCCGAAAGCTGGTTGGTGTGGTTGTCGATATATTTCTCCAGCCCTACGCGTTTGATAGCTTTGATTGCCCTAGCTTCGTCGCCTGGACGGCTGCGGTAGGTAGTGGGGAGGAGTACGTTTTCGAGCACCGAGGTACGTTTAAGTAGGTTGAATTGCTGAAATATGAATCCAATTTCTTCGCTGCGCAGCTCCGAAAGCTTGTTGTCGGAGAGCTCGGATACTTCTTGCCCCGCGAGCTTGTAGCTGCCTTCGAAATGTGTATCGAGCAAGCCAATAATACTCATTAGGCTGGATTTGCCCGAGCCGCTGGCGCCCATAATGGCGACAAACTCACCCTCGCGTACGTCGAGACTCACGCCGCGCAGCGCATGGGTTTCGACGCCTGCCGATGTGCGGTAGGTTTTACGAATATTCGCGAGTGAAATAGCTGGCTGACTAGCTTTCATTGCTGCTCGACTCCTGTGCTTCAAACGCTTCGATGAGCTTGCTGGCTTGGTCTTCGGTGATATCGCCATCTTTGGCTGCTTGGTTGATGTTTTCTTTGAAGCGGTCGAGGAAGTTAAACCCATCTGAGCTGGATGAGCCACTCCGGCCAGATGGCATGCGGCTAACAAAGCTTTTTACTACATCGGTATCGACAGATCCATCATCTTTGAAAAATTGCTTCACATCCATCATGCCGCGCATGCCACCGCCTGGCCCCTGCATACCTCCTGGAGCACCTTGTTGTCCGTCAAAACCTTGGCCCGGGAAGCCATTTGGCGTTGTTTGCGACGAGTTGTTTTTGCTAAGACTCCAGGCAAGGCTACTGGCTGTCGCCACTGCAAGTATGATGACCGCGATTAATAGTATTTGGCTTTTTTTGCGCTGTGCCAGATAAAGTACTTCAAAAGTATCTCGCTCTGGCTGAGTGGGTTGTTTTGCTGCTGGCATTTGTTATGCTCCTTATGTCAATTGGTTGATGCAACTAGTATGCCGGGAGGCGCATTAAAACTTACTTAAAGTACTTTTTTCAGCTAATTTTAAATATCATGTCTAATAGTTGGTAGATATGAGGATTCTAATTATTGAAGATGAACATCGTATTGCCCAGGCAGTGCGCGAAGGATTGGAGCAAGAGTTATATGCTGTGGACGTGGAGTTTGATGGTGAAGATGGCTACAATGCTGCCCGCGAAGGTGAATACGACATCATTTTGCTGGATGTGATGCTACCATCGCTTGATGGCTATGAGGTGTGTAAACGTCTGCGTGCCAATGGCAACCACACGCCAATTTTGATGCTTACAGCTAAAGACCAAGAGCACGATATCGTCAACGGGCTCGACGGTGGAGCCGATGACTATTTAGCCAAGCCATTTGCATTTGGCATATTACTGGCACGTATCCGTGCACTCTTGCGTCGTCCACAAGCAGCACTGGGCGAAGTGCTGCAAGTGGCGGATCTTTCACTCAATCCAGCGACCAAGCAGGTGAATCGTGCAGGACAAGCTATCAAGTTGTCGGCCAAAGAGTTCGCTATTCTGGAATATATGATGCGCAATCCTGGTAGGATTTTGAGCAAAAACAACATCATTACTCATGTATGGGATTTTGATGCCGATATATTGCCAAATACTGTTGAAGTATTCATCACCTATTTGCGCGCAAAGGTCGACAAGCCATTCGACAGTCCAGCACTTATTCAAACGGTGCGAGGGTTTGGGTACCAGCTGGGAGAAACTGCATGATGACGAGCCAAATCGGGCAGTTTTTGCGTACACCCACTATGCGTCTAGCCGCAATTCATCTTGCTATCATTATGTCGCTGAGTATTGGGTTTAGCATAGTGTTTTACCACACGTCAGATCGTCAGTTTGCTCGACCTGCTGCGCCGCCTGCGCGCTCTGAGTCTATGCTTTGGCCAAGCGATCGGTTTGATAGCGAGCTGCGTCGCGTGATGGATGAGCGGTTTAATCAAACACGTCAAGCATTACTGGTACGATTGGTGTGGATCAACATTGTGACACTGCTAGTTGGCGGCGGCATTAGCTACTTGCTTGCACGGTGGTCGCTTCGGCCTATCGAAGAAGCGATGGAGGCGCAGGTGCAGTTTGTGTCGGACGCATCGCATGAGCTTCGTACGCCGCTAACTGTATTGCAGACAACCAACGAAATTGCTCTGCGTAAAAAGAAGTTGCCCGTGACAGAAGCCCGCACACTCATTGCGCACAATGTCGAAGAGGTAAAAAAGCTGCGCGACTTATCAAATATGCTACTTGATCTTATTCGGAGTGAGCATAGAGCAGTGCGGGAGTCAGCGCAACTGCAAGATGTAGCTAGCGAGGCCATGACTGCAGTTGTACCAGCTGCCCAGGCTAAAAACATCGCTATTGAAGACACTGTACCAGATGTGGCGGTTGACACAAATAGTGCTGTGCTTGTACGTATCATCGTCATCTTGCTCGACAACGCCATCAAATACAGCCCAGTAGATACACAGGTGACATTAGCTGCTCACCAAGACGGCGACAAAGTATTGCTTGAAGTAGCAGACCAGGGAATAGGCATCCGTGCATCCGACATGCCGATGATTTTTAGGCGGTTTTATCGCGCTGACAAATCACGCAGCGCTAGTGTCGTGCATGGTTACGGTTTGGGACTTGCGATAGCCGAAAAGTTGGCCGAGCAAATTGGTGCGAAGATTACAGTCGAAAGCGTGGTGGGAGAGGGGTCGACTTTTCGGATTGAGCTGCCTTTCTAGGATTCGATCCTACCCTGTAAGCACTACCAAAGTAATTACCCCTGTCGAATGACAGGGGTAATTACTTTGGTGACCTCACGGAGAATCGAACTCCGATTGCCAGGATGAAAACCTGG
>CAZQJY010000013.1:0-13503 GCA_964593465.1 uncultured Candidatus Saccharibacteria bacterium
TAACCGTTAGACGATGAGGCCAAGCGGTGAGTGAAATGGTTGGCAAAAATTAGCTTGCTCATTTTTGTAAACACTTCCGAAGCGCGATGGACTTCATATGGTTGCGAAGCAATCCATATAAGGCCAGACATGAAACTGTAATTCGTACAATCTCAACTAAAACATTTTAACAGATAACCCACCCCAAGTAAAGGCTTCGCTCGTGCTAAGATGTACCTATGAAGCAGATGGCACTACGTGGCGTAAATCTTGGCGGTTGGCTCATCCTCGAGAAGTGGATGACGCCGAGTGTGTTTACGGGCACGGATGCTGACGATGAATACACATTATCGCAAGTGTCGGACGGGCAAGCACGAATACAAAAGCATCGCCAGCAATTTATTACTGAGGAAGATTTTGTATGGCTTACAAATCACAATGTTGAGTTGGTGCGGATACCATTCGGGTATTGGCTGTTTGACGAAGAGGCTCCATATGTGGGTGGCGCGGAGCGGTTGGATTGGGCTATGGAGATGGCCGAGAAGTACGATATCAAGGTACTGCTCGACTTGCATGCGCTACCTGGTTCACAAAACGGTAATGATCACAGTGGGCGCATTGGAGAGATGGAGTGGTTTCGGGATGTAGGCCACAGGAAGCGCTCGCTCAAAGTGTGTATTGAGGTGGCTAGACGCTACAAAGATTCGCCTGCACTATGGGGATTTGAGGTTATCAATGAGCCGGAGTTTGGCTGGCGTATGCAGTATGCACTCCGCAGCTACTACACCAAGGCATATCGGGGGTTGCTACAGATATTGCCAGATCACATTTATGTAGTGTTCTCGGATGCGTTTCGACCATGGCTTCTTGCAGGCGCATTATGGGATAATCGCAAACAGCGGGTGGCGATGGATATACATTGGTATTCGTCGGGATTGAATTGGCGGCGATTTAGTACAGTAGAGAAATATTATAAAATGGTGCATCGCCGCAAATGGTGGCTCCGACTATTCGGTTGGCCACATCCTGTGATTGTGGGCGAGTGGAGTGCTATGCTTGACAGGAGTGCGTCTGGCAAAATGGGTGATTTGACGCTGCATCAAGCCGAAGCAGTGCATTTGCGGGAGCAGCTAGCTGTGTACAACCGAGCGCTAGCGCATATCTATTGGTCGTACAAAACCGAACATGACGGTGCATGGAACTATCGCTACCTTGTCGAAAAGGGAGTGATACACATGACAGATAGTGCTACACTAGAGGTATGATATTCAAACGTACAAAAATCTTGGCTACGCTCGGGCCAGCAACGAGCACCCCAGAAAAAATAGAAGAGATGATGAGCGCGGGCGTCAATGGTTTTCGACTCAATTTTAGTCACGGCTCGTACGAAGAGCGCGATGAGCAGATTCCATGGATTCGTGCAGCGAGTGCGCGTAAGAATAAGCCAGTGGCGATCTTGCAAGATTTGCAGGGCCCGAAGATTCGACTTGGCAACTTAAACCATGATGTTAATGTACAGGTTGGTGACGAGATTATTCTAGATTTTGCAGCTGAACATCACGACAATATATTGCCCGTACAGTATAATTTGGCCGAGAAGGTTAAGCCTGGCGAACCGATTTATATTTTTGACGGCAAAGTGCGCACAACAGTGCTTGAAATAGTGAGCGAAACCGCTATCAAGCTACGCGTTGAAAACAGCGGCGTGCTGATGAGCCGCAAAGGCATCAACTTACCAGACACAGACTTTGGCGGTGATATCCTGACCCCCAAAGACATTGCTGACATCGAATACGGGGCAAAGGCAGACATCGATTACGTCGCACTGAGCTTTGTGCAGTCGGCCGAGGACATCAATAATCTTCGCCAGATGCTAGTGGAGCTGGGCAGTACTGCTCAAATTGTGGCAAAAATCGAGACCAAGGCGGCAATCGAGCCTGATACACTGCGCGAAATTGTCATGGCTAGTGATGGTGTGATGGTAGCGCGTGGTGATTTAGCGGTAGAAGCTGGTGCCGAAGTCGTACCTGTAGTGCAGCGTCAGATTATTGAGCTGTGCCGACGTCACGGCAAGTTGAGTATCGTAGCTACACAAATGATGGCTAGTATGGTGGACTCACCAGAGCCAACTCGCGCCGAGGTGAGTGATGTGGCGACGGCAGTGCTACTTGGGTTTGATACTGTAATGCTGAGCGATGAAACAGCCAATGGCTCGTATCCAATTGAGACGGTCAAGGCTATGAAAAAAACAATTATCTATACTCAAGAAAACATGCCGGTGGTGTCGTTTGACAAAGTGCTAGTAGACTCTATCACTAAGCAAAATGCTATCAGTGCGGCGGCAGTGGGTGTAGCTGAACAACTGTCGGCAGATGCAATTGTGGCAGAAACGAGCTCTGGTGCAACGGCAGTGTCGATTGCGGCGTTTCGACCCAACCTCCCTATTATCAGTGTGACAGACGACAGGCGTACTGCACAACAGTTGGCGCTCAGCTATGCCAACAAAAGCTTCGTGCAACCAGTTGATGCAAAGGCTGGTATCAAGGAGGCAGAAGAGTTGCATCAGAGTGGCTATTTTGGCACAGATGATCTTGTAACAGTCGTAATCGTAAGTGGTCGTGAGCCTGGTGTGACTGGCGGTACAGATACGATTCGTGTGCGTGTACTGGGTGCTTAAGCACACTGGTGTGGTACAATACTTTTGACGTATAAATTATAAATTCTAGGGTGGGCATGAGTTTTTCAAAACTAACAATTCGAGATGTACCATTGCACGACAAAGTTGTGCTGGTACGTGCCGACTATAACGTACCACTAGCAAACGGTGAGATAAGTGATGATTTGCGGATTCGTGCGAGTGTTCCTACTTTGCAATACTTGCAATCTCAAGGATGTAAGATTGTTGTTATGAGTCATCTAGGGCGGCCAGATGGAATGACAAATCCTGAGTATAGTCTTACGCCTGTAGCCGAACGGTTGAGTGAGTTGCTTGATCAAAAAGTAACCTTTGTCGACGCATGCTATGGTGACAAAGTAAAACAAGCAGTCAAAGTAGCACGTCCTGGTGACGTTATTTTACTCGAAAACTTACGTTTTCACCCCCAAGAAGAAGCCAACGACAGCATGTTTGCTGGCAAAATTGCCAAAAGCTCTGGTGCACGCTATTTTGTGCAAGACGGATTTGGTGTGGTGCATCGTGCACATGCTAGTACCGAAGCAATCACACATTTTCTGCCAAGCATAGCCGGGCTGCTGCTCGCACGCGAAGTCGAGACAATCTCGAATGCGATGCGTACACCCAAGCACCCATTAGTTGCTATTTTGGGCGGTGCTAAAGTAAGTGACAAAATCCAAGTAATCGAAGAATTTATAGGAGTAGCAGATACTATTTTGATTGGCGGCGCGATGGCCAATACGTTTTTAGCGTACAAAGGCTATGATATGGGTGCGAGCAAGTACGAGTCTGGGCAAGAAAAAGTGCTCGATGCTATCTATGATGCCGCACGTAAAAAAGTCGGCGCGGAACAAGTCGATAACTTTTTGGTGTTACCGAGCGATGTGGCTACGGCCAAAAAAGTTGACGCCAGCGCACTACGTCACAATAAACCAGTTGGTGGCCTGGTATCGGACGACCTAGCACTCGATATTGGCGATGAATCGATTGAACACTATAGCGCAGCGGTTAATAAGGCCGCAACAGTCATTTGGAATGGTCCTGTTGGGATCGATGAACTGCCGAACTTTGCGCATGGATCGGCTCGTTTGGCACTTGCTATGGCCTCGCATCCAGGTATCTGCTCGATTGTGGGCGGCGGCGACACGGCGGACTTTGTGCTCAAATGGGATGGTCACGATGGTGCGAGCTTTACACATATTTCCACTGGTGGTGGTGCGAGTCTCGACCTGATGGCAGGCGAAAAACTACCAGGTGTTGAGGCGTTGCTCGATGCCAAAAAATAAGGTACACTAGAGACACATACTAAGCATAAGCACTAATAAGAATACTACATGGCAGCACAAAAAAAGCTCATTATCGGCAATTGGAAAATGAACCTCAATGTACACGAGGCGAGCGTGTATTTGCACAAACTTGAAGCTGCATTACAGGGATATCGTGATGTTGAAGCAGTTGTCACGCCAACGATGCTTGCGTTGCAGCCACTGAGTCTGCAAGTCAATCGTCGTAAGGTGAATTTGGCTACGCAAAACTTCTATTGGCGTGATTTTGGTGCTTACACTGGTGAAGTATCGGCTACACAGCTGCGCGGACTTGTGAAGTACGCGTTAGTAGGCCACTCCGAGCGTCGTCATATATTTGGCGAGACGACCAAAGACACACGTGAAAAGGTTCGTGCTGCACTGCGTAACCATATCTCTCCAGTGTTGTGCGTGGGCGAGACGCGTAGTGAACGTGTACATGGTGAGACGAACGATATCATCCGTGATCAGCTCGTGGGTGGGCTTGCTAATGTTACCAGCGAAGAGCTTGATGACGTAGTGATTGCCTATGAGCCTGTCTGGGCTATTGGAACAGGCGACAATGCGTCACCACATGATGTCTCTGAAGCTATATTGGCAGTACGCAGTCAGATTCGCCATATGTTTGGCAAGGAAAAAGCTGCGAGCGTGCGAGTGCTCTACGGTGGTAGTGTTACTTCGAGTAGTGCCAGTGACTATCTGTGTATCCAAGGTGTTGATGGACTTTTGGTAGGCGGTGCAAGTCTCAAGCTCCACGAGTTTACAGACATTATTAAAAAAGCGCACGATATAGGTGCGCAGTAAAATGCTAAGGGTGAATGTATGAGTGATATTGATTTTGACGAACTCGACAAAGCAGTAACTTCAGCACTTGGCACTAACGTGGAGACGGGTGTCGACACAGCAGCTGTCTCGACTCCTGCTTCAGTTGGCACCCCTACTGCACCAGTGGCAGCATCTGGTCAGGGTATTTCTGCGCATGCAGCGCACGCACGTATTATGCCATCGACACGTTCATCCGCTGCTACAACATTGTCTCGAGCTGCCGGTACAAGTAATTTAGCGGCACCAACATCTCAGCCTGCTGTGGCTTCTCGTAGGGTGATCCCGCATCGCCAAGGCAAGTTTCTAGATGTAGTGCACCCAAATCACGCGGTTAAGCCTGCGGCGCCAGCAGTGCAGCCAGCCACTCAATCAACCCCTGTAACAGGTGCTTCTACGGGGCCCGAAGAAGCACAGGTAGTAGATTTTGCTCAGCTGCAGGATGCAGCAGCAGGGCTTAACACTACGCCTGTACCTACTCTAGAAGCACCAGCCGTTGAAGCTTCGAGCGCGCAAGCCTCCCTAGTGGAGACTTCCGAATTAGCTGCACCTGCTGCACCGAGTGTTGAACCTGGTCAGCCTCAGTCGGTTGACGAGGTTGCAGCGGCACTTTCGCAACCTATCGCTACAGATGAGCCAAACGCGTCACCTTTTTTGCCAGATGCAAAAGTAGAAAAACGCCCACTTGGTAGTGGCGAAGTTGCGGCGCCTATGAGCCTGCCTACTGCAGAACCGGCTGCTACTCCACCTACAGGTGCTCCGTCAGAAGTAGTAGATGGTGCTACAGAGGAAGTGCCAGAAGAGTTAAGTGATGCCGTACAAGCAGTAGAGTCGAGTGAAGTGCAGACTGCTGCTCCAGTAGAGACTGTTGTTGATGATACTAAGAAAGACACACAGGATACGCTTCAATCTGGTAGTGCGCCAGCATCCATTCCGAAGCAGTACAAAGATTCAATCAAAATTGCCTCCGAAGATGATGAATCAAGTGCAATTTTTGACCCGCAAACGTATCAGCAACCTATAGAAGAACCTACTAAGAAGCCTTCACATCTTATGAGGTGGATTCTTGTGACTACGCTACTACTTATGATTGTGGCAGCTGCGGGAGTTGCGGCCTATTTGGGCGGCGTGATTCCAGTTGCCTTGTAACTCTCATCTTAGGATGCATACATAATCTGCGAGGCAATGGATCTTCTGTACTGATGGTATAATTATATATAGACATAAGTTGAGGAGAGTGACATTGGCTAAACATACGCCCGTGATAGAAGTGCAAGATTTTACGATGACTTTTGGTGATAAAATAGTCATTGATAATTTATCTTTTGAGGTAAAGAAGGGTGAAACCTTTGGTTTTCTGGGAAGCAACGGCAGTGGCAAGACAACAACCATGCGCACGCTACTTGGTATATACCGACCTACGGCTGGTACATTACTTATCAATGGCAAAAAATTTGAGCCAGAAGATGGCAAGCGCCTAGGATATCTACCAGAAGAGCGCGGGCTTTATAAAAAAGAATCAGTTATAGACGTTATGACATATTTTGGGCAGCTCAAAGGGTTGAGTAAGCAGGAGGCTCGCGATTGGTCACTTGCGTATCTAGAGCGCGTGAAGCTTGCAGACAAGGCCAAGATGAAAGTTGATAAATTGTCTGGTGGGCAGCAGCAAAAAGTTCAATTAGGTGTGACAATCATGAACGATCCTGATGTACTAATATTGGATGAGCCAACCAAAGGATTTGACCCGGTCAACCGTCGCCTGCTCATGGATATCGTTGAAGCACAGCGAGCTAAAGGTGCAACTATTGTCTTAATCACGCATGATATGTCAGAGGTGGAGCGACTGTGCGACAGACTAATTCTGCTCAAGGACGGTAATAAAGCCGCATATGGTACGGTAGCAGAAGTGCTTACTAAGTTCAAAAAGAAAACCATGGACGATGTATTTTTGCAGGTATACGGCGAAGGTGCCGGAGAGGGAGAGGAGTAGGCTATGGCGTCTCGACATAATTTAGGTACAGTGATCTCATTTGAATTTTGGCGTACTATCAAAAAGCCATCGTTTTGGATAGCAACACTCTCATTTCCAATCATGCTCGGGGTTATCTTTGGTATTGTGTACTACAGTAGCAAAACATCGAGTGATAGTAGTGAAAAGCTTGCCGAAGAACGTTTTAGTATAGAGTACAAGGATGATTCTGGGGTTGTACTCCCGGTTGTAGCTGAAAAGTTTGAAGCCAAGCCACAAGTGGAAAAGCAGCAAGCGATAGATAGAGTCAAGGATGGGCAGCTCGATGCGTTCTTCTACTATCCGTCTGAATTGGGCAAAAATAACATTGAGGTGTATGGTCGAGACAGCGGGCTCTTTAGTAATGGCAAGTATTCAGCTGTGGCGGAGCAGATACTCAAAACTAGTGCATCAGCTACCATCGCAAACCCGCAACTTGTAGCCGTGACCCAAGGTGCTGTAAGTAGTGATGTTACGACATTCAAAGAAAACGGTGAAACATCAGCCGGCTGGTTGGCAGCTGCACCGCCCCTGCTATTTCTAGTATTCTTCTATTTTACGATTGCCATGCTAGGCAACAACTTACTTAATAGCACTGTAGAAGAAAAAGAAAATCGTGTCACTGAGATGATACTCACAACACTCAACCCCACCATCCTGATAGTCGGCAAGCTGATCGCAACGTTCTTAGCCGGTATCGTACAAGCACTAGTGATGCTGACACCAGCGATTATCGCATATTTTGCGTTAGGATCGGAGGCTATTAATCTGCCGAGTGCAGAGCTATTGTCACAATTGGTTATTGATCCTGTTGCTATGACGGTGGGTGCACTACTCATGGTAGGCGGGCTGATGCTATTTACTGGCACACTTGTAGCGGTCGGTGCTGTCATGCCAACAGCCAAGGAGGCAGGGCAGTATTTTGGCATCGCTATCCTCCTTATGTTCATACCGTTTTACATCATTATGTTGATTTTGAGTGATCCGGGTGCGTTGGTGGTGCAGATATTTACTTTCTTCCCGTATACTGCGCCAGTGACGTCGCTACTGCGCAATGCATTTGGTTCGCTGAATCTTGTCGATGCGGCAATTGTAATCAGCTTACTCATAGTGTTAGGTACGGCAATTATCTTGCTAGCAGTGAGATTGTTCCGCTACGGCGCGATGCAGTATGATAGTCGCTTGTCGTTTAAGATGCTGGGTGCAAACAAGAAGTAGACTATGCGTGTACTTGTTGTCGAAGATGAGGTGAAAATTGCCAACGCATTGGCTCGCGCACTGCGCAATCAGGGCTATGCAGTGGATGTAGAGCATGATACGGACGCTGGGTATGCCATGGCGAGTACCGAGCCATATGATGTGATGATTTTCGATAGACTTGTGCCAGGGGAATATGACGGTATTTCTCTCTTACGACAGCTTCGTGACGAGGGGATCAGTACACCCACACTATTGCTCACAGCATTAGGCAGTACTGAACAAAAAACTGAAGGTCTTGATGCAGGTGCGGACGA
Organism: uncultured Candidatus Saccharibacteria bacterium; assembly: GCA_964593465.1. GTDB lineage: Bacteria > Patescibacteriota > Saccharimonadia > Saccharimonadales > Saccharimonadaceae > Mycosynbacter. The sequence continues at coordinate 8,302 of CAZQJY010000013.1, forward strand.
TTACCTGGCCAAACCTTTTTCTATCGATGAGCTATTGGCGCGAGTCAGGGCCCTTTTGCGTCGTCCGCGTGTGCAGCAGGACACCGTGCTGCATGCGGGCAAGCTCTCGCTCAATACGTCACTTCACGAAGCATCATTTGATGGTGAGGTGCTTGAGCTGACGGTCAAAGAGCTAGCACTGCTCGAATACCTTTTACGTAACACCGGTCGTCCTCTCTCGAAAGAACAGATTATTAGTCATGTGTGGGATTTTGATTCTGATATTCTGCCCAATACAGTCGAAGTTTATATTCGATACTTGCGTACCAAGATTGATGACACGTTTGGCGTCAACTATATCAAGACAGTTCGCGGTGTGGGATATAAGCTAGAGGTCGAATAGTGCAAAATATATCACGCATGTTTCAGTCGGCAACTCTCAAGCTCACAGGGTGGTATATGCTCGGCATTATGACAATCAGTCTGATTTTTAGTGTGCTGATATATAATTTTGCGGCTGGAGAGATTACAGCCCGGCTCGGAGTAGTGGAGAGTCGCATTGTGAGCAATCCAATGCTACTCAAGGATATATCATTAGATTTTGCTGCACTACGCGAACGACAACTAGACCAGGCGCGTCAAAACATTGTGACAATGCTGTTCTACGCCAATGTTGCAGTGTTGTGTGTCGCAACAATAGCGGGATACTTGTGGTCGCGGCGTATTTTGGCACCCATCGAACACGCGCATGAGGCGCAGTCGCGTTTTACAAGCGATGCGAGCCATGAGCTCAAGACGCCTCTTGCGATTATGAAGACGGAATTGGAAGTAATACTTGCCGATCCACAGGCAAAAAAGTCGGATTACCGCGAAATCCTCGAGAGTAACCTCGAGGAAGTTGATCGATTGAGTGATTTGTCGAATACATTATTGCAACTCGCGAAGCTTGAGTATAGCGAGCTAGAATGGCGCAAGTTTAATATTACCGAGACTGTTGATGTGGCGATACGTTCTTTTGGGGATAGAGGTGAGCGGATTGATGTACAGGCAATGAAGAAACTACCTCTTGTAGAAGCAAACCCAGCAAGTGTGACTGAGCTTGTGGTGCTTTTGATTGACAATGCACTCAAGTATAGTCCAGATGATAGTCGTGTGACGATTGCGATTCGGCGGCGTACGCGAGCTGTGGAGCTGAGTGTCACAAACACAGGCAAGGGTATTGGTCCTGAGCGTCTGCCATATATATTCTCGCGCTTTTATCGGCTTGATAGCTCTCGTAAGCAGCGTACAGAGCCAAGCTATGGGTTGGGATTACCGCTAGCCAAGAAGATAGTTGAGCTGCATCATGGCGAGTTGACAGCTACGAGTCAGCCGGATGTATTTACAACATTTACTGTTCGATTGCCATTGTCTCAATCATAGTCGATGTTGTATTTACATCGTATATCCTTACTTTCAGCAAACGCTCAGATTCTTTTGGCATACTACAGGCAGTAACCCACAAATAGGGCTACAAAAAGAAAAGGAGAGGTAGTATGACAACAGCAAATACTGTTTACCTGAGTAAAAAAGGATTCAAAGAGCTCAAAAAGCAAATTGCAAGCCTAGAACGTACGCTCCATCAATCCCAATATGAATTACGAGAATTGGATAGGGCTGACTCACGTGAGGAACGCTTTGAGCGAATTGAAGCGTTTAGCCGAGTCGAACTTTTGGAAAATGAATTAGCAGAAAAACGTAATCAGCTGCAGCATGCCAAGCTATTGCCGCGCAAACGTGATGCACTCAAAGTGGCATTGGGCTCTGTAGTAGATTTAGTAGATACCAATGGTCGCCTAGTTCGTTACACACTTGTCGATAGCATAGAGGCAAATCCCAGTGACGGACGTATTTCCATCAATAGTCCGCTTGGCCAAAATCTGGTTGGTCGTCGTTTACGAGAGACTATCGAGTGGACTGCAGGACTGCGTCCGAAGCGTTTGCAGCTTGTTGGCATCAACTAACACAACACAGTAACAATAGCGTATCAAGCAATAGTACATACTGAGTATGTACTATTTTGCTATAATTAAGCATATGCTATATCATGCGCAATCTTCGGATGAAGTTCTCAAAGAGCTTCACACGACAGAAAAAGGCCTGCACCAGATTTATGCCGAAGGACGCTTGTCCAAATACGGACGCAATACTGTGCGTATTACCCAACGCTCTCTAGGGCGTAGGGTTCTTGGTGTCATGGGGACAACCACCTCTGCTACTCTTGCAGTCGCGCTCGCTGTGAGTATAGCAATAGGACAATATCTAGCGGCTGCTATGATTGTGGTTGTTGTGACGGTGTATGCGTTGATGCGTGTGTTTAAATATTTTGCACTTGAACATACTTTGCGCACAGTTGAACACCATGCTATAGCGCCGACGTTCGTGATACGTGATGGCATACAGGCAGAGGTAGATTCGGCGACACTTGTACCTGGAGATATTGTCGTGTTGCAGAGGGGTGATCGCATTCCGGCTGATGGTCGAATTATTCATGCACAGGCTCTAGTAGTTAATCAGTCGCATCTTACGAACGTTGATACAGTGGTCACCAAAACAGCGAAAGTACTCCATAGCGATACACCGCTGGAGGACCGGTCCAACATGGTTCTGAGAGGGTCTTTTGTAGTGTCGGGATCCGGCAAGTTTGTTATCACAGCAACGGGCAATTATACACAGTACGGACAGTTGCATAACTCACTCGTTCGCGCAGAAACAAAAAGCCTACTTGAGCAAAAAGTAGACACAGTATTTATGAAAATTGTAGCAGCGACCTTTTTGTTGGCGGCTGGCATTTTGCTAGGGAGTTTTCTGGCGGGCGGAGATGCAGCGGATGCATTGGGCTATTTTGTTTCGGCCTTAGTGGCAACTGCACCGGCAATGATGCCTGTAGCCTTTGGTGTTGTTGTTGCGTATGGCTTGCGCGCACTTGTGCGTAAACAAGCAGTCATGACATCGATTCGATCGGTAGAGGCTGTAGGTATGAGCACCATCATTGTCTCTGATAAAACAGGTATCCTGACACACGGGAAGCTTAGTGTTAAAGAAGTGTGGCAGCCGGCGTATGCTGAGCTTTCTATTGTCGACGCGTGTGAACGATCGTTGACGCGTGCAACTCCCGACGATAGTCACGATAAGGCTATCCATGCCTACATGAAGCGCAATAAGGTGAGACCCTTCAGTGCGGTACCGGCTGCAAGTTTTGCGTTTCTGAAAAGTGTAGGCATGAGTGGTAACCTTTGGTATCATGGTCACGAACTAGAGCTACATGTCAAAGGTGCTCCAGAAAAAATACTACATCTGTCGAGTCTCACTTCTACTGAGCATGAAGAAGCGCACGCACGTTTGCAGCAGCTTGCAAGCGAAGGCTACCATGTTGTAGCGTTGGCGCACACGACACTACCAAAAATCATTACCAAACTTTCCTTATTGCCGAAGCGTCATAAGCTAATTTTTGATGGGTTTGTTGCGTTGCAAGATCCTGTACGACCCGATGCTCGCACGGCTGTTGCCGAGGCGCAGCAAGCTGGCGTTCGCGCGTGTATGATCACAGGTGATCATGTGGAGACTGCCTATAAGTTTAGTAAAAATCTAGGTATTGCAAATGCACGTGAACAAGTATTTGATTGTCGGAGACTTGATATCCTAACAGATGCTCAGTTGACTCGTGTGATCAAAAATATCCGTGTATTTGCTCGTGCGACTCCTCGTCAAAAACAAAGAATTCTCCGCGCGCTCAAGAAGAGCAATATAGTAATGATGACAGGTGATAGTGTTGATGATGTACCTGTGCTCACACATGCGGATGTAGGTGTAACTATAAAAAACAGCTCGCGTATAGCGCGCGAAGCGGCTGATCTAATTTTGCTCGACAATAAACTCACTACTGCGATAGAGGCGATTCGCTATTCACGAACATTACTAGGTAACATGCGTCGTATGGTATTTTTTGTGCTGACTATCATCTTGATAGAACTTATGTTTGTCGGTGGTCTACTGCTACTTGGTATGCCTGTTGTGCAGGCCGTGCAACTAATGTGGGTGAATATCATTGTGGGTATTTGCCTGGTCGTACCGCTTGGGCTTGAGCCGCACAGTCGTAACATCATGACACGTAAGCCAGTGTCGCGTACGGCTCCAGTGTTGCCAAAGTATCTTGTGGTGCGAGCGGTGGTTCTATCTGTCATGTCGGTTTCTGTAAGTCTATATGTATTACAGTCTATATCATCGACGACCAGCGCGGTGCAGCTTCAGTCACTCGTCTTCTTTATTCTTGTAATCATATGTGTGGTGCTTGCACTCACCGCAAGAAGTGATCATACCTCGACATTTGTTCGTTTTCGTACGTGGAGTCCTCTAATATATGCAGGTGCCTTGGCGACACTTTTCTTACTTGCCATATCGTTTACAGGTTTGGTTGCACCACTCTTGGATGTCGTACCACTGCGAGCAGTAGATATATTCCTAGGTTTATTAGTTGGTGTTGCGCTACCCCTTGTAGTTGGAGAAATTTTGAAACTATACTCAAGACATGCTGTGCGTAAAAAAGGAGAAAGCTATTGATGAAGAAAAAATACCTACTAATAGGTGTTGTAGTTGTGGTAGTGCTTGGTATTGGTGTAGCGGTACTTTTTAGCACTACTAAGCCGCAGGCCGCAGTGACGCAAGAGAGTGAAAAGAAAGAAAGTGCGGGAAGCGACAAAGAGATATCATCGACTAATCAAACTTCATCTCCAAGCACAGACGAGGGCGAGGCAAGCAATACAAATGAATCGAAAGGTAGCACTACGCCCGAGCGGGCGCAGTATCAAAAGTTTACTTTAGAAGATTTTCAGGAAGCAGCTGGCAAAAAACGACTCATATTTTTTTACGATCCAACGCAACAAGCAAGCACTCAGCTCAATGATATGTTGCGAGATAATTTCGACAAGCTACCTGCCGATGTAGCAATATTTAGTGCACATATAGTTATCGAGTACGAACTTGCTGCACAGTTAGGTGTTACAGAAGCCGGCACTGTAGTACGGTACGATGACAACGGTAGAGCTATGGCCGTATATCAGGTGTTGGATCAGAAACCAACTCTCGAGGTATTTCGCCAAGCGCTTGATATCTAGACCCCAGCCAAGAAAAAAGAAGGTACATCATACCTTCTTTTTTCTTGGCTGGGGTGGAGGGATTCGAACC
>CAZQJY010000014.1:0-5232 GCA_964593465.1 uncultured Candidatus Saccharibacteria bacterium
CCTCACTTGACTCCACAGGCTCCACATGGGGTGTTAGAACTAATGCTACAGGCGGTACTGGCATGATGTTTTCGGGTACATCTGGTGATAACGAGTGCCTTGCATCTCATGGTAATATCCCTCGTACCACTACATTTAACACCAACTTTGGCGAGTCAACCCCTATAGATGGTACTTATACTCCACCTCCAGTAGACGGTGGTTGCGCGCCTCTTGATATTGGATGTTGGTTTGCTGATTTTATCGACGTAACTGTAACTACTATTCAAGAGGCATGGAGTGCATTTGTTGATATTTTTGTGGGGTTTTCTAACTGGCTTGGCAACTTATTAGTGCCTGATGATGGTAATATTTTTCTCAATGCATTTACAGATTTAAATGATTACATGCATAACAAACTTGGTTTTTTGACTTATCCCTTTGTATTTATTCAAGCACAAATTACTGCGCTCATGACTATCGTTGATAGCGATAACAAAGATGAGTGGCATTGTACGGGTGGTGGCTCTTCGCAATATGGTGTTTGCTCAGGACTTTGTGCACCAAATGTACTTGGAAGTCAGGGTGTTTGTATACGTCTGAGTGCCTTGGAAGAAAACTTCCCGACTCTTTGGCAAACTGGTGTTTGGTTTTTGAGACTCGCAGTTGTAGGTGTGCTTATTGAGCTAATGCGTAATAAATATATGAGTATAGTGAGGGCTTAAAATGATAGTTTTTATAATAATTGCAGCAATGACACTTTTAACAACAGTATTTGCTTTGATGCCAGATTTGCCACCAACACCACAAATGCTTTTAGACTTTTCAGATGAGCTTGCAAATCTATTAGAAACGAGTATACAGTATATAAGATATGTTCTTTCTCCCCTTCTCACCTTTGTAGTATTAGTCGTAGTATCTGCGGTTTTCATGGGTGAACATTTATATCATGCCATTATGTGGATACTACGAAAAATACCGATATTGGGGATTAAGTGATGGCTTTTCTAGATTTCGTACAAAAATATCGCGAAGTACATATCAAAGCTTGGCTTGACGACCAGAGAGATAAACGCGACAAAGAGGCATTTCGGGTGCATGGTTTTCAGGTATATATTGGTCGTCAAGGTTCGGGCAAAACCATTAGTGCCGTACGTCATATGGTAGAGATTAAAAACCGCTATCCAAAGGCACTTGTGGTGACAAATCTTCAATTGAACGTACCATATGATGTACAACATTTTCAAACCGCTGATGAGTTGATGGATCTACTTGTAAACACACAAAACGGCAAATACGGTGTTATTTATCTTATTGATGAAATACACACGTATTTTAACGCTCTTGAGTCAAAAGGCATACCACCCTATGTATTTACCGAGATTTCTCAGCAACGCAAACAACGCAAAGTAATAATTGGTACAAGCCAATTATTTATGCGTATAGCAAAGCCATTTCGTGAGCAGTGCGATAATATGATTAGTTGCAGTACTTGGTTTGGTGTATTCACTCGCAATCGTGCATATGATGGCATGACATTAGAGGTAGATTATGATGGTAGCTTAATCGGTGATGTAAAGAAAACAGGTTATTTTTGGCACAGTCGTGAATTGCGCAAGATTTTTGATACATATCAAAAAGTTGTCAGTGCTAAATCTCAAATGCTCCAATTTGATGATGTATCACATTACGACGGTAAAAAAAGGCGTCGAAAATGGTAGATAATCACAAAGACGGGCGCGAGAACGCTAGCAGCTTGTCTGCGCGTTCGGTGGGCGTGCCCTCCACCACGGCAAACGCTCACGCGCTCCGCCAGTATAATATAGATTTTCAGCTTGAAAAAGCCAAAAGACTTGCTATAAAAATGCACTCTTTTCCTGGTTTGTTTCCCGAAGACAGAGAATTAATAATACAGTTGCAACTTGCACTAAAAAAAGCCAAAAAATTTAATGGTTACGACCCAAACACTAAATTGGAGCATTTTCCTCCATGAAAAGATGCCCCGTAGGGGCTACTCGATAGCAGGACACTTAACATACTTTTATAGGGGTACAGGGTAAGAAAATGATAGAACCAGTAAACGATATCGTAAAGGAGTACCCCGATATGTTCAAAGTAACTTTTTTTACTAAACCCCGCAACTTCTTAGCCAATCCTGACGAAGATTTTATGAATAAAAATAATAAAACCAAAGAAACAAAAACAATAAAAGATATAGAAAACTACGAAGATAATATACAACGCTCCGTCCGCCGTACCCGATCCGTGATGTTCGATTACGCCAAATGCAATAATTTTACACTATTCGCCACGTTCACCTTCTCACCAAAAAAAGTCGACCGCTACGACCTCCTAGGCTGCACGAACAAAATGCAATCATGGCTCTGGAGGCAACAACGCAAACACAACGGCGACCTAAAGTACGTCATAGTACCAGAAAAGCACAAAGACGGTGCTATACACTTCCACGGCATGTTTGAGGGCTACACTGGTGAACTCAAAAAAACTAAAGTTATCCAAAACAACAAACGCGTCTACAACCTCCCCGCCTTCCGCTATGGTTTCACTAACGTGCAACATCTCGACGAAGACAACGAAAAAGCTGCAGCCTACATCTGCAAGTACATCACCAAAGACATGGATCTAATCCATGGCAAACGTCGCTACTGGGCCTCTAAAAACCTGAACAAACCCGTAAAATTCTATAACAAAATTCACGATTGGCGCATCCCCACGGATCTCAAAGACCAAGTCTTCGCAAATGATGCCCTAGCAATTTACGAAGTCCGAAAAGCCAAGGTAGCTCGGCAGTTTGATTTGTAATTAAAAATCGCTCTATTGAGCGACCGAGTGGAAAGTTTGGAATTTGTCCAACCAAAGTCAAAGTTCGGAATGTGTCCGACCGAGTGGAAAGTTTGGAATCTGTCCAACGATTTTATCAAAGATTGCACGGCTCGTATCCCACTCCCCCGCCCTGAATCGCACTAGGAGTACATCGGCTTCGCTCAATATAGTATTTACAAGCTCGTCACGCTCTATTCTGTCTGCTTTCATATGTGTCCAATCATCTAGCTCTATAGCGATAACTGGCTTTGAGGTTTCTTTGTCGCAAACTAAAAAATCAACGGACTTACCATTGATAACCGAGAAAGCACCTCGCCAGTTTTGCCTGGGTATTTTATGATTTAGAAATGTACTCAAATGTGCTTGTGGTACTATATAGTACTTTTCACCCATGATTGTATTGAGCTTTTCATAAAATCGCACTTCAGTTTTTGTCATAATAGATGACTTTTTATTGTACTTATACTGATATTTGCGTTTATATTTCCCTGATATTTGCGTAGGTTTCCGCCATTCGAGTTTCCCTACTTTATGCATTAGACTATAAAGCACGATGATGATTACTATAAAAAGTACTGCGATGATGATATATGGCATGTTTGTTTTGTCCTTGTTCTCTGTCATTATAGCATAAGCTGTGTACAAAACTACAACCCTCACCCTGCGCATAAATAATGCCCAAAATCTAAAAGTACACAATATATGTTATTGTATGTTTTTTGTTCTTTTTAAGGGGTAGATTCATTAGATTTTAACGTCGCTGCCTATACATTGTGCGACGTTAAATATCACTCTCATTCATGGTATAACAATCATGCCTTTTTCTATTCAAAATCCTCAATTGCTTGTGTTTTTATTATCCAAGGTTGTATGATTGCCCTACCACAAGGTATCTATATAAAGTCACAATAATTAAGGAATAATCAAATGACTGCAACACTTCAAAATACCAACCCTGTATCAGATAACGTGATATCTAAAATCTCACGTGTCGCACCAATCACAGAAACCTCGAAAAAGACTGGTAACCCATACCACGCTCTCGATATCTATTGGAATCAACCCTCAGGTAGTCAGTATCGCCAACGTGTATTTCTTAATGATGAACAATATCAACTTATCGAAAACGCCGTGCCACTTCCTGGCTCAAATGCACTAGACCCGACAGGCACATTGCCCACACAAAGCTAGTTCTATTTTTGTTCTGCAAAATCACGTTCTTTAACAATCCGTCTAGTGTCCACTCCTCTTTTGTACCTCTGTTAAACTTTAGGTAAATCAAAATATACGTTTGAGAACATACTTATTACTCCGTATAAAGGGGCGGAGCGGACACTAGACACAGCGGACGGTAAACGCGTTTGGCGCACCGCTGGTTGCCATACTGGACATGTATGGCTGGCAATCCCCACCACCTCTTGTAATAGAGGGTTTCCTAAAAACAGCTAACATGTCCAGAAAGGTGCAAACAGATGGAACTGATTACAGCAGCAGAGGCTACTGGAATTGTTACAACCGTTATTGGTTACTTCACAGAAAACTGGGTAGCCCTAGCAGTCCTCATTGGATTCGGCGTAGGTTTCAAGCTCTTCCGCTCTCTCGTCAACCGTGGTCTCCACGGTCGAGTGTAGCCACTCAGGGGGATATTCAGCGAGGTATCCCCCACCCTGTATTTCATCTAAAGCAAAGACATGACAACAGAACAATTGGCACAAATTATGTTACTAACAGTAGCAGAAAACTTCGACAAACTACTCATTATCATCGCTACAGGTGCTGGTATTAAGATTGTCCTAGATATCATATTTAAATCGCTCTACAGCATCACAAACCCAAGGTAGCACTATGACACCGGAAGAACTCACCACCATTATAGACAACGCAATAATCAAGTTCTTCGTGATTCAATTTGCTGCTTTCATCTGCTACTACTTCATAACACGTATCTCATACAGAGGCGAAAAATAATGCTAGGTGATAATTTCGGCACAGGCATACTATTTGGCTTCGGCTTGCTGCTAATTCAGCAACTTATTGATTATTTTATGCATCGCAAAGATAAGCTTTGCTATCATTGCGGTCATTCATACAAGGAAAAAGGAGACCCCTCATAATGAAACAAATCAAGCAATTTTTTAGCGATGAGTTTGTTTGGTTTTTTGCTATCATTGCGGTCTTTTTGCTGTTTGTACTTCCGCAACTTTTACGGCTTGACGAGCGGCACAGGTTAGAAATTGGTTATAAATCCCCACAGGAGAAATGTGAGCAGTCTGGTGGCATCTACATGTATGGTGGTCTTTTTGCTGCTTCAAATTGTTCATTTCCGCCTGAGAAAAAGGAAAAAGGAAATGCTTCGTAAATGTGGCTTATTCGTACTATCACTCGCGGTATTGTCTACCAGCTTCTCCG
>CAZQJY010000015.1:0-1820 GCA_964593465.1 uncultured Candidatus Saccharibacteria bacterium
CAGGAAACCACTTCCAGAAAAAGCCAATTTTCCTGATGCCTAAGCATAAATTTTATTAAATCTTTAACCAAAAAAACATCTTTATTATGAAAACTAAAAAAGAATTATTAAACACAAAGTATAAACTAGTCAGAACAGGTAAAATATTTGTTATTGATGACGTGGAGGAATTAGAACATGGAAACCATAAAATCCACCTTACTAATGAGAATGATCCTAGCGATGAGCTGAAAGTTTATCTGGATGATTTACTAGATAGAAGATTTTTTAAATCACTATCTGTACAAGAATTAAAGCCCATCCTTCCAACTGATGATTTTATCAGTAACATGATGGCGGAATTCGTTTCAGAAGTATGTATGAGGATGGAAAGAATGTATTATGTTTATGAAGTAAGAGAGCAACAGAAAGCTAAATTTATTTCAGATGAGCATTTCTTTTCACCACCCAAAAAAGGAGAAAATTATAAATTAGGTAATATCCTCTATAAAGTTGTTTCTGTAACACATTGTTATGGGGATAAAGAACCAGGAGAGATATATCTAAAGAGATTAAAAAAGTAAATAAAGAGAGAGTTTTCTCTCTCTTTTAAATTAAGTTATTTAACCTAAATATTTAAAATAATTGAATTATGAAAAGAGAAATCCGAATCAATAATTTTACAAAAAATGCCTCAGATATAGAACGTGAAGTATATCTAAATTCTGAAATTGTAACCTTTCAAAAAGAAGGATCATTTTACTATTCTGTATTTATTGGGAGAAGCTCCAGGCCTTCATATTATAACACTTGTGTAAATGGGCAAGCCAGAGAAGAAAAGCTTTTAGGAATAAAAGAAATAATCAGAAAAGATCACGAAAAGAGAACTCAATACTTTGAGGGTAAAAAAAAGCAAATTGAAACCATTCAGGAAGGAACAATTTTATATAGTGATTGGGGATATGAGCAGACAAACATTAATTTTTTCCTTGTTATAAGTAGAAATAAATCTACAGTTACTCTTCAGGAGATAGGAAAGCATAAAGAATTTTATAAGCAAGACCAGGGAACCTGTACACCTAATAAAGAAAGTAAAATTGGGGAACCATTTAAAAGAAGAATAACAAAATATGCTACTGTTAAAATCAATGAGGCCTACGACGCCTCAAAATATAACGGTGAAAAATTACATTGGAGTTCTTATTATTAATTACAATAAATAAGTTATTTAACGCAAATATTTTATATTTAACAATCAAATTTCAAAATCATGGCAAATTTATTTCACAGCGTATTTGACGGACATTTAACCGCAGACGCAACATTCAGAAAAATCGGAGAAGATAAAGGAGTAATCAATTTTACAGTTGCTCATAATTTCCCAACGTCAAAAAAAGATGAGAATCAAAAAACGATTTACGAACCACAGTTTTATAATTGTGTGAGATGGGTAGCTTCAGGAGAACAACCGGAGGAGCTAATGAAGACCTTAAAAAAAGGAGCAAAAATTATTGTAGAGTGCCAGAAAATAGAAATCAGCACAACAACAAAAGATGAAAAAACCTATACAAACATCAACTTTATTGTAAGTAATATAGTTTAGTATAAGTTAGCTTAAAGAGTTCCGGAGAAGTTCTCCAGGGATCAGATCCGGAACCTATTAGCTAACACAAAATATAAAAGATCAGCTGGCCAGGATGAAATTCTGTTAGCTCCGGGAAGTCCTGAAGGCGAGAGCTGCACCAGGAACCGGCGCCAACAAGCTAACAAAAATCGCTGCTCCAAGAGGATTGCTGCCAGTCATAATTTTTGTTTCAAAAATTCCGCCAGGCAGCAGAGCT
>CAZQJY010000016.1:0-1600 GCA_964593465.1 uncultured Candidatus Saccharibacteria bacterium
AACAAGGTATCCGTACCGGAAGGTGCGGATGGATTACCTCCTTTCTAGGGAGAAACTATGCCTATCATTCGAGCAATCAATGGTAGAGCTAGGTCGGTCTTGTTATTGTGCTGAGCTTACACAATAATCGATCTTCTTTGGAAGACAAGACAAAGTTCAACAAAAATCTATACTTAAGACTGTTTGATGATTTGCATAACCAGATTGTTAATATATACGTAAATACCCTCCAGATGGAGGGTATTTACGTTCGTTGGCTATGTCTATAATAAGTCGTCTGAAGGAACTGGTGTAGTTTCAGCTCCACCGCCTGCGCCTCCTCCAAAGACCATAGTGGCCACTGTATATAGGAGGAACGGTACGATATTGAGCATAGTAAGGAATCCTATCCCAATGGCTATGAGTGCGTATAGCTTATAGTGCTCATAGTCTGCAATACCCGATCCGAGGTTGTCGGCAATTAGTCGATAGAAGCGCAAAAAAATTGTTGCGACAATCATGACTCCGAGGCCAGTAAATGCCCAGCCAAAGCTAAATTCATATCCCATACGCCTTAGTATAGCACAGGCATGTTTGGTTTTATGCCCCAAACGCATAGCTCACTATTGCAAATTCATCATATCTACGCTAAAATGGATGAAGTCTGGCGTTATCCTGAACGGAGAGTACCAGAGGAAAATCACATTTTGGGGCGTTAGCTCAGTTGGCTAGAGCACCTGCTTTGCAAGCAGGGGGTCCGGGGTTCGAGTCCCCGACGCTCCACCAAGTTTTGTGCCCATCGAAAGATGGGCTCAAAACTTGGTCTGATTATCAGGCCTCGAATTCCGATATTTTGTGAAGCAAAATGGGGTTCGGTAAAGCGCATGAAGCAAAATAGCAAGCTTGCTTGCAATGTCCCTCGACGAGACATAATAGTCGTCAACTGCACCTTTCCATATGGGGTGAACCAGGCCTCGGTCTGGAACACTCCACCAGAATTTATAAATACCCTACGAATCGGGGGCGATTAGCTCAGCTGGTTAGAGCGCGTCACTGATAATGACGAGGTCGGAGGTTCAAGTCCCTCATCGCCCACCATTCGTAGGGTATTTTATTTGTGTCAGGATAGTGAAGATAAGAAAAATCTTTCAAAAATCTATTGTAAAAGTCATCACAACGTGCTATATTGGATACCAGTGAAGCGAACGTTCCTGTGAGAACCTCTGGCGGTGTGAAATACACTTAAGTACTACGTATCTTATAGCGAGTACAAAATACAACAAACTACCACTTTACAAGTTGCGAGGCAAGGTGGTATTATCAGAAAGCTGCTTTCTGAAGAGTTTGAGCGCAAACAGACAGTCCACCACCTACCGTGATGAACTCAAGTGTGCTCTCAAAAGTGTGATGTGCATGAACGTTAACAATTTACAGAAGAAATTAGAGTTTTTATAGATTGACGGCAAGTAATTTGTTTCATAGCAATTACTAGTTAAGTCAATGCATAAAAAGGTACTCAAGGGCACACAATGGATGCCTAGACGTATATTACCGATGAAGGACGTGGAAGGCTGCGAAAAGCCTCGGGGAGCTGTCAACAAGCTTTGATCCGGGGGTATCC
>CAZQJY010000017.1:0-1591 GCA_964593465.1 uncultured Candidatus Saccharibacteria bacterium
AGAACAGCTAGTTGGCTGATTTTATCGATCAAAAAAACGTTTTGGACAGGTGTGGAAGCAAGTATGAAGGTAGCTGATTTGTACATACGGGTAAGCACGGACGAACAGGCCGATAAAGGCTACTCCCAACGCAGCCAGGAAGAGCTGCTGCGCAAGTATTGTGCCATTCACAACATCTCCATCCGCAGGGTGATGTTTGAAGACCATTCTGCTAAGACGTTTGTCCGCCCGGAATGGAAGGCATATTTGCTGGAGCTTAAAAAGCACAAAGGGAAAGCCGACCTGGTTTTGTTCCTTAAATGGGACAGGTTTAGCCGCAATGCCGGGGATGCCTACCAGATGATCAACACGCTGCGAAAGTTAGGCGTGGAACCGCAGGCAATAGAACAGCCGCTGGATTTATCCGTACCGGAAAACAAAATGATGCTGGCCTTTTATTTGGCAGCCCCGGAAGTGGAGAATGACCGGAGGGCATTGAATGTCATCAACGGCATGCGAAGGGCAAAAAAAGAAGGCCGCTATATGGGCCTGGCCCCTGTCGGCTACATTAACAAGACCGATGAAGCGGGAAGAAAATACATTGCCATCAACGAACCTCAAGCAGGTATCCTACGCCGGTCTTTTGAAGAAATTGCCAAAGGGGTGTATAATACCGAACAAGTCTTTAAAATGGCCAAGGAAAAGGGGTTTACAGGCAGCAAAGGGCTTTTCTGGTTTGCGATCCGTAATCCTGTTTATTGCGGGAAGATATTTATCCCCAAATACAAGGACGATGAAAGCCGCTTTGTCAAAGGACAGCACGAGCCGCTGATAAGCGAAGATTTGTTTTACCAGGTACAGGATGTACTGGATGGCAGAAAACGAAACCAATACCGGCTAAAAGTAGTCTCCAACTCAACGCTGCCGCTACGGGGCTTTCTGGTTTGCCCCTCATGTGGCAAAATATTGACAGGGAGCGCATCAAAAGGACTCACTAAACGCTATTCCTACTATCACTGTTCTGCGAGCTGTAAATTCAGATTCAGGGCTGATGCAGTTAACCAGCAGTTCGTCTATGAGCTGAAAAAGTACATCCCACGTCCTGAGATGGCAGAACTATATAAGATCGTTTTACAGGAAGCCTGGCGGGGCCAAACTGCCCATTTATTGGATGACAAAAAACAACTCCAAAAGCAAATCAGGGAACTGGAAGATAAATTGTCCTATATCCGCGATTTGCTCTCTTCTAAACAAATAGAACCTGAGGATTTCAGGGAAATGAAATCGGACTATAGCAGAAAGGTAGAAAAGCTGCAGGCCAAACTAGGCGGACTTTCTCATAACGATATAAATATTAAAGCCCTGCTTGATAAAGGGATCGACAATCTCTTAAAGCTGGATTATATCTATGAAACCGCCGATATAGACAAAAAACGGGAGGTCATCAGTTCGATCTTCCCCGAAAAACTGCATTTTGAAAATAGTTCACTTCGAACTGGCCGGGTAAACGAAGCTGTCAAATATATCTACATGATAGACAGCAACTTACACCAAAATAAAAAAGGACAAACCAGAAATAATTCTGATTTGTCCTGTGAAGTCGGGATGACAG
>CAZQJY010000018.1:0-1532 GCA_964593465.1 uncultured Candidatus Saccharibacteria bacterium
AGCTGCCGATAGGCATCCGCGAAAGCCAGGTGCTTCTCGGCATCCGTGCCTTCAGCGGCTGCGGGATCCGGAATGCCCCAATGCGCTGTCATCGGCTGTCCGGGCCAGACCGGGCAGGCTTCGTTTGCGGCGTTGTCGCAGACGGTAAAGACAAAATCCATCTTAGGCGATCCGGGCCTCGCGAACTCCTCCCAGGATTTCGAGCGCGCGAAAGACGCATCCAGCTTCAGGTTCTGCAGGAGTTCGAGCGCGAAGGGATGCACTTCGCCTTTGGGCTGCGATCCGGCGGAGAAGGCGTTGAAGCGACCGGTGCCGAGATTCCTCAGGATCGCTTCGGCGAGGATGGAACGGGCGGAGTTCCCCGTGCAGAGGAAAAGGACGTTGTAGAGTCTGTCGGACATAGAAAACGCTCCTAGCAATCGCAGGTGACGGCATTGATGACTGGACGGCAGAGTTCCGGCGCGCCGTTGCAGCAGTCTTCCATCAGGTACGCGAGCAGGTCACGGAATCCGGTCATGTCGGCGACGTAGCGCACGGTCCGGCCATCCCGCTCGGGTCGGATGAGCGCCGCATGCGTCAGGATCTTGAGATGCGAGGACGTCGTGTTCTGAACTGCGCCGACCCGCGTCGCAATCTCACCCGCTGCAACCCCTTCTGGCCCCGCGCGCACAAGGAGGCGGAAAATATCCAGGCGGGTTTCCTGTCCCAGCGCGGCCAACGCGGCAAGTGACGTTTTCTTGTCCATAAATCTGCCCTTCTCGATATATCGACGCGCGGTGAGTAGCATGAGACGCTGCCGACGAAAAGGCCTAGTTTGCCTCAAAAGAACGACAGGTCCCCGGCTCGACGCGTTCGATGCCGAACGGCAGCAGTGCGATCCCCTCGGCTTGAGAGATCGCCCGCAGGCTGGCCGAAGAGCCGCGCCCCAACATTGCCAGGTGCGGCAGCCCGTCCGAGCCTCCCGGGCAAGCATTCCTCCTCAGTGTCGCGCGGGCGACTGTGGCGCGGGTCGCTGCACAGGCGACCGCCACGCCGCCGCGCGCACTGATGTTCCGCATCGAGATCAACACCTATCACGGCTTCGCCTAGACGATAATGAAGAGCCAGGGCCACCTCATCTGTACCAAACAAGGAGTGCCTCACCTTCTGCCCGCCAAGGCCTGGGCGCATCTCACAGGCCTCGAGGGCAACGCCCGATCGGCACGACAACGAGAGCTGTCCGACACGGACGGCACGCTCGCCTTCGGCTACGTTTCACCAGACCGTGGCTCATTTCCACTCGAGGGGACAGAAAACGCATTTTGTGACACACAAAAATACCGCTCGAACGGTCAATACTAAGGATTCGTGGATCGGTTGACTTGCTGGCTGCGACGGTCGCGGTGAGGGGTGCCCGCACGGTTGCATTGAGTTCATCTCGTGCTTGGCCGATCAGTTGTGTCCAGGCATCGCAGCGCGTCATACTGACTGAGGAATACCTTGCCAGTCAGGCCTTCGAGGAAATGGGTCCGCTTCAGCCTGTCCATCACTGG
>CAZQJY010000019.1:0-1389 GCA_964593465.1 uncultured Candidatus Saccharibacteria bacterium
GATTGCGTCCCGTCGCGTGGTGTAGGTGACTTCGTGCGTTCCCCGGTTGCTGTTGTCAGGTTCGGGGTGCTGCGGGCAACGGTAGTTGGTCGGTGTTGTTGGTGAGGTCGGCGACGGAGGCGGCGGCGATGTAGCGGCGTTCGGCGGCGATCATCTCGTCGTTGATCTCGACGAGCAGTGCGCCGACGAGCCGGATCACCGAGGCGCGGTCGGGGAAGATCCCCACGACGTCGGTGCGGCGCTTGAGCTCGCGGTTCAACCGTTCGATCGGGTTGTTCGACCAGATCTTCGACCAGTGCGCGGCGGGGAACGCGGTGTAGGCGAGCACGTCCGTCTCCATGGTTTGGAGCCGTTCGGCGACGTTCGGGGCGTAGGGAGCGAGTTGGTCGACGACGGCGCGCAACTGGGTGCGGGCGGTCGCAGCGTCGGGTTGCGCGAACACGGTGCGGATCAGCGCGGCGATCATCGCCCGCTGCCGATGGGGTGCCGCGGCGAGCAGGTTGCGCATCGCGTGGACGCGGCAGCGCTGCCAGGCGGCGCCTTGGAAGCAACGACCGATCGCTTTCACCAAACCGGCGTGGGCGTCGGAGATCACGAGCCGGACGCCGGCCAGGCCACGGTCGTTCAAGTCGGTGAGGAACTCACGCCAGAACGTCTCGTTCTCCGAGTCGCCGACATCGACACCGAGCACTTCACGATGGCCGTCAGCACGCAGGCCGGTGGCGATCACGACCGCCTTCGACACAACATGGCGGTGCTCGCGGACATGGACGTAGGTGGCGTCCAACCAGACGTAGACGAACGGCTGGTGATCGAGCCGGCGGGTGCGCAGCACGTGGACGTCGGCGTCGATCTGGGCGCAGATCCTCGACACCGTCGAGCGCGAGATCCCGCTGTCACAGCCCAACGCCCGGACCAAGTCGTCGACCTTCCGGGTGGACGTGCCGGTGATGTAGGCGGTCATGATCACCGCCCAGAACGCCTTGTCGATGCGCCGCCGCGGCTCGAGCAGTTCCGGGAAGAACGACCCCTGGCGGAGCTTCGGGATCCCGACCTCCACGTCGCCGGCCGGGGTCGACAACAGCTTCGGGCGATGCCCGTTGCGCTGCGCCGTGCGTTCGAGGCTGCGCTCGCCGGGAGCGGCGCCGATCGTGGAGGTCAGCTCGGCCTCGATCAACTCCTGCAACGCGGCGGCGAGGATGTCGCGTAGCGACGTGGTCAGTGAGGCGTCGGTGCCAGCGAGGCGCGCGGCAAGAGCCGACAGGGCAGAATCGTGAACGGTCATCGTGCGGTGTCCTTGGTTGCTTGGTCGCTACCGAGAATCGCACGATGACCACCCTCACCCCGAGGACCGGCCCCGCCTCCTACACCACATGACGGGACTCACTC
>CAZQJY010000020.1:0-1326 GCA_964593465.1 uncultured Candidatus Saccharibacteria bacterium
TTACAAGCAGGTTACGCCCTTCCACATTTGTCGGCTGAGTCGGTTGTCGGAGGGCCGTGGTATGGCGGTCCTGCTGCAATATTGACTGAAATGACAATGGAAAAAGGTTGACATTCGAACAGGGGTACGATATTGTGCTCGTATGTCTTCGGGGGTTGACGAGTTGATCGGCGCGATGCGTGCCGCTGCGCACGCGGTGCGTTCGGTGACCAGCTCAACTCCGGATGAACTCCGTGCGCTGGCCGCCGCCCGCGACGCGATCGATGCGGCCATGGCCGACCGGCTGGCCGAGTTCGATGAGACGAAGGGCTACCTGATCGAGGACGCGCCGAGCACGTCGACGTGGGCGCGGCGTGAGTTGCGTCAGGATGCGGGCCGGACGCGGGCGATGGTGCGCGCGGCGGACACGATGCGTGTACTCCCGCGCGTGGGGGAGTCGGCCCGAGCGGGCCGGATGTCGTTGGAACACATGGACCGACTGACCTTCGCGTTGGCCCACATCGAGACCGACGAGGTGACCAAGGCCGAGTCGGCTCTGGTGACCGTCGCCGAGACGTTCCAGCCGTCACGACTCAAGGCGATCATCGATCGCATGCGCGCCACGTTGTATCCCGATGAGCTCGACCAGGCCTGGATCAAGGGCATGGAGAAGGCCGACTTCAACCTGTACGCCGTTCCCGACGGGTGGCATGTCACCGGTTTCCTGCCCACGGATGTCGGGGCGAAGTTCAAGACCGTGCTCCGGTCGTGGTCGGTGCCGCGTGAGGGCGGCGACGACCGCACCGCCGCCGGCCGGCGGATCGACGGTCTGGACGAGTTGCTGACGAAGGTGTTGGCCGAGGGTCTGCCTTCCGACGGCACGGTCCGTCCGCAGATCCATGTCACCGTCGACGCCGGGCAGTTGAAGGCTGCGCTGGCTCCGGACACCGACAGCGCGTTCACGACCGGCGAGCCGGCCGTGCTGGTCGGATTCGGCCACATCGGCCCCAACCTGCTCGCTCACCTGGCCTGCGGCGCCGACCTGATCCCGGTGCTGGTCGACCGGATCGACCGCAACACCGAGGTGCTCGACGTGGGCCGCCGGTATCGCGAGGCCACGCCCAAGCAGCGGCACGCCATCTGGATCACCCAGCAGGGGCGCTGCCACACCGATCACTGCACCAACGGCATCGACCACATCCACCACCCGAGACGATGGTCCGACGGCGGCCCGACCAACTTGGCCAACCTGGTCGGACTCTGCACCGGTTGCCACCGACGTGAACACCGACACGACACCACCCTCGCCAGAGCAGGCTGATCTGCCCTGCCTACGCTGGAGCCGTG
>CAZQJY010000021.1:0-1320 GCA_964593465.1 uncultured Candidatus Saccharibacteria bacterium
CAGGAAACCACTTCCAGAAAAAGCCAATTTTCCTGATGCCTAAGCATAAATTTTAATTAAGTTATTTAACCTAAATATTTAATATTAACAATAAAAAAATAAAAATTATGAACACTTATTCAAAATTCTGCCCTAATGTATTTTTAGCTAAATGTACTGAAAGACATTTTAAAGGGGAAATTATTAATGTACAAACAAAATATGGTAAAGAGAATGAAAGTGAGGTTTTTAACCTTATTTATGAGAAAGACGGATTTTTCTTTTATTCAATAATCAGAGCAGACGGCACAAATGCTCAGACAAGAGCAGAAGCGAAAGCAAACAGATATAATAACTGGGCAGCAGCAGCAGAAAGTAAAAGCAATCAATATTATGAAGCCTCTCAGGAGGGCAAAGATTTTTTGAGCCTTGGGGAACCTATTAAAGTTGGTCACCATAGCGAAAAAAGGCACAGAGCTTTAATAGAAAGAAACTGGAACAGAATGGGCAAAGCGGTTGAATTTTCAGAAAAAGCCACCACACACGAAAACAAAGCCGAATACTGGGAGAAAAGAGCAAAGGATATTAATTTATCAATGCCTGAAAGTATTGAGTATTACGAATACAAATTAGAAGAAGCGAAAATAAAGCATGAATTCTACAAGAATAATCCAGATAAAAGAGAACACTCATTTTCATTGACATACGCTAAAAAAGCAGTAAATGAAGCTCAAAAGAATTTAGATCTGTCAAAAAGGCTCTGGGAATAAAAAACAAACCTAAGCAGGTTTTAAAACGGCTTTTTAATTAAGTTATTTAACCTAAATAATAGAAATATTTAATTATAAAAACAACTAAAGCAGAAAATTATGAAAAGAACAATTTTAGTATTAATAGGCATTGTCATTGTAGCAGCCTTTTTAACAGCAGAATTTTATATAGGCTATGAAATGGGCTATAATAAGCATAAAGAAGAAGCGAACACAAGAGCAAAAGAAATGATTGATAATGAAGAAATTCCCAATTATTCTATGGAAGTCGGCACACTTGATTTTATAATTAATAACAAATCTGGAGAACTGGAGGAATTAGTAAAAAAATAAAGGAGTTAGCTAAAAGAGTTCCGGAGAAGATCTTCAGGGATCAGATCCGGAACCAATCAGCTAACACAAATTAGAAAAGATCAGCTGGCCAGGATTGAATTCTGTTAGCTCCGGCAAGTCCTGAAGGCGAGAGCTGCACCCGGAACCGGAGCCAACAAGCTAACAAAAAATCGCTGCCTCAAAAGGATTGCTGCCAGTCATAATTTTTGTTTCAAAAATTCCGCCAGGCAGCAGAGCT
>CAZQJY010000022.1:0-1154 GCA_964593465.1 uncultured Candidatus Saccharibacteria bacterium
CGGCCCGAAGGGTCGGTTCAAACAGCCTAGGCCGAAGGCCTAGGTCAGGTGCCGGCAATGCGGCATCAGCCCTGAAAGGGACGTTCATGGTGGGGCTGGCATCGGTACCCAGCGCCCCTTTCAGGGTCGGATTGACATCGCTGGCGGTTGTTACCAGGGCTGCGCTGGGCTGCTAAAAGTTTGGTCTTGACGATTCTTTTTGGTCGACCGTTTTATTCCTCTCTCGATGCTTTCGTCTGTCGCGTTGCGGCAGGTGCGCTGGCAGGGCAAGCCTTGCCGAACCGTTTCCCATAGCCTGGTGGGAAGAAGCAGTCGCGGTCATCCGGGCTTCTTGAGCTTCGGCTCGCGCCTCGCGAAATCAAAGCGTTGTTCGTTCACTGGCCTTCTATTTACCGCATGGACTCGATATGCCATCCGTCATCCGTTCGAACGATTTTGAGTTCGATTTCACTACCGCGAGGCGTCGGTGGGCCATCAGGATCTTGATCCGTCATTTGTAGTTTGATCACGGCGCTCACTACGTCGAGTTTGATCGGTGGGCCGTCTTGCCTCTCTTTCCAATCCTTTCTTAGTTCCCTAAGATTTGACTGACGGTTTTGTCCATCCGTCGAGTCGTCGGGCGGAAGAAAGAGCTGTTCCATTGAGTCCACGTTAGCCGTGCTAATTGCGTGACCAAAGTCGGTCAATAGTTGGTCGATGGACATTGGAGCTGACCTTTTAGAGTGAGCAATTGCCGTATACGCGGTTGTGGCAACAATGACACAGGCGGTGGCAGCGAACGTCAAGGAACACCGGGCGGGCGAGGCTGATTCAAATATCAAAAATCAGTTAGTTCGCCCGCGCACGCGCATTCGCTTGCTATCCGCCGGTTTTCGTGGTGGAAGGTTGATATATGTCCGCCCTGATTCTTCCTGACGCCGTTGAATATCAGCAAAAATCAGAGCCAAGTCGTAATTAAATTCAGCGCCCAATCGATGGCGGATGGCTTTAATTTCTTCGGTAGGATCGGGGATCATTTCTTCAGTACGGTCAGGAATCATTGTATGTCACCAAAAGTTGTTCGGGAGTGCAAATCGTTGCCGGTTCGTAACCTGCGTCACGGCAGTGCTTTGAAGGTCATTTTGCTTTGCCTGGCTTTTTCGATTCGTCGAGCA